>JAHFTD010000032.1:20063-25489 GCA_023269565.1 Opitutaceae bacterium | reverse complement strand
CGGCATTGACGCCGAAGCGCGTGCAGAGCAGCCGGTCGAAAGTCGTGGGAGTGCCGCCGCGCTGGAGGTGGCCGAGCACGCAGACGCGCGCCTCCTTGCCGGTGCGGCGCCCCAGCTCCTCGCACACCACCGCGCCGATGCCGCCGAGCCGGGCCTCGCGGTTGGCCGCGCCGCCCTGGGTGATGAAATCCTTGCCCTTCTCCCGCGCGCCCTCGGCCACGACGACCAGGGTGAAGCGCTTGCCCTCCGCCTCGCGCTCGGCGATTTTCCGGCAGACGCTGTCGTAGTCGAAGGGGATTTCCGGGATGAGGATGACGCTCGCGCCGCCGGCGATGCCGGAGTGCGCCGCGATCCAGCCGGCGTAGCGGCCCATCATCTCGCAAATCATGACGCGGTTGTGGCTCTGCGCCGTGGTGCGCAGGCGGTCGAGCGCCTCGGTGGCGAACGACACCGCGGTGTCGAAACCGAACGTCACCACCGTGCCGGCGATGTCGTTGTCGATGGTCTTCGGCACGCCGACGACCGGGAGGCCGGCCTCGTGGCATTGCAGCGCGATGGAGAGCGAGCCGTCGCCGCCCACGACCACGAGTGCGCGCAGGCCCAGCGCGTCGAAATTTTTCTTCGCCTCGGTGAGGATGGCGGGATCGAGGGCGCGCTTGTCGCCATGGCCGACCTTGGCAGCGAAGCGTCCGCTGTTGGCCGTGCCGAGGATGGTGCCTCCGATGTAGAGTAGGCCGTCCAACCCGCGGTAGTTGAGTTTTTGGGCCTTCATCGGCGAGAGCAGGCCCTCGAAGCCGCCGTAGATACCGTAGGTCTCCCAGCCGCGCTTGGCCGCGGCCTTCACCACCGCATAGATCACCGCGTTGAGACCGGGGCAGTCGCCTCCGCCAGTGAGGATGCCGATGCGTGTCGTCGTGCTCATGGTTGTGCTGCGGGCGGGCAGCTTGCCTTCGCGGCCCCCGCGGCACAATCCAATAACTCGACCTTGATTGCGCGCTGGCCAAATCCGGTTTCCCCGCTACAACATCCACACTCCCTCCGCCCCATGCGCCGCCTCCTGCCCTTGCTGGCCTTCGCCGCGGTTTCGCTCTTCGCCGCCGATGCCCCGCCCGCGCTCCCCGACGGATTATACGCCGAGTTCACCACGCCACGCGGCGTCACCATCGCCGAGTTATTCTACAAAAAGGCGCCGCTGATGTGCGTCAACTTCGTCGGCCTCGCCGAGGGTTCGCTCGCGCCGAAGAACGGCCAGCCGTTCTACACCGGCCTCACTTGGTATCGCGTCGTGCCAGGCTTCGTCATGCAGACCGGCAATCCCGGCCTGAAGGACACCGACGACGAGAAGGTGCCGATCCCTCATCACTTCCCCGACGACTTCGTGCCCGGCCTGCGCCACGAGGGCATCGGCACGCTCCAGATGGCCAACGCCGGCCCCGATACTAACAGCTGTGAGTTCTGTTTCACGCTCGGCGACTGCACGCGCCTGAACTACCTGCACAGCGTGTTCGGCCGCGCCGTGCGCGGCGTCGAGGTGCTGCCGCAGATCAAGCAGGACGACCCCCTTACGATTAAAATTATTCGGGTCGGCGCAGCCGCGAAAGCCTTCAGGGCCGACGAGGCCGCGTTCAAGGCGCTCTCGGCCGTCGCGAAAAAATACACCTTCGAGCGCGAGCCCGGGCCGACGGCGCATTTCCACGACCCGGACAAGCTGCTGCCGCAGGAGATTCCGCGGGAGAGAAATTTCAACTTCAAGCTCGCCAACTTCGAGCGCGTCACCGGCGTGCGCATCGTCGGCCGCATCTTCGCCAAGGAGCCGCCCGCCGACCAAGACAAGGTTCCCGGCGCCTACATGCGCGCGCTCGCCGAGCAGCTCGGCACCGCCAAGCGAGGCGCGCTCGTCGCCTACTTCGCCGAGGAGGACGACTGGCGTATCTGGATTGGCGACGAATCCACGGCTGCTTTTTTTGGCGGTGCGACCACGCCCACCGACCTCGCTCCCGGCGGTGCCTTCCATAAGGTGAAGGATGCATTCATCGAGGCCGCGATGCAGGCCGGAGACGCCATGATGGCCAAGCAGCAGCGCGAACTCCCGCCCGCCGACCGGCCCACCACGCCCGCCCAGCGACTGAAACTTCGCACCGACAACGTGCTCGACGGCCTAATCTTCAAACTCGAACCGAAATGATATTATCCCGTTCACCACTCCTCCTGCTGCTGGCCGCCGGTCTTTTCGCGGCCCACCCGTTGCGTGCCACGGAAAAACTGGCCGACGGCATCTACGCCGAGTTCATGACCCCGCGGGGCACATTTCTCGCGGAGCTTTATTACGACAAGGCGCCCATGACCGTCGCGTCGTTCGTCGGCCGCGCCGAAGGCGCTCTGGCCCCGCGTGACGGCAAACCGTTCTTCACCGGGCTAAAGTGGTATCGCGTCGTGCCGGGCTTCGTCATCCAAAGCGGCGACCCAACCAATCCCGGTGGTGGAATTCAGAGCCGTCCGCCGCCGAAACCCGAGGACGAAGCCGCCGGCCACCCGCTCCCTTTCCCCGACGAGATTGTGCCCGGCCTGCACCACAGCGCCGCCGGCACGCTCTCGATGGCCAACGGCGGGCCCGACACGAACAGCTCGGAATTTTTCGTCACGCTCGCCGACACCACGCGCCTGAACTATCTGCACAGCGTCTTCGGCCGCACGGTGCGCGGCGCCGAAGTGCTGCCGCTCCTCCAGCTTAACGACGCGTTCACGATCAAAATCCTTCGCCTCGGTGCCGCCGCCGCCGCATTCAAAGCCGACGAAGCGACCTTTACCGCGCTCGTCGCCAAGGCCGGAAAATATGCCGGCGCCACCGAGCCCGGCCTGGCCACGCACTTCGACGACCCCGACAAACGCCTCCCACAGGACGTGCCGCGCGCGAAGAATTTCAACTTCAAGCTCGCCAACTTCGAGCGCTTCACCGGCCGCAAGCTCTATGCGCGCGTCTTCGCCATGTTCACACCCGACCACGAGGGCCAGAAGCTTGGCGCGTGGCACTCTGCGCTCGCTGCGAAGCTCGGCGTGAAACAGGACGGCGTGCTCGTCAGCTACTTCGCCAGTCTCGACGAGTGGATGATCTGGATTGGCGATCCGCATGTGCCGGCCTTCATGGGCCGTGCCGGTGGCGTGCGGGAGTTTGTCGAGAGCGGTGCGCTGATGAAGCGTAAGGAGGAGTTTCTCGCCGCCGCCAAGACCCGTGCCGCCGAGGCCGCCGCCCGCAGCCGGGCCGAGGGCCGCGAGGTCAGCGACGCCCAGCTGCTCAAGCTCACCGTCGACGAGGTGCTCGACGCTCTCATTCTTCTCATCGAACCAAAAAACCAACCATGAAACCCCTCCTCTCCTTGTTGTTTGCCCTCGTGCCCGCGCTGGCTCTCGCCGCGCCCACCGAATCCCTCCGCGAGGCCGTTGCCCGAAAGGTCGACGCCGAATATCCTTCGCTCCTCGCCATCTACCAGGACATCCACGCGCACCCCGAGCTGTCGTTTTGCGAAGTGCGCACGCCCGAGCTGATCGCGCAGGAGATGCGCGGACTCGGCTTTGAAGTCACCGAGAAGGTCGGCGGCCGCGGCGTGGTGGCCGTGATGAAGAACGGCCCGGGGCCGACGCTGCTCATCCGCGCCGACATGGATGCACTGCCCATCAAGGAGGAGACCGGCCTGCCCTACGCGAGCAAGGTCGTGATGCCGGACCTTACCGGCAAGGAGCAACCCGCCATGCACGCGTGCGCGCACGATTCGCACGTCACCACGCTGCTCGGCACCGCGCGCGTGCTCACGTCGCTGAAATCGAGCTGGTCGGGCACACTCGTGATGATCGGCCAGCACGCCGAGGAGATGGTGGGCGGCGCTCGCGCCATGCTGCAGGACGGACTCTACACGCGTTTCCCCCGGCCCGACTACGTCATCGCGTTGCACGTCGGTGGCGACATGCCTGCCGGCCGCGTCGGCTGGGTCGAGGGACCGACTTACGCCAATGTCGACGCCGTGGACATCTTGGTGCGCGGCATCGGCGGCCATGGCGCCCGCCCGCACTCGACGCGCGACCCGGTCGTGCTCGCCGCGGAAATCATCAACACACTGCAGACCATCGTCAGCCGCGAACTCAAGCCCGGCACGCCTGCCGTCGTCACCGTCGGCACCATCCACGGCGGCACCCGCCGCAACATCATCCCCTCCGAGGTAAAACTTGAACTCACACTCCGCTGCTACGACGACGCGGTAGCCGACCACCTCATCGCCTCCATCCGCCGCATCAGCGAGAACCTCGGGCGCGCCGCCGGCCTGCCCGACAACCTCCTGCCGGTCGTCACTGTCACCGAGACGCGAACTCCCGTCACCTACAACGACCCGGCGCTGACGCGCCGGCTCGCTGGCGTGTTTCAACAATGGTTTCCCTCCGACCGCGTCGGCCCCGAGGAGCCCGCAACCTATGGCGAGGATTTCACCGAATACGGCCGCACGCAGCCGAAGGTGCCGATCTGCATCTTCTGGGTCGGCGGCACCGACCCGGTGAAAATGGCCGAGGCCAAGCGCAAGGGCGAGCTGTGGCCGTCGAACCACAGCGCGTTGTTCGCTCCCGTGCCCGAGCCGACGCTCAAGGCCGCCGTCACCGCCATGAGCGCCTCCGCACTGGACTTGCTGGCCAAAAAGTGATTGCTTTTACCAGATGTCCCTACCGCGCACCCGTGGTTTTACCCTAGTCGAGATCATGATCGTCGTCGTCATCATCGGCCTCCTCGCAGCGATGGCGATTCCCGCCTTCATCCGCATCCGTGAGAGATCTCAGGATACGGCTGTCATGAATAATGCCCGCCAGCTCGCTTCCGCCGCCGACCAGTATTTTCTGGAAAATGGCGTGACCACCGTGACCTCGACCAACATGATTGGCACGAATGGCTACGTGAAGGCGATCAACACGGTGGCCAGCGAGGCCTATCCCGCCAATTACACCATGGGCGTCACCATCACGATCAGTGGGGTGGCGGGCGCACGCACGGTCACCTTTGTTCACTAGGAAAGACCCGGTGTCATGTGGCGCCGTTTGGGTGTGCTAAGTCTGCTGGCCGCATTCAGTATTGGATCGCTACTCTTGCGCGGCTGACACAGCCGATATTCGGGCGCGGCTTGCGGCACAGACGGCGGCGTGGAACCGCGGCGACTTCCCGGCGTTCATGGGGGTCTATTGGAAGTCGGAATATCGGCGCTTCGCCTCGGGCGGCGGTGTCACGTGCGGCTGGCAGCCGACGCTTGCAGGATACCTCCGCCGCTACCCGGACAAGGCCGCAATGGGCTCGCTCGCGTTCACTGAGCGAGAGGTGAGCGGGTTCTCGCCGGACGCCGCCGTGGTCTTCGGCAAGTGGGAACTTACCCGGGAGAAAGGTCATCCCTGGGGTC
>JAHFTD010000032.1:0-20053 GCA_023269565.1 Opitutaceae bacterium | reverse complement strand
TCACCTTTGTTCACTAGGAAAGACCCGGTGTCATGTGGCGCCGTTTGGGTGTGCTAAGTCTGCTGGCCGCATTCAGTATTGGATCGCTACTCTTGCGCGGCTGACACAGCCGATATTCGGCGTGGCTTGCGGCGCAGACGGCCGCGTGGAACCGCGGCGACATCCCGGCCTACATGGCGGGCTACTGGCAGTCCGACCAGCTGCGCTTTGCCTCCAGCGGCTCCATCACCCACGGCTGGTAGACCACGCTCGCGCGCTACCTGCAGCGTTACCCCAACAAGGCGACGATGGGCGCGCTCACCTTCACGCTCCTCGGCGTGGATGTGATCGCGCCGGACGCCGCCGTGGTCTTCGGCAAGTGGGAACTTACCCGGGAGAAAGGTCATCCCTGGGGTCTGCTCACTCTAACGCGGCGCAAAATCTCCGGCCAGTGGGTGATCGTAAACGACCACACCTCGAATGCGGAAAAATAATAGCCCGCGCTTAAGCGCGGGCAGGTCGGTGATAGTTCAGCAAACCGGCGATGTCAGTTCTTCTCCATCTTCTCGTTCTTCCCCGCCCAGCCGCTGATGCCGCCGGAGTAGTGCTTCACCCTAGTGTAACCGAGGGCGACCGCCGCATCGTAGGCTACGCGGTAGGCCGAGCACTGCGGGCCGCCGCAGTAGGCGACAACGAGCGCGGACTTTTCGGCGGGCAACTTGGCCGCGAGGCTGTCCTTGACGACGGCGTAGTCCATCGCGCCAGGGATGTGCCCGCTGGCGTAGCTGGCTGAACCATTGACATCCACAATGGTGATCTTGCCCGTGGCGATGGCGGCCTTGAGTTCGTCGTGGGAGATGTCGGCGTATTTGCCGCTGGCAGCGAAAGCGGTCAAAGCGAACACGGCGGTAAGGGTGAGAAGTTTTTTCAGCATGGTGGCGGGGAATAAAGCTAAACTACAATCAAAGGCAACTTGGGTTATGCTAAATATTCACCAGGCGGGCGGTCACATAAGCTCGGGAATGATCCGGAGCGGGCCGGCAGTGGGCCGGAGCCGGTCGCGCGCCATTTCGCCGGCGATTTCGCGCCAGGTAATGTCCTTGGCCCTGTGTGTGGCGCGGCGGCGGAACATCTCGTCGATGTTCTCCGTGACAATGCGCGTGACGAGCTTCTCGAGGAAGGCGCGGCCGGTGCCGTCCTCCGCCATCACGCGGGCGCGGAAGGCGGCGTCGACATCGGCCTTGGCCTCAACATAGGCGGCAATGACGCCACCCGAGTTGACGATGAAATCGGTGAGGCTGATCACGCCGCGGCGATGCTGGAGGAAATATTCGCTGACGAGGTCGGCCGGGTTGTTGGCGCCCTGGAGCACGATGCGGGTGTTGATGAGCGTGGCGTTGTCGGGGTGGATGGCGTGCGGGCGCGCTGCGGGAACCAGAATGGTGCACGGCATTTCCAAAAGACGGTCGAGGTGCTCGCCATCGAACCGTGTCTTCACGGGGCCAGTGTAGGTGGCGAGGCCGTCCTTGCCCCGGCGGATGGCGCAAAGCTCCTCGACGTCGAGCCCGGCGGGGTTGAAGAGGCCCGCGTTGATGTCGGAGGCTCCGACGATGCGAGCGCCGAGCACGGCGAGTTTCTGGGCGATGGGCGCGCCGACGTTGCCGAAGCCCTGCACGATGACACTGGAGTCCTTGATGCGAAAATCGGGCACGTGCTGCTCGGTGGCGGCGGCGGCGGCGAAGAGGCCGTGCGCGGTGATGCCCCACTCGTCGAGCGGGAAGCCGCCTTGCGCTGGCGGGCGGCCGACGCCACCGCGACCATGGTGCGGGCCATTGTTGTGCCGGGCGAAGACCTCATAGATCGTCTGCATGTCCGTCTCGCTCGTGCCCATGTCGGGTCCCGGGATGTATTCGGGGATGCCCCAGAGGGCCTCGGCGAACATGGCAACCAGCCGGCGCTTCTCCTCCGGCCGGTCGGTGAAGTCGCGCGGGTTCGCCCGCAGGCCGCTCTTGGCGCCGCCGAGCGGCAGCATCGCCGCAGCGCTCTTCAGCGTCATCGCCGCAGCGAGGCCGTAGACCTCGTCCGCCGTGACGTCAGGCGCCATGCGCACACCCCCGAGGCCGCGCCCGCGCACGAGATTGTCGACCGCGACAAAGCCCCAGGTCGCGTCGTCCGCCGGATCGTAGATGCGGTAGATTTTCTCCGGGCCGAATTCGTTGCCGTGGATCCGGTATCGCTGCTCGATCTCGGCGCCTTGCGTGACATCCGCCTTGAGGCTGCGAGGAAGCTGGAAATTCTGCATGGGATGGAATTAGGGGCTGGCCCGGGCGAACCAAGGCAAATCCCGGCGCGGGGCGCAAGCATGAGCGGCGGTTGCGCCGCAATTATTCCGTCGAATACCCCCGGCACACAATTTTGGGGCTGTTCCGCGCGCGGCACCCGGTTACTGTGCCGCCATGCGTCCCTATCTTATCGTCCTTGTCCTCGGGCTCGTCCTGGCTTTTATCGCCTTCCAAGCCCGCACTGGAATTTTCCGCCGGAAAAACCCAGGTGAGCCCGCCAACAAATACATGCGCGAAATGATGTCCACTCCCCAGCTCAGCAGCGAGGACGCTGCGCTCATCATGGAGCGCTACCCAACGGCCCACCTGAATCCCTCCGGCCTGCGCTACGTCGTGCGCGCACCCGGCGCGGGCGCGCCGCCGCCCCCCAGCGCCGAGGTCACCGCGCACTACCAGGGCACCCTTCTCGCCACCGGCAAAAAATTCGACAGCTCATACGACCGCGGTGAACCGTTCCAATTCCGCGTGGGTCAGGGTCGCGTCATCAAGGGCTGGGACGAGGCCTTCGCCGCCATGAAGAAGGGGGAGAAGCGCACCCTCATCATCCCGTGGTGGCTCGCCTACGGTGAAGAGGGCCGCGGTCCAATCCCGCCGCGTGCCACGCTTGTGTTCGAGGTCGAGTTGCTCGACTTCAACTAACCGCCCTGGTCACAGCCCAACAAGGCCGCCGTGGCGCTTCAGCCAGCGCTCGGCCTCGCGCCATCCCGGACACACTGCCGCCACGCGTGCCCAGAACCGCCCGCTGTGGTTCATCTCCCACAGGTGCGCCAGTTCGTGGTGGATGATGTAGTCGCGCACACTCTCCGGCGCCTGGATGAGCCGCCAGTTGAGCGAGATGGTGCCGCCGGCCGAGCACGAACCCCAGCGTGAGCGCTGGTTGCGCACCGTCACGTGCTTCACCTCCGCGCCCGTCTCCGCCGCCAGTTCCCAAGTGCGCGCCGGCAGCTCGATCCGCGCGCGCCGCGCAAATTGCGCTTCCAAGGCCGGCCGCAGGTCGCCTTCAAACGCCGGCACGCGGAACACATCCGCAGCCACGCACACCTGCGGACGAAGGCCCTCCGCCGCCACGCGGATTGCATTCATCTCTCCGCGCCAGAGCACAGTCGTGCCCACCGCCCAGTTTTCCTCCGCGCGTGGCCGCTGCGCGTGACGCGCACGGGCGCGCGCAAGCCAATCGCTATGTTGCGCCACAAATTTTGCCGCCTCGCGTTCGCTCCCGTGCACGGGAATCGTCGCCACCGCGGTGCCATCCTTGCGCAATGTCAGCCGGTAATGCCGCGCCCGCGCGCTGCGGACAAAGACTGTCGCGGACTCAGTGCTGGCCTCTTGGCGCGGTTCGTCACTCATTCTTGCCGGGTGGTCTAAATGCGGTTGCGGGGCAAAAGCCAGCCGGCAATCCCGGGCGCATGATCTCTGGCACTTCGTCGCCCATGACCGGTGACCCAGGAAAGATTTTAATTTTCATTCCGGCAGCGGAGGAGCTGCGTCTTTCTTTCGTCGCCAAGCATGCCATACCGTCGGCATTTCCCCGGAAAACCGCGGCAGCAGCAGGGCGATCAACAGCTCCTCGATCCCCCCGGCCACCTGCAGCGCCATCACCACCCGGAAGGGCCACGCGGCCACGGCCAACAGCAGCAGCGCCAGGGTCACGGCCATCGCCACGGCGAGAACCTTGGAAGTCCAAGTGTGGTAGCCCAACACCTTCCGCCAGCGCAGCAATCCGTAGAAGATGATTGCGAAATACCCGCCGAGCCCGGCGGCGAACCACGGCCACTCGTGTCGCAGCAGGTCCGGCCAGAGCAGCCACAGTCCAAATGCCGCCGCCGCCATTGTCGTGCAGTCGCCCCAGCTGTCCAGCCGGCGGCCCAGCTCGGTTTGGGCGTGGAGCCGCCGAGCGAGGGCGCCGTCGAGCGCATCGGTCAGCAGCGCCAGACCAAACAGCACAAGGAACCACCGCCGCGAGCTAGCGCCCGCCGCCGCCACCATCATGGCCGGCGCGCAGGCCAGTCGCAGCAAGCTGAGGAAATTGGGCAGCTTCTTCACAACGGGACGAGGTGCCAGTCGATTGGCCGGCCCGCCGAGATCGTGAGCCACGCGAAGCTGGCGCGCGCACCGCGGTTCGGCCGCGAGACGCAGCCCGGGTTGAGCCAGCGCACGCCGGCGTCGTCGGTTTCGTCGCGCGGCACATGGGTGTGCCCGTGGAGCACGGCATGCACCCCGGGCGGTGCGCGCCGCGGCGGGATGTGCGTCAGGAAAAACCTCCGCCCGGCGCGCTCGAGCGCCAGCTCCAGCGGCCAGAGGTTGTGCGCCTCGTTGTTGCCCAGCACCACGTGCAGCGGCACCGCGAGCTGCTCGAACTCCGCCAGCACGCCCGGCTCGCACACGTCGCCGAGGTGCCAGATCTCGTCCGCGTCGCTCAAGCGCGCGGGCAGACCGGGCGGATAGCGGTCGTGGGTGTCGGCGATGACCGCAATGCGCATGAATAAATGCAGCAAATATTTCGGACGCTGGCAAAAACAGATTGTCGCCAAACGGCGCTTTGACACGCCCGCGCCTCCGGCAACGCTGGCACTATGCCGCTGCGGGCGCTCGCCGTTGACTTCAACTCCTTCTTCGCCTCCGTGGAGCAGCAGGAACGCCCGGAGCTGCGCGGTCGGCCCGTGGCGATCGTGCCGGTGCTGGCGGAGACCACCGGCTGCATCGCCGTAAGCCTCGAGGCCAAACAGCTCGGCCTGCAACGCAACATGCGCGTCGCGGAGGCGCGCAAGGCCTGCCCCGGCCTCCAGCTCGTCGAGGCGCGCCCCGAGGTCTACATCAACTACCACCGCCGGTTGGTGGAAATCATCGAGTCGTGCCTCCACGTCACGCAGATCGCCTCGATCGACGAAGTCACCTGCGAACTCAAGGGCCGCTACGCCGAGCGCGCCCGCGCGGTGACCGTCGCGCGAGAGATCAAGGCTGCCATCGCCCGCCGGGTCGGGCCGTGTCTGCGCAGCTCCATCGGCATCGCCCCCAACTGGCTGCTGGCGAAACTCGCCTCGGATATGCAGAAGCCCGACGGCTTGGTCGTGCTCGAGGACGCCGATCTCCCCGGCAAGTTGCTGGATCTCCAGCCCGGCGACATCGCCGGCATCGGCCCCAATCTGCAGCGGCGGCTGCGCGGGCACGGCATCACCACGATGGAGAAACTCTACGCGGCGACCAAGACCGAGCTCCGCGGCCTGTGGCGCAGTGTCCGCGGCGAGCAGATGTGGCGGTTGCTCCACGGTGAGGATCTGCCGTTTTTCGAGCACGCCAGCGACCAGACCATTGGCCACGGCCATGTGCTGCCGCCGCAACTGCGCAACGAAACCGACGCCCTCGCCGTCCTCCATCGGCTGCTGCAGAAAGCCGCGATGCGGCTGCGCGACTCGGGCCTCTATGCCGGGGCGCTGGCGGTGTCGGTCCGCTACCGCGACGACGAACGCTGGGACGACGATCTGCGCATCAATGAAACCCAGGACACCCTCCAGCTCACGCATGCGCTCAACCAGCTTTGGGCCCGCCGGCCGAAAAAACTGCCTGCCCGCGCCCCGCAGCAGGTCGGCGTCATGCTTACCCACCTGCTGCGCAGCGAGGCGCACACGCCGGACTTGTTTGCGAGGGGGCGCGAGGAATCGCGCGGCCGGCTCTATTCCGCTGTCGATCTGCTCAACCGCACGTTCGGGAAAAATTCCGTCTATTTCGGGGGTGCGCACGGCACCACCAAGTATGCACCGATGCGCATTGCCTTCACCCGCATCCCCAAGCCAGAGCTGGAAGAAATCGATCGCACTCGCGAGCGGCGCTTGGTCCCGATTAAGCACGTTAAGTCTTCCACCTGAAACGATAATCGACGGACGATAATCCATGGTAAACTTTTCGCTTGATTAGTAATCACATGATAACTTACCTATGCACCCATGCCCATCTTCTTTTCAATGCAGCCCCCCATCTGCATTTGCCTTCCGAACCTAAAATCAAACCCGAAATCCATCCAACCCAGTCATCACCCATGAATTGTTCCATGACCAAATTCGCAATCACCGCCATGCTGCTGGCTGTGTCCCTC
Organism: Opitutaceae bacterium; assembly: GCA_023269565.1. GTDB lineage: Bacteria > Verrucomicrobiota > Verrucomicrobiia > Opitutales > Opitutaceae > JAHFTD01. The sequence goes on along the minus strand of JAHFTD010000032.1, from coordinate 13,642 downwards.
CTCACTCCCGTCGCCCGCGCTCAGCACGGCGGCGGGCCCGGCGCCACCCCCATGCAACCTCTCCCGGTCGCGGAAAAACCCGCCACCGTCTCCTTTGCCGAAGGAGTCAAGGAGGACGCAGCCCTCGAGGCATTTCTCCGCGACTTCGCCGAGGCCCTGCGCACACACGACGGCAAGCCCTTCCTGCCACACCTTGCTGACAAATACACCATCGAGGGTTACCCGAATCCCAATATGAAAGCGGGCTTCGTCATGGCCCTGACCATGATCAAGGATCCGCTGGAGATCGTGGTCACCGCCATCGAGCCTCAGACGGACGGCACCAAGCTGGTCAAGGCCGGTTTCAAGTTTGCGAAGCGCACGGCCAACCGGGAGTTTACACTCACCGCCGACAACATGCTTATCAGCACCTCGCTGATCAGCATGAAGCGGGCGGCCGGCGAGCCGGCCCGTTCCCACTGAACCGGAGAACTACTCCATGACGACCCCAGCAAACGGCACCACAGGCATCATCGAACTCGCCGCGGCCACCAAGTCCTACGCCCTGCGCGGTGGACAGGAATTCCAAGCCCTGCGCGGCATCACGCTGCGCATCCCCGCCGGTGAGCATGTGGCCGTGCTGGGCAAATCCGGCAGTGGCAAGTCCACCCTGCTCAACCTCATCGCCGGCCTCGACCGCGCCACCACCGGCGGCGTGCATGTCGCTGGAGCCGATCTCGGTCGCCTTAACGAGAATGCACTCGCGCGCTGGCGCGGCCGCAATCTCGGTGTGGTCTTCCAGTTCTTCCAACTGCTGCCGACTCTCACGGTCGAGGAGAACATCCTGCTCGCGATGGATTTCGTGGATGTGATTCCCCCCGGTAACCGCCGGGCGCGGGCGCAGGAACTACTCCAGCGCGTCGGCCTGTCCGATCAGGCGGCCAAACTGCCCTCAACCCTCTCGGGCGGTCAGCAGCAGCGCGCCGCCATCGCCCGCGCTCTCGCCAACGATCCGCCTATCGTGCTGGCCGACGAACCCACGGGCAACCTTGATACCGAGACTGCCGCGGCAGTCGACGCGCTCTTCCACACGCTCATCCGCGAGGGTAAGACCCTCCTCATCGTCACCCACGACGCCTCGCTGGCGAAAACCGCCCACCGCATCATCCAACTCAAGGACGGGCTCGTGCTCGCCGACGAGCGCAACAACTCCGCCGCCGCATGAACACCCAATGGCGCAAGATCACCGGCGACTTCCGGCAGCACGCGCTGCAGGTCTCGCTGATCTCGCTCGTCATCATTCTCGGCACTGCCGGCGTCGTCGGCGCGCTCAACGCCCGCGCCGTCCTCCAGCGCGAGATCGACCGGAGTTTCGCCGCCGCTCGCTCGCCCGATCTCGCCATCTATGTCGACCGGGTCGAGCCGTCTATGATCGAGACCGTGCGCACCCACGAGGATGTCGCCGACGCCGACGCCCGCCGCGTGCTGCTGACCCGATCAGCCGGGGCCACGAACGACTGGATCGCGACCCGCCTCGTGATCCTGCCCGACTTCACCAAACAGAAGGTCGGGGTCGTGCACACACACAACGCCGCCTGGCCCGACGGCGACAGCGGCGTCTTCATCGAGCAATCCTCCTGGGCGCTACTCGGATTGAAGATCGGCGAATCACTGCGCGTCCGCACCCCGGGCGGCGGCACTGTCTCGGTGCCGGTCGCCGGTCTGGTGCATGATGCCGCCGTGGCACCCGGTTTTCAGGAGCGCGTCGTCTATGCCTATGTGACGCCCTCTGTCGCCCGGCAGCTCGGGCAGGATGGCACGTTCGACCACATCACCGTGCGTATAAACAACCGTAGCACCGATGTGATGCGCCTCGGCACCGAGCTAAACGAGATGCTGACCGAGCAGGGCGTCACCCCGCGCCGCATCGAGGGACTGCCCAAGACACACCCTCACGCCGTGCTGATGGCCACCATGCTCCGTGTGCTGGGCGTGCTCGCAATCATGGCGTTTGTCTGCAGCTCCGCCCTCGCCGCCTATGTCGTTTCCTTGTGGATGAAGCGCGAGGTCCGCCAAATCGGTATTATGAAGACCATCGGTGCCACCTCCGGCCAGCTCGCTTTCCAATATCTCGCGTTGGTGCTCCCGGTCGTGGTGATGTCCGCCTGCTTGGCCCTGCCCGTGGGCGGGATGTTCGGCGATTTCCTGGTCCGCTACAACGAGGTGAACCTCAACATCGACGTTGGCAGCTGGTCGGCTCCGCGTCAGATGCTGCTCCTGGAATTCGTCTTGTCGGTGGCCATTCCCCTTCTGGCCATGGCCGCACCTGTCGTCCGCGCGGCACGAATGAGCGCGCGCGAAGCAATCCAGGATCCCGGCATCACCGGACAGGCCGCCCCGCGCAGCAACGTGGCCCGCCTCGTCCATGTGCCCGGCAGCCGGCAGTGGACGTTCGCCTTGCGCAACCTCTTCCGCCGCCCGTGGCGGCTCGCCATCACCCTGACCGCGCTTACCGCCGGCGGGGCGGTCCTGCTGGCCGCAAATTTTGTTTTCTCCAGCCTGATGAACGTGGTCGACCGGTCGCTGGCGGCGCAGACGCACGACATCCAGGTCTCGTTCCGGCGGCCGATCGAAATCGCCCAGCTGCAAGCCATCGCGCGCGGCATTCCCGCCATCGAGATTGCCGAGGCCTGGCAGCGCAGCAACGTGCGCTTCAGCCGGGCGGATGCGACCACCCCCGCCGTCCTCCGCACCCTGCTCGCCGCCTACCCGGCGGACACGCGCCTGCGCTCGATGCCGCTGACCGCCGGCCGCTGGCCCGCACCCGGCGAGGCCGACGCCGTGGTGATCAACCGGCCCGCCCGGGAATCCCTGAACGCGCACCTCGGTGACATGGTGCGGATCGAGACGGGCAACCGACCGCCGCTCCAGGTCCGCATCGTCGGTGAATTCGAGGAATTTAACGGCCCGGGTTATTACACCAATCTGCCCACCCACGGGGCCCTCGCCGGCCCGGCCGACCGCACCGCTTTCTTCCTCGTGAAAGCTGCGCCCGGCCGCATCGATGCTGTGGCGACGGACCTCGACCTGGCCTTCATTTCCGCAAAGGCCGATGCACTCGCCATCGACACACGGGCCAACCGCCGCGAGGTGATGGAGGAGCATTTTCTCGGCGTCGTCGGCATCTGTAACCTCATCGCCATCGCCGCGGCGCTGCTCGGGGCAATCTGCCTCGCCGCGTTTGGCAGCCTCAACGTGCTTGAGCGCGTCCGCGAGATCGGGGTTATCCGCACGCTCGGCGCCACGCCGGGGCGCGTGACCGCGCTTTTCCTCGCGGAGAGCGGAGCCGTGGCCTTGTTGAGCGCCCTTCTGGCCATTGGTGCGGGCTCGGGACTGGCGGCTTTCCTCAATTGGTTGATCGAGACCAAGGCCTTCAAGGTCTCGATCCCGCTCGTGATGACACCCGGTGCGATCGGCCTGCTCTTCGGCGGCGCTTTCCTAGTGCTTCTCGGCGTGTGGTTGCCTGTCTCGCGCCTCGTGAAGATCTCGATTCGCGACGCCCTCGCCTATGAATAATTCCGCTCCCGGTGTTTCCTAGGTTTGCAAATGCCGGGGCGTTTCCAAAAATGCCTCCATGGGACGCCCGAAAACCATCGAAGACCATGAGCTGCTGGAAGTCGCCCGCCGGGTCTTCCGCCAGCACGGCCACACGGCCACCACGCGCGATGTCGCCAAGGCCGCGGGCATCACCCAGACCGTCCTCTACCAGCGGTTCAAGACCAAGGATGATCTTTTCTACGCCGCCCTCACCCGGCACGTGCCCGATGTGGCCGCATTGCTGGATCTCGACTCCTCCCTCGAGCCGCGGGTATATCTCGCCGCGTTTGCCGCGCGCGTGAAGGATCATTTTATCGGCGTGATGCCTTCCATCCTGAGCCTCGCCGCCCACCCGCGCTACGGGAAGGAGATGCTGGGGAAGGTCCACCAGTTTAACCGCGTCGGCGACATCCTCCCCGTCCTCCGCCTGCGGTTGCAAAGCTGGCAGCAGGCCGGCCGCATCAAGCCGATCGACGACTACAGTTTTCTCGCCGCTTTCCTTCATGCATTGAGTTCGATGGCCATGGTCGAGGTTCTCTCCGGCCAGGTCGTGACCCCGACCAAGCCGGAGGAAATGCAACCGATGGTTAACCTGTTCTGGGATGGCCTCGCGCCGCTGGCCGCGCCTAAGGCCACGGACAGTGGCAAGGCCGACAAGCGCTGAGTGGTGGGCCTGCCGGGATTCGAACCCAGAACCAAGGGATTATGAGTCCCCTGCTCTAACCGTTGAGCTACAGGCCCCGTCTGGTGCGATGGTGCAATCCACGCCCGGCGGGGCGAGCCAAAATCCGCCGCGAGAGACCATGGAGTGCCACGAATCGGCGTGGCGTGAGATCGGCGAACTTCTCTTTCACCAAGAATTTGGTGGGAGCGAACCCAATGAATAGCCATTGACTCTAGCGGACCCTTCCCGACTACTCGGCCAATCCTTGGCGTCGGCTTGCGACTTCCGCCTCTGGTCGCGTCCCATGATCAACCCGGCCCTCCGATCTATGCGGTTTACCCGGGGCCGGCGCTTGATCTGCCTAGGGGTGCTCTTGGCCGCTGTGGGCGGAACTTTTGCCCAGCCGGCGGGCGATCTGGAGAAAATGGTGCAGCTGGTCGCCGCGCGACAGTTGACCGAAGCGCGCACGCTTTGTGCCCAGTTGATCGAGCGGGAACCCGCGGAGTCGGGTCACCGCTACAATCTCGCCTGCATCGAGGCCTTGTCGGGCTTCCCGACCCTGGCGTTGGATTCACTCGAGCGCGCCGCTTTGCTTGGCTTCAAGGAATCACAACTGCTCCAAGAGGACGAAGACCTGTCCACGGTGCGCCAGTCGCCGCGCTTCCCGGCGGTCGCTCAGCGCGTGCGGAAAAATGCCGAGTCCGCACCGGCGCCAATGTCCGCATCCGTGGTCGCCGCCCGCCCGCCATCCACGCCGCCGGCCCCACCCGCGGCCGTTGCACCTACACTGCCGGTGGCCACCGGCCTGTCTGCGCATGGACCGGTGGGGTTGCAGTTCATGACCCGCTTCTGGGCTATGACGGGCAGCCTCGAGCAAGTGCTCTGGTATTTTTCCGCGGACGGCCGGGTTTACCGCGAGCCGGGGGCAGATTTTTCCCGCTCCGCGCTCGATAAACAGGCCGGAGAAAAGGGAGCCTATTCGCTCGCGGGCGGCCAGCTGGCCATCTCTTGGGATGACGGCACCAAAACCAGTTCGGCCTTCGAGCCCGATCGGTCCGGCACTGGTTTCGGTTGGGACGGCGCCATCTTCACTCCGGTCAAGGAGCCCGCTGACTGGGCCGCGGTGTCGGGATATTTTGAAGGTGGTGCATCTTTTTCCACCGGCCGCGCCAGCGGCACCAGTGTCTCCGCGCTCACGTTGCTCGCCGACGGCTCCTTCGTTTGGTCGCGCAGCGGCGCCGTCACCTCGGTCAGCACCGAAAGCGGGGTCTACGCCGGCAGCATCGGTGCGCCCACCCAAGGCACCTGGAAGGGTGCTGGCTATCTGCTCACGCTTATCGGCCCGGATGGCCGGCAAGCTGATTTTGTTTCGTTCCCGCTGATGGATCGCCGGGACCACGCCAAGGTTGCGATGCTATTCTTCAACGGCTCCATGCATCTGCGCAAAGATCCACCCCGGCGCTGAGCCCTCGGTTTGCGCCGTGCTCAGGCTGCGCCAGCGACAAGTGCGGCGGCGATTTCGCCCGCCACCCGCGCGTTGTTGACCAGCAGGGCGATGTTGGCCCGCCGCGCGGCGCCGCCGGTCAACTCGGTCACGCGCCGGAGTAGGAACGGAGTTACGGCCTTGCCGTGAATTTTCTGCGCCTCCGCCTCGGCCGTCGCTTGTGTGATGGCCGCCGCGGCCTGCGCAGCGGGCATTTCATCCTTCTCCGGCACGGGCACGGTGATGAGGATGCTGTGTTGCGCGCCCAGCCGGTGCGCCGCGGCGATGATCGCCGCCGCCTCTTGTGGTGTCTCCACGCGGACGTCGACCGGCAGTCCGCTGCGGCGCGAGTAGAATGCCGGCAGCGTGTCCGTGCCGAATCCGACCACCGGCACGCCTTGCGTCTCGAGCACCTCGAGGGTCAGCGGTAGATCGAGAATCGACTTCGCGCCCGCGCACACCACCGCCACCGGCGTGCGGCCCAGCTCCAGTAAATCGGCCGAGACATCGAAGGGCGCGCCACGGTGCACGCCGCCAATGCCGCCCGTGCCGAAGACCCGGATGCCCGCCCAATGCGCCACGATCATCGTGCCGGCCACCGTCGTCGCCGCGTCCTCGCCGCGCGCGACCGCGATGGACAGGTCGCGCCGGCTGCACTTGCGCACTTTGCCGGCGGGCAGCTGCGCGAGCCGCTCAATTTCCGCACGCGTGAGCCCGATCGTGATTTTCCCGCCGAGGAGTGCAATGGTCGCTGGCACGGCGCCAGCCGCACGCACCGCTGCTTCCATCGCGAGCGCCGTCTCGGCGTTGGCCGGCCACGGGAGCCCGTGCGTGATGAGCGTCGACTCCAGCGCGACGACCGGTTGCCCGGCGGCCAGCGCCGCAGCGACCCCGGGGGAAAAGTGGAGTTTTTCGGTGCGTTCACTCATGTGGCCGAGCCTACGGGTTGACCCGGCCGGCAAAAGGTTAAACTCGCCAAGCGTAGGCCCGCCCGTAGATTGCCCGCACCCCGTTTATGTCCGTCCCGGCCGCTCCCGCCACCGTCACTCCGCGCAAATGGTATAGCTTCTCGCTGACGCAGCAGATCATGCTCGGGCTCGTGCTCGGCGTGCTGCTGGGCTGGTGGATGAGCCTGCTGCCCGCGGCCGACCGTGCGACCTGGGACACCTGGGCCGCGCTCCTGCGCGACATCTTCCTGCACCTGATCAAGGCGATGATCGCGCCGCTGGTCTTCGCCAGCGTGGTGCAGGGCATCGCCGGCACGGGCGACCTGAAGCGCGTCGGCCGCATGGGCGCGAAGGCGCTCATCTACTTCGAGGTCGTCACCACCTTCGCGCTGGCCGTCGGGTTGATCGTGGTGAACCTCGTGCGGCCGGGCGCCGGCGTGCACCTTGTCACCGGCAGCGCGGGCTCCCTCGGTGCGGCAGCGCAGACCAAGCCGCTGACGCTGGTCGAGACCATCCTGCACACGTTTCCCACGAGCGTGATCGACGCGATGGCACGCGGCGACGTGCTCCAGGTCGTGTGCTTCTCGGTGCTGTTCGCCATGGCGGTCATCGCCGCCGGCGAGGCAGGCCGGCCCATCCTGCAGTGGTGCGACTCGCTCACGCAGGTGATGTTCAAGTTCGCCGGCATCATCATGAAGTTCGCCCCGGTCGGCGTCGGCGCTGCGATGGCGGTGACCGTCGGCCACCAGGGCCTCGATGTGCTCCTCAACCTCGGCCAGCTCGTGCTCACGCTCTACGGTGCGTTGGTGGTGTTCGTCGTGCTCGTCCTCGGCGCGGTGGTATGGATCGCGAAGGTGCCGCTCAAGCCGTTCGTGCGCGCGGTGCGCGAGCCGTTCACCATCGCGTTCGCCACGGCCAACAGCGAGTCGGCCCTGCCCAAGGCGTTCGAGAACATGGAGCGACTCGGCGTGCCGCGTGGCACGGTCGGCTTCGTGCTGCCGGCCGGCTACGCCTTCAACCTCGACGGCTCCACCTTGCACCTCGCGGTCGCGTCGGTCTTCGTCGCGCAGGCGGCGGAGTCGTCCATCCCGGGGTTTCATTTCGGCCTCGGCCAGCAACTGACGATGATGGTCACGCTCATGATCACCTCCAAGGGCGTGGCCGCCGTGCCACGCGCCTCGCTCGTCATCCTCATTGCCGCGCTGCAGTCGTTCGGCTTGCCGCTGGAGGGCGCTGCGATGATCCTGGGCGTCGACGCCCTGCTCGACATGGCGCGCACCTCGGTGAACGTCCTCGGCAACTGTCTCGCCTCCGTCGTGGTGTCGCGCTGGGAAGGCGACTTCGACGACGGGAAGGCCCGCGTCTTCGGCACGCCCGACGAGACCCGGGCCTGACCGCGGGCGTTGTTGTCCGGGAGCGGCTTGGGTGGATAATTTACGCTGGCGGGTTCCGCCCCGCGGGGTAAATTCATTGCCCGGGGCCCCGTCGGGCCTAACCTGCCGCCTTCCATGAACGAAGTCGCGACCGAGCTGCTGGTGATTGGCATTCTGCTTCTGGCCAACGGCACGTTTGCCATGGCCGAGATCGCGCTCATTTCCGCCCGCAAGGCCCGTCTCCAGCAGCTCGCCGACAGCGGAGACGAACGGGCCAGGCTCGCCCTCGCCCTCGCGAACAGCCCGACGCGCTTCCTCTCCACCGTGCAGTTCGGCGTCACCCTGAGCAGCATTGTCGCCGGCGCCTACGGCGGCGCGGCCGTGGCGCGCCACCTCGATCTCTGGCTGCTCGACCGCTACCCCGCCCTCGCCGACGTCGCCCCTTATCTCAGCTTCGGCGTCGTGGTGCTCGGCATCACCTTTGGCACCATCGTGCTCGGCGAGCTCGTGCCCAAGCGCCTCGCGCTCTCCAACCCGGAGAAATACGCCGTGGCGCTCGCCGGGCCCATGATGTTCATTGCGCGTCTCGCCTCGCCCTTTGTCTGGGTCCTCAGCGCCAGCACCGAGCCCCTCGCCCGCTTGCTCGGCGCCAAGAGCGCAAACCGCGCGCCTGTCTCGGACGAGGAGGTGGCGAGCCTCATCGAGCAGGGCCTGCACGCGGGCGTCTTCCACCAAGCCGAGAAGGCGATGGTCGCCGGCGTCATGGCGCTCGACCAATGCCCCGTCACCTCGCTCATGACCCCGCGCCCGAAGATGGTCTGGCTCAACATCGGCGATCCCGATGAGGTCAACTGGCGCAAGATCGTCGCCAGCGGCCACTCGCATTTCCCCGTCTACCAGCAACACCGCGACAACGTCCTCGGCATGGTGCACATCAAGGCGCTCTGGGCTCACGCCGCCTTCAACCTCCCCACCCACCTCAAGAACCTCGTCACGACCGCGCTCATTGTGCCCGAGGCCGCCACCGCCATCCAGGTGCTCGAACAGTTCAAGAAGACCGGCAAACACGTCGCCCTCGTCGCCGACGAATTCGGCGGCATCCAGGGCATGGTGTCACTCATCGACATCCTCGAGGCCATCGTCGGCGACCTGCCCGACCAGATGCGCCGCGCCCAGCCCGAGGCCCGACGCCGCGACGACGGCTCCTGGCTCGTCGACGCCACGCTGGCCATCGGCGAGGTTAAGGAACTGCTCGCGCTCAAGCATCTCCCTGGCGAAGGCGAGGCCGAGTTCCAGACCCTCGGCGGCTTCATCATCACCCAGCTCGGCCGCATCCCCGCCGCCGGCGACTACTTCGACTGGAGCGGTTGGCGCTTTGAGGTGATGGACATGGACCGCAATCGCGTGGACAAGGTCCTTCTTGCCCGCCTCCCGCCCGCGTCCACGGAAAAAGCCTCGACATGACCAACGGTCCGACCGGACTCGCCGCCCTTACGCTGGCGTTCTGGCTCGGCGCCGCGTGGGTGGTCGCGCGCGGCAACCGGCGGATGAAGCGGCTCGCCGACCTCGCCTCGCCAGCTCCCCGGCGCTGGCCGCGCGTGTCGCTCGTGTTTGCCGCGCGCAACGAGGGCGCGACTGTGGGCGCCGCGGTGCCGACGATGCTCGCGCTCGATTATCCCGATTTCGAGGTCATCGCGGTCAACGACCGCTCCGAGGACGACACCGGCGCCGTGCTGGAAACAATCTCCGCCGCCGACCCGCGGCTGCGCGTCGATCATGTCAGCCAGCTGCCGCCGGGCTGGCTCGGCAAGACCCACGCCTTGCACCACGGCGCCGCGCGCGCGACCGGCGACTGGATTCTTTTCACTGACGCTGACATTCATTTCCAGCCTGACGCCCTCCGGCGCGCGATTTCCTATGCCGAGGCGGAGCAGCTTGACCTGCTCGCCGCCGTCCCACAACTGAGCGAGCAAGGCCACCTCCTCGGCATCTGCGTCAACGCTTTCAGTTTCTCGTTCACGATCGGCATCCGGCCCTGGCGCATTCCGGATCCGCGCTCGCCCGCTCACGGGAGCGTCGGCGCCTTCGGCCTGGTCCGCGCCACCAAGTATCGCACGCTGGGCGGGCACGAGCCGATCCGGCTGCGACCCGACGACGACGTGAAGCTGGGCAAGCACTTCAAGCTCCGCCGTGCGCGCTGCGAGCTGCTGCTCGGCGCCGGGGCGCTGTCGGTATCGTGGTATGATTCCGTGCCCGCGATGGTTTGCGGGCTGACGAAGAACGCCTACGCGGGCGCCGACTACCGCTGGTGGGTGCCGCCGCTCGGCACGCTGGCGCAGGCGGCGTTGTTCCTGTGGCCGATCGCCGCGTTGGCGTTCACCCACGGCGCCGCGTGGTGGCTGAACGCGGGTGCGGTGGCGGTGATGCTCGGGCTCGGCTGGGACCAGACGCGGTTCGCCGGCGGCCGGCGGTGGCACGGGTTGTTTCTCCCGGTCGGCATCGCCATTTTCAGTTACATCCTGCTCCGCTCGATGCTCGTGACGCATTGGACCGGCGGCATCACTTGGCGCGGCACGCATTACCCGCTCGCCGCGCTGAAAGCCAACCGCGTGTAGCGCCGCTCAGCCGAGCAGTTGTTTCAAGGCGGCGAGGTATTTCTGCTGCGTGCGGGCGATGACCTCGGCGGGGAGGCGCGGGGCGGGCGGCTTCTGGTCCCACTTCAGCGCGACGAGGTGGTCGCGCACGAACTGCTTGTCGTAGCTCGAGGGCGAGCAATCGGGCCGGTATTCGTCGGCCGGCCAGTAGCGCGAGGAGTCGGGTGTGAGCACCTCATCGATAAGGATGAGATTGCCGGCCGCGTCGGTGCCGAACTCAAACTTGGTGTCGGCGAGAATCATGCCGGCCTGCCGCGCACGGTCGTGGCCGAAGCGGTAGAGCGCAAGGCTCGTGGCCTTGGCCTGCGCGTAGAGTTTTTCGCCGATGGCCACCGCACCCTGCGTGTCGCTGATCGGCTCGTCGTGCTGGCCCTTCGGCGCCTTGGTCGTGGGCGTGAAGATGGGTTCGGGCAGCTTGCCCGCCTGGCGCAAACCGGCGGGGAGCCGGAAGCCGCAAACCTCGCCGGTTTTTTGGTAGGAACTCCAGCCGCTGCCGATGAGGTAGCCGCGCGCGACGCACTCGATGGTGAGCGGCTTGAGTTTGCGCACGACCATGCTGCGCAACTGCAGGTCGCGGTCCGTCAGGCCGCGGCGAGCGAACTCGCCGGCCTGGTCGGGCAGCAGGTGGTTGGCAATGATGTGCCCGGTCTGCGCAAACCACCAGTTGCTCATCTGCGTGAGAATGGCCCCCTTGCCCGGGATGCCGTCGGGCAGCACAACATCGAAGGCCGAGAGCCGGTCGGTCGCGATCAGCAGCAGGGCGTCGCCGAGGTCGAAGATCTCGCGCACCTTGCCGGAGGCGTGGCGGGGGAAGGGCAGGCCGGCGATGGTGGTGACGGCCTGCTTGGGCAGAGCGGCGGCGATTGCGGTGAAAGTCATCGTGCCCGAGGAGGTAAAGTGCGCGGTCGGCGAAAGTAAATGCCGCAAACCCGCCGCGTGCATAGCGCCGGGAAAAAATTCCTTGCACGAGGGGGGCCGCCCCGTAGGTTGCCCGACTCTGCACCGGGTCCCCATCGTCTAGCCTGGCCCAGGACACCACCCTTTCACGGTGAGAACCGGGGTTCGAATCCCCGTGGGGACGCCAGCTCGACACCACCTCGTGTTGACGTGTGCGCGTTTATGATGTTGCTTGGCGCCCAATGGGCCCGGTGCGCCAATTACGCTGGATCGACTTTTTTCGCCGCCTGTTGGCGGGCGGCTGCATGGCGCTCGTTTTTCTCCTCGGGGTTTTTGCCCAGAGCCCGGCCCTCCACCAGCATTTGCATGGCACCGCCGCGACCGCCGGTAACGACGGTTGCGCCATCGAGCTCTTCGCCACCGGCGTGTCCGTGCCGATTGCCGTGACCGCAGCGCCGCCAGCGATAACGGAGTGGCGAGAATCGCGCCCCGCCGTCCGGCCCGAGCTTTATTTGGATTCCCCGCGCTACCTGTTCCAGCCCGAGCGCGGTCCGCCAGTTTGCTGAGTTCACTCCCCGTCGATCGGCCCGCGCGTTTTTCGCCGGCCCGGTCCTCGCCCCGCCGCCGAGTGCTGTCCGCGCTGCCGCCGGAGCTGTTTCAGTAACGTTAGGTGAACCAGAAGCAATGTGTCCCCGGAATCCCCATGAAAATTCAGCAAGCAATCGTCGCCGCCCTGACCCTTGGGCTCGGCGCCGCCGCCCTGCCGGCCGCCGATGAGGTCCAGCAATTGAAAGCCCAACTGCAGCAGATGCAGGCTGACTTCGAAAAATCGCGCCGCCAGCAGCAGGAGCAAATCGACGCCCTCACGAGGAAACTCGACGCCCTGACCGCCGCACCGGCCAAGTCCGACGCGCAGAAAAAACTCGCGGAGGCGCTCGCCGCCCCAACCACCCCGGTCCATACACCATCCGCCACTGTCGCAACATCCGTCAGCGCGCGCCCCGGCTCCGCCTACATGAACATCAGCTACGGCGCGCTCGTGACCGGCGGCTGGTCGAGCGCCGCCGATCCGTCGGCGCAACTCGAACTCGGCGACCACGACCCGGCCAAGCGCGGCTTCACCCTGCGCAACGCCGAGATCGCCGTCGACGGCGCGGTCGACCCCTACTTCAAGGGCTTCGCGAACTTCGTCCTGAAGCTCGACAACAACAACGCCACCGAGATCGAGCTGGAGGAGAGCTACCTCGTGTCGACTTCGCTGCCCGCCAATCTCCAGTTCAAACTCGGGCAGTATTTCGCCAGCTTCGGCCGGCAGAACGCGCAGCATCCGCACACGTGGGCGTTCGTCGACCAGCCGCTCATTCTCGGCCGCGCCTTCGGGCCCGACGGCCTGCGCAGCATCGGCGCCCAGCTCACGTGGCTCGCCCCGACCCCGTTCTATACGGAGCTGTTCCTCAGCATGCTCGACGGGCAGGGCGGCACGGCTTACAGCTTCCGCAACCCGGGCGAGCCCGACGCGAGCGGCGTCAGCCGCTACGCCGGTCGCGCGACCACGGGTCGCATCCTCCACGGCGCCCAGGATCTGCTCTTCGTGCCGCGCCTCGTGTCGTCGTTCGAACTCACCGACTCGACGACGCTGCTCGTCGGCCTCTCGGGCGCGTTCGGCCCGAACGACACGGGTCCGCACCACCGCACCGAGACCTACGGCGCCGACTTTTTCTGGAAATGGAAACCGCCCACCGCGTCGCAGGGTTTCCCTTACGTCACCTGGCAGACCGAGGCGCTCTACCGCCGCTTCAGCGCCGGCGCCGATCCGTCGGCCCCGGTGCCACTGCCCGCCGAGACATTGCGCGACTACGGTTTCTACTCGCAACTCGTCTACGGCTTCGTGCCGCGTTGGAACGCCGGGCTGCGCTGGGACTACGTCGGCGGCAACCACGGAGTCTTTGATCCCAGCGACCCGCACCGCGGCCAGCGCCACCGCCTCTCGCCTCAACTCTCCTTCTTCCCGAGCGAGTTCTCCAAAATCCGTCTGCAATACAATTACG
>JAHFTD010000112.1 GCA_023269565.1 Opitutaceae bacterium | reverse complement strand
GAAGATGCAACTCGGCCTCGCCCGCAAGATGCTCCGCTGGACGCCGCTCGACACGGTCGCGATGCGCCGCCGCCTCGCCGCGCGCCTCGGCACCGTCGGCAGCTACCCCGCCCTCATCGCCACGAAGTGAGCTCCGGCCGTTCTCGAATCTCCACGCCATGAAAAAATCCAAGTCCAAGCCGACCTTCCGCTGGGAAGACCCGTTCCTCCTCGAGGACCAACTGACCGAGGAGGAGCGCATGGTGCGCGATTCCGCCCGGAATTATTGCCAGGGCCAACTCATGCCCGGCATCGTCGAGGCGAACCGCCACGAGCATTTCGACCGCGAGATCCTGAACCAGCTCGGCGCGCTCGGTCTGCTCGGCTCGACCATCGAGGGCTACGGCTGCGCCGGCGTGAACTACGTGAGCTACGGCCTCGTCGCTCGCGAGGTCGAGCGCGTCGACTCCGGCTACCGCTCGGTGATGAGCGTGCAGTCGTCGCTCGTGATGTTCCCCATCCACGCCTACGGCTCGGAGGAGCAGCGCCGGAAATTCCTGCCGCGGCTCGCGACCGGCGAGCTCGTCGGCTGCTTCGGCCTGACCGAGCCCAACGCCGGCTCCGATCCCGGCAGCATGACGACGCGCGCGCGCAAAGTCGCCGACGGCTACGTGCTCAACGGCACCAAGACCTGGATCACCAACTCGCCCATCGCCGACGTGTTCATCGTGTGGGCGAAGGACGACGCGGGCGAAATCCGCGGATTCATTCTCGAGAAGCACATGAAGGGTCTCACCGGCCCGAAGATCGAGGGGAAGTTTTCCCTGCGTGCCTCGCCCACCGGCATGATCGTGATGGAGGACGTCGCGGTGCCGGACGAAAACCTGCTGCCGAACGTCAAGGGCCTGAAGGGTCCGCTCGGCTGCCTGACGAAGGCGCGCTACGGCATCGCCTGGGGCGCGCTCGGCGCCGCGGAATTCTGCTGGCACGCCGCCCGCCAATACACGCTTGATCGGAAACAATTTGGCCGGCCCCTCGCCGCCAACCAGCTCATCCAGGTCAAGCTCGCGAACATGCAGACCGAGATCGCGCTCGGCCTGCAGGGCGCGCTGCGCGTCGGCCGCCTGATGGAGGAGGGCAAGTGCACACCCGAGATGGTTTCGCTGGTGAAGCGCAACTCCTGCGGCAAGGCCCTCGACATCGCGCGGCTCGCGCGCGACATGCACGGCGGCAACGGCATCGCCGACGAATTCCACGTCATCCGCCACATGATGAACCTGGAGGCCGTGAACACCTACGAGGGCACGCACGACATCCACGCGCTCATCCTCGGCCGCAGCCAGACCGGCATCCAGGCCTTCGGCCCGGAGTGAAGCCGGTTGCGCGGCAGAAAATCCCGACAATTGCTTGGCATTCCGCTTCAATCCCGCAAGATGACCGTCGCAAGGTCGCGGGGAACATCTCCCCGCCGCCCATCCGCATGAACCATCCGGCTTCTCTCCGTCCGACCAGACTTTCAATCCCACTTGTCCTGGGGTGCCTGCTTTTCGGCCCGTCCGTGCCGGCGCAAACCGCCCCCGATCATTTCGCCGCGGCCAACGCCAAGCAGAGCCAATGGAATTTTGACGGGGCCATCGCTGATTATACCCGGGCCCTCGAACTGGATCCGCAGTATGCCCAAGCCTGCAACAACCGCGGCAATGCCCGGCAGGCGAAGGGCGATCTGGCCGGGGCGGTCGCCGACTACTCGCGCGTGGTCGAGCTGCTCCCCCGGTATGCCCCGGCCTACAATAACCGCGGCACCGCCCGTGACGCCATGGGCGACCACGCCGGCGCCATTGCCGACTACAACCAGGCCCTCGCGATTGATCCCGATTACGGCCGGGCCTACTACAACCGCGGCATTGCCAAAAGCCGGGAGTTCAATTTCAAGGGCGCCCGCGATGATTTTTCCCGGGCCATCGAAAAGAACCCGCGCGATGCGCTGGCCTTTTACGGCCGGGGGAATGCGCAGGCCGCGCTGGGCGCGCAGACCGCCGCCATCGCCGACTATACCCGCGCCCTTTATCTCTCGCCCCAGCTCGCCGCCGCCTACAACGACCGCGGCAACGCCCATATCATGATGGAGGATTTCCCGCGGGCCATCGCCGATTACACCCGCGCGATCGAACTCGATCCCGGCAATGCCGTTGCGTTCTGCAATCGCGGGCTGGCCCAGGCGAGAAATTCCAATCCGGATGCCGCGCTGGATGACTATAACCGGGCGCTGGTCCTGAACCCCCGTTACGCCAAGGCTTACGAGGACCGGGCGCCGGTCAGGCGCAAGCTGGGCGATGCCGCCGGGGCCGCGGCCGATGAGCAGATGGTCGTGCAGTTGACCGCGGGGGCAAAATGATCCCGCCCCGCGTCACGGGTTTACCGTTACACGCAGCGGGTCGGCCTTGCGGCCGTGGTCGTCGCGGGCGGTGATGGTGAACTCGTAGTTGCGGCCGCGGGGCAGGACCACCTCGACGAACCATACCCGCTCCCCTTGCCGCTTGCTGACGGGGTTGACCTGCTCGAGCGGCGTGCTGGCATCCTCGTATTTGCAGACCGCGTCGACTGCCTCGACAACGTTCTCCGCGACCACGGCCACTTCCACCACGATACGGAGCCGGTGCTGGCCGTAGGGCTCGGTCCGGCTGCCCAGAAAATGAATCGTCGGTGCACCGGGGATGACCTCAAAACTGGCCGGGTTGATTTTTGTGACCGTCGAGCTGGATTGGGTGGGGGCCCTTTTCCTAAGCGGGGCCGGCACCTGCACGCCGGCGACCATCGCGGGAGTGTCGCCGAGCACGATGTTGTAACCGGTGGCGAAGGCCGGAGTGCAGCCGAGCAGGTCGGCGGCACCGTCGCCATTGAAGTCCCCGGTCAGAAACCAGCGGTGCTCGGGAAAATCCCCGCCGTCCAGCCGTGGCCAGACGGGGTTGCGGCCGAAGCGCCGGTAGTCGGCGCCGAGGTAAATCCGCAGTCCGTTCCGGCCCGCGATGCCGAGGTCGGTGCGCCCGTCGTGATTGAAGTCGCCCACCACGACCGCCGCCGTGCCGAAGCCGACCCCGTATTCGCTGCCGATCAATTCCCACGGATCCTCCCAGCCGGCGCGGCCCGGGGCGCCGTAAACGATGCGGATGCGCTCGCCGCGCTGCACCTCGCCGTCGGTCATGATCAGGTCGTCGCGGCCGTCGTGATCCAGGTCGGCCACCGCCAAGTCGCGGGCAAAGTCGTCCCGCCCGCCGACCGGCCAGAGGAACGGCTTGCTGACGCCGCGCTGATTGAAAAACATCCACGCGCCCGTTGGATGTCCTGCGGTCTCGCTCGCCACGGCGAGGTCCGAGAAGCCGTCGCCGTCGAAATCGCCGGGCACCAAGCAAGTGATGCGCTCGAATTTCACCTCGAAGGGCGCCTCGGTCGCGGTGATTTCATCCGCGGTCGCACGGAGCAGCCGGAAAGTGTTCTCGCCCTCGACCACCGCGACGCCCCACGGCAGCGCGCCGGCAAAAAAGCGCCCGACCGCGGGGTGGCGCAGTGGGAGCGGCGCGCGATAAGGCTTGGCCGACGGCACGAAGCGCCCGTCCGCCGTGCCGAAGAAAACCTGCAGGAGCGGGCCGGCTGCGACCACGAGGTCGGTTTCGCCGTCGTCGTTCAGATCGCCCGCCTGCAGATACTCGGGGGTGAAATTGCCGAACACCGCGGTGTCGAGCTCGCCGGCGCGCGTGAAGCCGCCCCGGCCGTCGGCGCGGTAAAGGGCCACGCCGCCCTCGAGGGCGGCGAAACCACGCGGCACGGCGCTGCCCTTGGTGTGGAGCAACACGGCGCGCAGCGGAGCCTTCGTCGTGGTGATGCCCGCCGCGGCGCCGAGTTTGAAACGCGGCGCGGCGAGCGTGGCGGTGCTGAACCGCAGCGGCTCCTTGTCGTCCTTGCGCGGCAACGGCTCGAGCCAGACTCCGCTGGTCACCGCGGTGGCCGGCTGCCGGGGCAGCTCGAGGGTGCGCGGCAACGGCTCGGGCACGGGAGTGTTGGACAGTTCCGGAACAGTGCCGGTGGCGGACGGGGATTTTTCCGGCGGAGTGGGGTTCGGGGTAACTTCCGCCCGCACCTCGCGGACGCGGCCGGTGTCCACCCATTCGTCGAACCTTTCGTCCTCGCCCTCGTAGGCAACGAAGCAGCGCGCGGCCTCCATCTTCAGGACAATGGCACGGTGACCGGTGCCGGCCTTGTCGACCAGCACGCGGGCACCGGGCGGCAGGAGCTGCGCGCCGAACACGGGGCCCAGGCCGAATCCGGCGAGCAGTGCCGCGAGCGTCAGCCGGCGTGCAACCGCGGCCATTGAGAATGTTTTTCCGGGGTGGATCATGGACGGTGATGCTGGGTTCATAGGAGAGTCGAACAAACTTAACCGCGTCATGCCCGCGGGCCGGTGAGTTCGTCGTAGACTGCGCCGAGGTTGCCGGGCAAGCGGCTGGTCTTGGGATCGGCTGGCTCGTAATCGGGCCAGCGGGGCAGGACGGCGAGCTTGACGAGTTCGGCGCGGGGCGTGCCGGCCTTGATCTCGCGCTCAACGTGCGCCACCAGTGCCGAAAGAAAATCGCGCATCAGCCCGAGATCGGCCGCCGCGCCCGTGACACCGAACGCCGGCTTGCCGTGGCCGTAGATATAGATGGCATCCTTCGGGTAGGTCTGCAGTGCGGTCTCGAGGACCTTCACCCAGTTCCGCACGGAGCAGCCGCCCGGCCGGTCGGTGACGGGATAAAGGCGGTTGAAGACCAGATCGCCCAGATGCACGACGTTCGCGCGCTCGAAGTGCACGATGATGTCGCCCCCGGTGTGCGCTGCGCCTAAATGCCGCGCGTTCACGACCTCGTCGCCGATGTCCGCGCGCCACGTGTCGGCGAAGAGCGTGTCGGGCACGGTGAACTCGCCCATCTGGGGATTCCGCGCCGCCGCCGCCGCCTGCAGGGCGGGCACCTTCTGGTGGGCAACGATGCGCTTGGCCACGGGCCGGAAAACCTTGTTGCCCGCCGTGTGATCCCAGTGGTGGTGCGAGTTGATGACGGCATCCAGCGTGCGCTGGGCGCGGCCGGGCAGGCCGGCGAGGCAGATCGCCGCAGTTTCGGGAAACTGGGTGTCGACCACCGCGAACGCCTCCCCGTTGACGAGCCAGCCGATGGTGCCGCCGCGGCCCGTGAAATAGCCGGTGTTCCGCCGGAGGGTCTTGAACTCGGTCACCGGTGGCGGCATTTGCACCGGGGTCTTGGGGGCGGCCGCGGGCGGGGCGGCGGGACTTTGGCCGAACAGCGCACCCCGCGCCACAAACCCGAACGAGAGGGCCGCGCCGGAGGTAAGCAAAAATTCACGGCGGTTCATGGCGGCCACGCTAGCCGCCCGCCCTGCCGCCGCCAGCCTGTTTTCACCCATACCTTGTAACCTTTCCCCGTCCGGCCGGTTATCCCCGCTGCACACCTTCCATGATTCCGCTCCATGCTGCTTCTCTCCTCCCCCGCCGATTTACGAGTTCCCTCCGCGGCCGCAACGGTTAGCGTCGCCGCCGACGTGGATGCCACTGACCACGAACTCATGATCGCCGTGCGGGCGGGCGAGATCACCCGTCTCGGCGACCTCTTCGAGCGGCACCACCGCCGGCTCTACGGCTTTTTCGTGCGCCTGACCAACCAGCCCTCGGTCAGCGAGGACCTCGTGCAGATCGTCTTCTATCGCATCCTCAAATACCGGCACACCTACCGCGACGAGGGCAAGTTCTCCGCCTGGATCTACCACCTCGCCCGCAAGGTCTCCGCCGACCACTTCCGCAAAAATTCCAAGGCCCCCGCCGCCACCGACCCGGCCGACCTCCACGAGCACCCCGACGACGGCGCCCAGCCGTCCGAGCAAGCGGCTTCGTCCGACGACCTCGCCCTGCTCCGCACCGCCCTGGCCCGCCTCCCGCTCGAGCACCGCGAGGTCCTTGTGCTCGCCCGCCTCCAGCACCTCGAACACCGCGAGATCGCCCGGCTGCTCGACTGCTCCGTCGGCGCC
>JAHFTD010000031.1 GCA_023269565.1 Opitutaceae bacterium | reverse complement strand
TGTGGGGCGACACGGTGAACACTGCGAGCCGGATGGAGTCGCATGGATTGCCAGGCGAGGTCCAATTGAGCGAGGCGACTGCGGTTCTCTTAAGGTCGACATTTGCGCTCAATGCGCGCGGTGTGATCCACATCGATGGCAAGGGCGAAATGCACACCTTTCTGCTGGGTGAGCAAACTGATCGAGCTCCCAACAGTCCGATCAGCAGTTAAAAAGATGGAATTCGTTTCTTGTCAGCCGTAGCGGGTCGCGTGTTACTACCATGGCCATGCCAGCCGAGCCCAAGGAATTTTCCCGCGCGATCGAGAACCTCATCGCCGACTTCCGCGGCGTGCCGGAGGACAGGGGCCGCTCGCGCCGCCGCCCAATGAAGGAACTGGGCGCGCTCGTCGAGGACATGATGGTGAAATACAAGATCGGCCGGCCGTCGACCGAGCAGACCATCCGCGACCATTGGGCGAAGCTGGTCGGCGCCGCCAACGCCGCCTATTCGCATCCCGTCGTCATCGAGCGCGGCCGGCTGCTCGTGCTCGTGTCGCACAGCGTCGTCCGCAACGAACTCTTCCAGCACCGCGAACCTATTCTCGAAAAACTCAAAAAACTCCCCGGCTGCGCAGAAATCAGAGGTCTGACACTGCGGGCGGGCTGAGACAGGCTGACTCGGAGTAACTGAAAATAACGCTTGCGCCGGGGCGTGGCAGTTTGGTTAATGGCCGCTTGCGTTAGTCGGATTCCGCTGGTCGCGGGAGACGACCACGGTCAGTCCGGGCAACCGGACACTAACGGTGCCGCCGGCCTTCCAAAAGCGGGCGGCACGGGCGAAAACCCCGAACCGACCGCGCCATCAACCACATAAACCATGTCACAACCCGTCAAATCCGAAGTCATCGCCCAGTATAAAACCCACGAGAAGGACACCGGCTCCAGCGACGTCCAGATCGCACTGCTCACCGCCCGGATCAATCACCTGACCGAGCACCTGCGCACGCATCGCAAGGACTTCCACAGCCGCCGCGGCCTTCTCCAGATGGCCAGCCGCCGCCGCAAGCTGCTTGATTACCTCAAGCGCGAAGACCTGGCCAAATACAACGACCTGCTGCAGAAACTCCACCTGCGCAAGTAACCCGCTTTCGCGAAAGGCGGCCCACCGACGGGCCACCTTTCGCGCTCCTCCGCGAAGCCGCTCCCCCGGGACATTTCCGCTTGCCGCCCCAGCCGTGACTGGGACCGCAATCCGAAATTTCTCGGGAGCTGATTCAAAGAGGGGCTCGAAACGGACCTCACCTCCGACCCCGCGCCACGCCCGCCACACCGGCGGGCCGCCTCGCACCCAACCGAAAATGAATCAGAAATACAACGTCACCGTCCCGAACCTCGGGATCCAGATCTCCACCGGCACCATCGGCAACCTCGCCAACGGCGCCGTCATCGTCACCGTCGGCGAGACCAACGTCATGGTCACCGCCTGCGTCGCGCAGACCATGCGCCCCGGCCAGGATTTCTTCCCCCTCACCGTCGACTACCGCGAGAAATACGCCGCGGCCGGCCGCTTCCCCGGCGGCTACTTCAAGCGCGAGGGCCGCCCCTCCGAGAAGGAAATTCTCACCTCCCGCCTCTGCGACCGCCCCTGCCGTCCGCTCTTCCCCGAGGGCTTTCTCAACGAGGTCCAGCTTATCGGCCAGCTCCTCTCGGCCGACCTGGTCAACGAATCCGACATCCCGATGGTCAACGGCGCCAGCGCCGCGCTCGCCATTTCCGACATCCCGTGGAACGGCCCCATCGCCGCCCTCCGCATCGCGCAGATCGATGGCCAGTTCGTCGCCAACCCGACCATCGAACAGATGTTCTCGTCCACGCTCGACCTCATCTACGTCGGCAACGAGAAGGACATGCTGATGATCGAGGGCTCCGCCGACCAGATCGAGGAAGACCGCTTCATCGAGGCGCTCGCGTTCGCCCACCAGGCCATCCAGCCCATCATCGTTGCGATCAAGGATCTCGTCGCCCAATGCGGCAAGCCGAAGGCCACCTTCCCGCTCGTTGGCGCCTCGCCCGAAGCCCGCGCCATTATCGAGCGCGTCGTCCCCGCCGAGCGCATCTCCGCCGCCATCTTCGGCAAGGAGAAGGCCGCCCGCTCCGCCGCCGTCAAGGTGCTCAAGGAGGAGGCCAAGGCCGCCCTCACCGCCGAACTCGGCACCGACAAATTCACCGACATCGACCTGAGCGTCGTGTTCGAAGATCTCCAATACAAGGCCTACCGCCACACCGTCCTCACCCGCGGTGTCCGTGCCGACGGCCGCGACGCCAAGTCCCTCCGCCCGCTGACCGCGCAGGTCGGCGTCCTCCCTCGCGTGCATGGCTCCGCCATGTTCCAGCGCGGCGACACCCAGAACATCGCCCTCACCACCCTCGGGCCCACCAAGGAGGCCCAGGACATGGACGGCCTCACCGGCGGCGCCACCTCGAAGAGCTTCATCCTCCACTATAACTTCCCGCCATTCTCCGTCGGCGAGACCGGCCGCACCATCGGCCCGGGCCGCCGCGAAATCGGCCACGGCGCCCTCGCCGAGCGCTCGCTCGTCCCCGTGCTCCCGCCCGAGGATGCCTTCCCCTATACCATTCGAGTCGTCTCCGAGATCATGGCCTCCAACGGCTCGACCTCGATGGCCTCGGTCTGCGGCGGCTGCTTGTCCCTCATGGACGCCGGCGTGCCGATCATCGCCCCCGTCGCCGGCATCTCCTGCGGCCTGATGACCGAGAACGCCGCCGACGGTTCTATCGCGAAGTGGACCACCATCACCGACATTCTCGGCGAGGAAGACCACTTCGGCGACATGGACTTCAAGGTCGCCGGCACCACCAAGGGCATCACCGGCTTCCAACTCGACCTCAAGATCCACGGCCTGCCCTTCGAGATCGCCAAGGCCGCCATCTTCCAGGCCCGCGACGCCCGCATCGAGATCCTCAAGGTCATGCTCGCCACCATGCCCGCCCCGCGCGCCGGCCTCAGCAAATACGCCCCGCGCATCCAGACCATCCAGATCGACCCCGAGAAGATCGGCCTGCTCATCGGGCCCGGCGGCAAGACCATCCGCCGCATCACCGAGACCACCGGCGCGCAGATCGACATCGCCGACGACGATTCCGGCAAGGTCTTCATCTACTCCAACAACGCCGACGCCATGAACCGCGCCATCCAGGAAATCGACGCCCTCTGCGGCGGCGGCTCCCAGATCGAGATGGGCAAGCTCTACCAGGGCCGTGTCACCGGCACCAAGGAGTTTGGCGCCTTCGTGGAGTGCATGCCCGGCAAGGAAGGCCTCGTCCACATTTCCGAGCTGGCCGACTTCCGCGTCCGCCGCACCGAGGATGTCGTCAAGGTCGGCGATTCCATCTGGGTGAAGTGCGTCGGCATCGACGATCGCACCGGTAAGGTCCGCCTCTCGCGCAAAGCCGCGATGAAGGAACTCGAGGAGCAGAAGCAGGCCGGTGCTCCAGCCGCCCCCACTGCCCCGGCCGAGCCCGTCCCGGCTCAGACACAACCCTAAGGCAATGCGGCCCGCCGGGCTGTCGTTCAATCTTCAAGCCGCGACGCCTGTCGCGGCTTTTTCTTTTGCATAACCCGACATTGCGCTCCGCCGCGGTCATTCCTACCTTGTCCGCGTGCTGCCCGCTCATCTGCACCAGAAAGGACTCCGCGCCGTCGCCGTCTTCGAGGCGTTCAAGGGCACCATCGTGCTGCTCGCCGGCTTCGGTCTGCTCACCTTCCTCGGGCGCGACGCCGAGGTGATCGCCGAGCAGATCGTCCACCGCATGCACCTCGATCCGGCGCACCACTACCCGCAGATTTTCATCGATGCCATGGCGACGCTTACCGACACGCGACTGTGGCTGCTGGCCGGCCTCGCCGCGGTTTACGCCGCCGTGCGCTTCGCCGAGGCCTACGGCCTCTGGCACGAACGGCGCTGGGCCGAGTGGTTCGCCGCCCTCAGCGGCAGCATCTACGTGCCGATCGAGATCTACGAGGTGGCCCAACGCGTGACTTGGGTCCGGGTCACCGCACTCACGGTGAACCTGGGCATCGTCGCCTACATGATCTGGCTGCTCACCGAGTCGCGCCGACGGCGCACCGCGGCCGGGAAATAATAGCTGACAGCACGGATGGTTCGCCAAGACTCGGGCTCCCTATGCGGCTCCTGGTCACGAACGACGACGGCATCAACTCGCTCTTTTTGCACGAACTCATCGCCGCGCTGCGCGCCTCCGGCCACCAGCTCTATATCGCCGCTCCCGCCTCGGAGCAGAGCTGGACGGGCGCCTCCAAGACCCGCACGCGCCCCGTGAAGTCCGCGGCTGTCGACCGCGGCTTCGGCAGCCCGACCTGGATTCTCGACGGCACGCCCTCCGACTGCGTCAACATCGCCCTCGGTCACCTCATCAAGGAGCCGCTCGACGGTGTCGTCAGCGGAATCAACATCGGTTTCAACTGTTCGCTCGGATTCATTCTGGCCAGCGGCACCATCGCCGGCGCGTGGGAGGGCGCGATGCACGGCCTGCCCGCGCTGGCGGTTTCGCAGGATGTTTCGGGAGAAACCTACGCCCACCTCAAGGAACTGGGCGGGCAGCCCGACGGCGCCCTGCTCGCGACGCTGAAGGTCACTGCCGCGCACACCGCGTGTCTGGTCGGCGAGATCTTTCCTTCCACGCCACGCGACAGTTTCACGGTGCACAGCCTCAATTTCCCGCTGCCCTGCCGGCCCGACACGCCGGTCAAGCGCACCGTGCCCGCGCAGGTGCATGTGCCCGGCCTGTTCAGTCCCGCCGCGGACGACGGCTCGCACCGCCTCGTCTGGGGCCGGATTCAGGATGTCTCCCCGTCCCTTCCTCTCACGGACGTCAGCTGCCTCGCGCAAGGCCACATCAGCCACACCGTCCTCGATTATCGCCGGCTCGGTCACGGCTGAATATTATTGGCACGTAATTCGAAGCTATGCTTGCTCAAGCCCGAGTGAATGCAGTCAGGCAACGCCTTCGGAATAGCAATAACCTGCCCGATTTAATGGACGCCCTGTCCCGGCGGACAGCCGGTTACCCGAAATAATCCTATGCCTCCGCCCGTAAACAATCAGTCGCCCGGGGCTTTCATTGGTGCCGGGCCGAAACTTTTCGCTCTCTCGTTCACCGCGCTGTTTCTCGAATTGATGGTCATTCGCTGGGTGCCGTCGGAAGTGAGATTGGTCGCCTACTACGCCAATCTCATGCTGGTAAGTTCATTTCTCGGACTGGGCATTGGTGCCCTGGTGAGCGGACGCAACTGGCATCTTTTCCGGCTGTTTCCATTCTTTTTTGCCGCCAATTTCCTGCTACTACTGTGGTTCAGCGCCAGCCTACTTCCCAGCGGAGCGGGGGAATTTCGCTTTGCTCAAAGTAGTAGCAGCCTCGTCGGCTACCTGACCTTGCTGTTGATTTTCTGCTTTAACGCCGCCTTGTTCGCCCCGCTGGGCGAAGCCATCGGCGAGCAGTTCGGACGGTTGCCCGCGTTGCAAGCCTATGCCTGGGACCTGTCGGGAAGTCTGTTCGGCACCTTAGTCTTCGGCCTGTTTTCGCTGTTGTCTTTCTCCCCCGTGATTGGTTTGGCCGTGGTTGCCGGCGTTGTGCTTGTGCTAAGCGGGAGCCAGCAACGGTGGTGGAGCCCATTGGCCTGTGTTGTGGCCATCGTTGCAATCTGGTTGTCCGCTCAGAGAGATGTATTTTGGTCGCCGTATTACTATATCACGATTGGCGAAACTGCCCTGAAGATCGACAAAACAGTGCAAGGTGTGGGTTTTGGTCGCGTCATTGAGCAACCGGCCGGGGTTCCGCCCGCAAACCTCCGCACGATGTATGATCCGCCGATCTACATTCTGCACGTAAACCAGGATTTTTATCAAATGCACGGCACCGTGGATCTGCGCCGCTATAGGAAAGATGGCTGGCGGCATCAGATCATCACCGCATCCTACGAGCAATACAGCCTGCCCTACGGAATCATCCCCCCGCCAGCCCGCGTGCTGGTGCTGGGCGCTGGTGGAGGCATGGACGTGGAGACTGCCCTGCTGCATGGCGCCCGACATGTGGATGCCGTGGAGATCGACCCGATGATTCCGGTGATCAGCAATCGTTTCAGCTCCTCCGCCCCTTATCACGATCCGCGGGTTACACTGCACGTGGATGACGGCCGGGCTTTTCTCCAGCGATCCCAAGAGCAGTATGATCTTGTCGCGTTCGGTTACTTGGACAGTCAGGCCTTGTTTAGTTATGGAGCGAGCCTGCGACTTGATGGCTACATTTATACCATAGAGAGCTTCCGCGCTGCCTATGCGCGAGTCCATGATGGTGGAGTTATGGTCGTCTGGTTTTTCGGTGGGCGCGAGTGGCTGGTGGATAAATTGGTCGGGATGACTCGGCTGGCTACTGGCCGGGAGCCATTGGTCTATCGTAACGGCGGCGGTCGGGCCATTGTATCTCCCAAGGGGATTCTGGCTCAGCCTGCTCCACGCACTATTTCGCAATGGCAACTGGCCGCTGCCCCGGAAAGAGAGATTGATCTGGCAATAGACAATTGGCCCTACCTCTACCTTGAGCGGCAGGGCATTCCCTTAGATTACGCGATTGTTATCGGATTGCTGCTGTTTGTCTCGCTTGCTGCGGTCACAACCCTCCGCAGTGCGGGGTTCGGTGCGAGCGATGGTCATTTCCTTTTCCTCGGGTGGGGATTTCTACTGCTGCAAACCAAGAGTATTGGCGACTGCTCGCTCTACTTTGGCACCACCTGGCTGGTAACGACTCTCGTAATTACCGGAGTCCTGTTGATGGTGCTGCTGGCAAATTGGGCCGCCTTGCGCGTCGTCCACACGTTCAGTCAATGGTTATATGCGCCGCTTCTTCTCTCTCTGCTCGTTCTGATGCTCATGCCCCGGGAGGTGATTCTTGCCCAGAGCCTAGGTTGGCGCCTAGCCTGGACACTATTTGTCGTGCCGCTGCCGGTCTTTTTTGCCGGCCTGATATTCTCCACTACTTTCCGGGTAGCCCGTAACCCCGCGGCTTGGTTCGGGGCCAATCTGATTGGTGCCACTATCGGTGGCTTCAGCGAATACCTGGGCATGTGGATCGGCAACCACCGGCTCGGCTACATGGTGTTAGCCGCCTATGCGGCAAGTCTGCTCTGCGTAAGATGGCAACAGCGGGGCCATTTCGTGTCTGTGCCGGCCAACTAATATCGCGCCAAGACCGCCGTGGAAGCGAAGTGCTGGCTTCGCGCGAAGATCACGCCCGATCTCATCTCAAACTGGCCGGCCTGCCAGGAGCGCGACTTTCTCCGCTGCGGTAAGGTAGGCGACCTCGAGCGCGTTGCGCTGGGCCTGGCGGACCTGGGCCTCCGACAGGCCGGCGGCCGGCGCGGCTACCTCGTATTCGTGCGGCAGGTCGATGCCGCTGATCACCGGGTCGTCGGTGTTGATGGTGGCGAGCAGCCCGCGGGCGAGGAACTGTTTCAGCGGGTGCGCGGCGAAGCCCGGCACGGTGTTCGTCTGGACGTTGCTCGTCAGGTTGATCTCGAGGCCGATGCGGTGCTCGCCGAGATAATCGAGCAGCGCGGGGTCGTCGATGGCGCGGATGCCGTGGCCGATGCGCGTCGCCCCGAGTTCGCGCAGCGCCGCCCACACGCTCGGCGCGCCGCCGGCCTCGCCGGCATGCACGGTGACGGCCCACCCGGCGTCGCGCCCGCGGCAGAAATGCTCCACGAACAGCTCCGCGGGAAAGTTCTTCTCGTCGCCGGCGAGGTCGAGCGCCGTGATCTGCGCCCGCTGTGTCAGCAGCGCCTCCAGTTCGATCCGGCACGCCTCCACGCCGAAGGTCCGGCTGAGAATGCCGATCAGCTTCACCTTCAGGCCGGTTCGGGCGCGCCCTTCCTCGATGCCG
Source organism: Opitutaceae bacterium (assembly GCA_023269565.1). Classification (GTDB taxonomy): domain Bacteria; phylum Verrucomicrobiota; class Verrucomicrobiia; order Opitutales; family Opitutaceae; genus JAHFTD01. Next base: position 17,986 of record JAHFTD010000031.1, on the reverse strand, counting down.
GCCACGACCGCCTCGGCCACCTTCGCGGGATCGAGCTGGTGCGGCCGCGCCATGAAATACGGGCTGAAGCGCAGCTCGATGTAGTCGATGCCCTCGGCCTGGGCGTCCTCGACATTCTCCCGGGCGATGCGCCGGCAGGCCTCGTAGTCCGCCAGCACCGCGGTCATCCAGTGCAGCTTGTTGAGGAACGAAATCAGATCCGGCAGCACGCCGTCGATCTGCACGTGCGGGCGCAGCGTCTCGACGGTGTCGCCGGGCAGCCGGATGTTGTGCCGGCGGCCGAGATCGAGGATGGTCGCGAGCCGGACGTTGCCGTCGAGATGGCGGTGCAGGTCGATGAGCGGAAGGCGGGGATGCATGGGACGGGTCAGGCGACTTCGTCATCCGCGCGGGGCACAGTGATAAACCGGGCGAGCAGGAAAATTGCGGCGGCCAGCGCGTAACCAATCGCGATGGCACCCGCCGGAAAAAGGGCGCGGCCCGTCGTCCATTGACCGCTGAGCCAAGCGAGCAAAGGCAGGTCGATCACCGTGTCGCGGCCGGCCAGCGCATAGGAGTGCATCAGGCCCGTGAGTGCGAGTAGTGCACCCACGCCGGCCCACGCCGCCGCGCGCAGCCAGGTGCGGTCAACCAGACACACGACGATAGCCGACCAGATCATGGCCGAATAGAGAAAGCCCTGTTCGAGAGCGAACCCGCCGCGAAGGAAGACCCCGGCCGAGTGTGCCGACTTGAGCAACGCCGGGCTGAGCATTGCGCCGCCGACCCCGAGCGCCGTCTTGACGATCAGCATCGTCCACGCTGCCAGTGCCGGCAGCAGGCCGACAACCACCGCGGGATAATGCTTCTTCGGCGTCACCTCGAAGGCCTGCGCGGCGATGATGATGCCAATCCAGAGGATGATGGCCACGCCCGCCTCGGCTGGGATGAGCCAGGTCAGCGCCGCCATCGTGCCGGTGAGGCACACGAGCGTGATGGCGGCGCCATTCAGCACCGAATAACCGGCGCGCGCGCCGAGTTTTTTCCACGCGGGATGCCCGATGTAGATCGAGGTGGGAAAAGGCGAACCGAAACAGGCGGCCGCCAGGGTGCCGAGGCCGTTGGCCACGAGGCTCGGCGTCACCGGGTAGTCATCGCCCGCCGCTGCCGCCGACTCGATGTTCTGCAGCGACGCGAGCACCCCGAGCAGCCCGATTGGGATCACCACCGAAAGGTAGGCGGCGATGTGCCCGCCGCCGAGTGCAGCCCACAGTTCACCGAAGATCGGCCGGGGCAGGTAAAGGTGCAGATGCGCCAGTGGTGCCGCGTCCGGCCCGCCGACCGGGGCCAGGCCCGTGCCCCACGCCAGCAAGGTTCCGACCGCTAGCACCACCACCGTCGCCGGCACCCCGCCGCGAAACCGCACGCGGCCGAAGAAAACCATGAACACCAGCACGAGTGTCGTCAGCCCCACGATCGGCGCCGCAAAAATCTGGAACAGGAAGGCCAGGCCGAGGAACCCCAGCCCCACTCCGCCCAGCGTCGCCAGCATCGCGGCCTGGGGCGTCTGCCGCCGGATCCACCCCGCGATGAACGCGCAGCTGAATTCGAGCACGCCTCCGAGGAAGCACGCGACCAGCCCCGCGTGCCACGCGAAGCGCTCGGGGTCGGCCAGGCCCAGCGAAAGCGCGAGCTGCTTGGCCGGCAGCATCACGAGGAAGACATGCGCAAACAACCCCGGCGTGCTGATGCCGTAGGGCAGCGCGCAGACGTCGGTGCGGTTCTCCCGCTTCGCGAGCCGCAACGCCTGCCAGGCGTAGAAGAGGTTTCCCACCAGGAACGAGATCGCCACCCCGGGCAGGATGCGTCCGTAGATCAGCTCTGAGGAGAAGCCGAGCACGCCCGAGCACAGCGGCGCGAGGATGAGCAGCTGCACGAGGTTGTTGATGAAGGCGGCGACAAATCCCTCGCCGTCGCCGGGGGAGAACAATTTCATCGGCGCGTTTCCTTCCGTTCCGCGAGGCAGCTGATGAAGTGCAGTGTCCAGCGCGCCGCCGCCGCCGCCGCCGTCTGCCCGAGCCGGCGGTAATCCCCGCCGGGGTCGGGCTGCGTGCGGTTGCTGCCGGCCCGGAACACGATGTGTGGCACCCCGAGTTGCACGCACACCTGCGCGATGGCCGCGCTCTCCATCTCCATCAGGTCGGGGTTCAATTTCCTCCGCAGGTCCCGGATCTTCGCCGCGGACACGCCGAACAGATCGCTCGCCGCGACCACGCCGAGGCGCACCATCGGCCGGTAAGTCCTGCCTTCCGCGGTGACCGGTTCAGCCAGATAGGTGCGGGCGGCGCCCCGGGCCAGCCGCAGCAACTGCGGATCAGGCCGGTAGAACCAGGAGGTCATCTGCCCGGGCAGCGGCCCTCTCACCGCCCGGTAAACCATGCCCTGGTTGGTGAGGTTACCCGCCGCATGGTGGATGGTCTTTATCGAAATGATGGTGTCACCGGTGCGGAGGCGCGGGTTCAACCGCGAGCCGGTCCCGGAGACCACCACCTCCGCGGGCCGAAAAGCATGCACGAACAGCGCGGCGACCATCGCCCCGTTGGTCACCCCCACGCCGGTGACCGCCGTCACCACGCGCCGGCCGCGCAGTATGCCCGCGATATAGGGAAACCCGGCCAGTCGGCCGGATTTTTTCCGCGTCAGCTGCGCGCGGAAGAGCCGGATCTCCGACGGCATCGCGCCCAGCAGCAGGGTGGACGCACGGGCGGGGTTCGGCATTGGCAAGGGCTATAGGAGATTCTCCGCCGTGGCACGGAGAATTATTGCAGGCTGCGGTTGCCTTCGCGGGCCACCCGTGTTTATTCGCCCGTCTTCATGATCGAAGTCGAAAATCTCACGCGCGTCTTCCGCACCTACAAGAAGCAGCCGGGCTTCTGGGGCGGCGTGAAGGGCCTGTTCCGGCGCGAATTTGAGGAGATACGCGCTGCGGACAATGTGAGTTTCAGCATCAGGGAGGGCGAGTTCGTCGGCTTTCTCGGACCCAATGGCGCGGGCAAGACCACGACGCTGAAGATGCTCTCCGGCCTCATCTTTCCGACCTCGGGCCGCGCGCGCGTTGCGGGCTTCGACCCGACGCGGCGCGAGAATGCCTACCGCCGGCTCTTTGCCCTCGTGCTCGGCCAGAAAAACCAGCTGTGGTGGGATCTGCCCGCCATCGAGTCGTTTTACCTCCTGCGCGCCATCTACGGCCTTGAGCAGAGGGCCTACCAGGCAACGCTCGACGAACTCGTCACTCTGCTCGACATCGGCCACAAGCTCAACGTGCAGGTGCGCGAACTTTCGCTCGGAGAACGCATGAAGATGGAGCTTATCGCCGCGTTGCTTCACCGCCCGCGCGTGCTCTTCCTCGACGAGCCGACCATCGGCCTCGACGTCATCTCCCAGAAGGCCGTGCGCGAGTTCCTGCGCGACTACAACCGCCGCCACAAGGTCACGATTCTCCTCACCAGCCATTACATGGCCGACATCTCGTCGCTGTGCGAGCGGGTGATCGTCATTCACCACGGCAAGAAAATCTACGACGGCGGCCTCGACCGCATCGCCGGCGCGGGCGCCGGCCAGCGCATCATCAAGTTCCGGCCCCGCGACGGCGCGTTCCCGCCCGGCTGGCAACCAGCCCACGGCGAGTGCAAGGTCTGCGAGGACGGCGAGATCCTGCTCCATGTCCCGAGCGAGCACGTGACCGCCGTCTGCCAGCAGATCCTCACCCATGGCGGCGTGGACGACCTGACGATCCAGGACGTCCCGCTTGAGGACATCATCACCGAGCTGTTCCAGCGCGGCGTGGCGGCCGGCTGAAGGCGGACTCGACACCGCCGCCGCGCCCGGCTTGACTGCGGCCGATGGAAATTTGGCTCCTGCTCCTCGGTTTCGTCGTCGGCGCCGCCCTCGGCTGGTTCTGGGCGCAGTCCCGCACCGCCGGGCTCGGCGAGCGTGCCCGCCTCGCCGCCGAGCAACTCGCCAAGGCCGACGCCGAGCTGGCCGCCCTGCGCGCCCGACTCACCGAACTCGAGACCGAGCGCGGCGCCCTCAAGGAGGCCCAGGCGCGCCTCCTCGAATCCTTCAAGGCCCTCTCCGCCGACGCCCTCCTCTCCAATAACCAGTCCTTCCTCGCACTCGCCAAGGAAACTTTCGGCCAGCTCCACCAGCAGTCTGCCGCCGACCTCACGCAGCGCCAGCAGGCCATCGACTCGCTCGTCAAGCCGCTCAAGGAATCGCTCGAGAAGGTCGACGCCAAGATCGGCGAGATGGAAAAATCCCGCGCCTCCGCCTACGGCCAGCTCTCCGAGCAGTTGAAATCCCTCGGCACGGCGCAAGTCTCGCTGCAGTCCGAGGCCGCCAAGCTCTCCACCGCCCTCCGCTCGACCACCACCGCCGGCACCTGGGGCGAGCTCCAGCTCCGTCGCGTCGTCGAGATGTCGGGCATGGCGTCCTATTGCGACTTTACCGAGCAGCAGTCGGGCGGAGCGCTCCGCGCCGACCTCGTCGTCCGCCTCCCCGGCGGCCAGCAGATCGTCGTCGACGCCAAGGCGCCCAACGACGCCTACCGCGAGGCCGCCAACGCCTCCGACGACGCCGTGCGCACCGCCAAGCTCGCCGAACACGCCGCCAAGGTCCGCGGCCACATCGACGCGCTCGGCGCCAAGGATTACTGGGCGCAGTTCCAACCCTCGCCCGAATTTGTCGTGCTCTTCCTGCCCGGCGACCAGTTCCTCTCCGGAGCGTTGCAGTCGGACCCCACGCTCATCGACCGCGCCATCACCAAGAAAGTCCTCCTCGCCACGCCCGCCACGCTCATCGCGCTGCTCAAGGCCGCCGCCTATGGCTGGCGCCAGGAATCCGTCTCGAAAAACGCCGAGGCCATCGCGGAGCTCGGCCGCCAACTCTACGACCGCGTCGCCAACTTCGCCGAGCACCTCGACAAGGTCGGCCGCAGCCTCGAGTCGGCAAACAAGTCCTACAACTCCGCCGTCGGCTCGTTCGAGACCACGCTGCTGCCCGGCGCACGCAAGTTCTCCGAACTCGGCGCCAAGGGCGCGAAGGAATTGCCCGAACCCGCGCCGATCGAGACAGCCCCGCGCGACGTCCTCAAGCGGACATGAACCGGAAACTTGAAGGGCTCTGGCAGCCGCTCTACGCCGAGCTCGGCGGCGAAGAGGCACCCGCCGATATTTTGACCCGCACCGAGGTCGAGCTGGCCGCGGGCAGTTATACCGTCCGTTTCGACGGCATCGCCGCCGACCGCGGCACCTACCTGATCGAAGCCGCCGGCCTCACTCTCCGCGGCGTCACCGGACCCAACGCCGGTCGCACCATTCCGTGCCTTTGCAAGTTTGTCCACGACACTCTGGTCATCTGCTACGGGCTGGACGGCACCCGCCCGGAAAAATTCGCCACGACCGCGGGCGGACGGCTTTACCTCGTCACCTACCGCCGGAAATCATCGTAACAGCCCGACCGGACTTGCCCCGCCGGGCCATTCGTCTCGCATCCATCCATGCCACAACTATCGGGTCTTTTTATTTATCCGGTCAAATCCTGCCGCGGTCATTCGGTCGCCAGCGCTGCCGTGGATGACTACGGTCTCGTCGACGACCGGCGATTCATGATCGTCAATCTGGAGGGCCATTTCCAGCAGCAGCGCATCCAGCCGCGCATGGCGCTCATCGATACAGCGCTGACCAAGGACTCGCTCACGCTCGGCTCACCCGGCCGCGGCGAGGTCTCCGTCCCGCGCAACTCCCCCCCGGGCGCCGTGCTTACCGCGTTCGTCTGGAACGACACTGTCGAGGCCGACGACTGCGGCGACGACGCGGCCGGGTGGCTGACAGAATTCTTCGGCTTCCCCGCCCGTCTCGTCCGCATGGGGGAAAAATTCCACCGCGCGGTCCGCCCCGGCCGCGCCCAGCCGGGCGATATCTACTCATTCGCCGATGGCGCGCCGTTCCTCATCACCAGCGAGTCCTCTCTCGTGGAGCTGAACGAGCGCATCCGGCGCCACGGCGGCGAACCAGTTCCGATGAACCGCTTCCGGCCCAACCTCGTCGTCGCCGGCTGCGCGCCGTTCGCCGAGGACACCTGGCCGCGCTTCCGCCTCGGCGGTGTCGTCTTCCGCTCCGTTGATCCCTGCGCGCGCTGCGTCATCACCACCACCGACCAACGGACCGCCGCGCGCGGCAAGGAGCCGCTCCGCACCCTCGCCACCTTCCGCCGCGACGCGCACGACCCCACCAACGTCAACTTTGGCCAGAACTTAGTCCACGAGACCAAGCGCGGCACGCTCCGCGTCGGCGACCCGGTCGAACTGCTCTGACTACCAGCCGTCGCCTCCGCCCCGGCGCGTCGATTTGATCCGCGCCCGGTGTTTCTTCGTCGCGATCATCCGCACCTTTTGGCCGCGGGATTTCTGCCGCGTCTGCCGGCGGATTAACTCGCGGGCGGTCCTGGCGGCGGCGGTTGTCTCGGCGAATCGCCGCTCCAGTTTGTCCGCCAGCTCCACCCAGGCGAGCAGGCGGTTGACCGCCTGCGACCGCTCCCGCTGGCAACGGACGTCCAGACCGGTCGGTTCGTGCCGCAGCCAGACAGTCGAGGAGGTTTTATTGATCTTCTGCCCGCCCGCCCCGGTCCCGCGGACAAAGCGCTCCGTCACCTCCTCCGGGCGCACGCCCAGGGAGACAAATCGCGCCCGCAGCGGCGCTTCCACGATGTCAGGAAATTCGGCCATGCTTGCTGTCCTGTTGCAACCATCCTGTCTGGCCCGAGTCAAACCCTGCCCGCTCACTCGTCACTTGTCACTCGTCGCACATCACTCTTCACTCACTCCATGATTAACGGTCCCACTTGGTCCAACAAACTCCGCGCGGAGATCGGCAAGGCGGTCATCGGGCAGGACGCCGTCATCGAGCGCCTGCTCGTGGCGCTCCTCGCCAACGGCCACGTCCTGCTTGAGGGCATGCCCGGCCTCGCGAAGACGCTCCTCGTCCGCTCCCTCGGCACCGCCCTCGGCGTCCAGTTCGAGCGCATCCAGTTTACGCCCGACCTGCTGCCGAGCGACGTGGTCGGCACGATGATCTTCTCGCCCAAGGACGGTGCGTTCAGCACGCACAAGGGTCCCATCTTCGCCAACCTCCTCCTCGCCGACGAAATCAACCGCGCCCCCGCCAAGGTCCAGTCCGCTCTGCTCGAGGCCATGCAGGAACGCCAGGTGACCATCGGTGGAACTTCGCACCAGCTGCCCCGGCCCTTCTTTGTCATGGCCACGCAAAATCCCATCGAACAGGAAGGCACCTACCCGCTGCCTGAGGCGCAAACCGACCGCTTCCTCTTCAAGCTCCTTGTCGACTACCCGTCCGCCCCCGAGGAGGCCTCAATGATGGAGCGCTGGGGCCAGGTCACCCGGCAGCCCGAGTTGGCGCCCGTCTCCAGCGGCGCGGAACTCCTCGCGCTCCGCGAGCAGGTTGACGCCATCCACGTTTCCGCCGGCGTGCAGGCTTACATCCTCGCACTCGTCCGCGGCACGCGTGACCTCGCCGCCGCCGCCGAAACCACCGATACCAATAGCGCCAAACGCCTGCTCAACTTTGGCGCGTCACCCCGCGCCTCGCTCGCGCTTTTCCAGGCCGGCCGCGCCCTTGCCTGGCTCCGCGGCACCGACTACCTCTCGCCCGCTCTCGTGCAGGAAATCTTCCACGACGCCCTCCGCCACCGCGTCGGCCTCACCTACGAGGCCGAGGCCGAGGAACTCACCGCCGACAAGATCCTCGCGCAGGCCCTCGAGCGCACGCCCGTCCCCGCGCACGTCTGAGGCCCCCATGTCCTCGCCCGTCACGGAGCACATCTCGCTGGTCACTTCCCAGCTCGCGCTGCTGCGGCAGCTCGAGTGGCGCGTGCGCCACGCCGTGGAAAACGTGCTCAGCGGCGAATACCGCTCCGCCTTCCGCGGCCGCGGCATGGAGTTCGACCAGGTCGTCAAATACACCTATGGCGACGACATCCGCGACATCGACTGGAATGTCACCGCCCGCCTCGGCGAGCCCTACCGGAAAAAATTCATCGAGGAGCGCGAGGTCACAGTGCTCATCGTGTTCGAGGACAGCGTCAGCCTGCAGTTCGGCTCCGGCGCGCAGTCAAAGCGCGAGGCGCTGCTCGAGCTGGCCGGCCTCGTCATGCTGCTCGGCGCCGTCAACCGCGACCGTGTCGGTTTCCTCCACGCCTCCGAGGAAGGTTATACCCTGAAGGAACCGGTTCGCGGCCGGGGGCAAATCCTGCATCTGGCCGCCCAGCTCCTCGGCAAACCGGCTCCGGCCATCGAAAATCGGGAAGCCAAAAGTGAAAATGCCCTCGTGCCGTGGCGGATGCTCGCCCACGCCGCCCCGCGCCACAGCATCCTCATCTGGCTCGGCGATTTTCCCCCGCGCGCCGCCCCCGAGGGCTGGACCGTCCTCACCCGGCGCTACAACACGATGGGGTTTCGCGTCGACGACCCGTGGGAACGCGAACTGCCCGGCACCGGCCGGCTCACCGCTTACGACCCCGTCGCCGGCCGGCTCGTCAACCTCAACAGCGCCTCCGCCGCCCAGCGCGCCGCTCACGCCGCGTGGGCCGCCGCGCGCAACGCAGGATTCAAGGCCCTTTTCCCCAATCCGCTCAGCCGCCTCACCGTTCGCACCGACGAGGAACGACTCGAGGCACTCGTGCGCTTCTTCCACGCCCGCATGTTTGCGGGCAACCGGCGCTGAACCATGATCAACTATACCCTGCACGATCCGTTCTGGCTCCTCGCTCTGCTCGCGCTGCCGCTCGTCGTCTGGGTGCGCGGCCGGCGCGGCGCACCCGTGCTGGTGGTGCCGTTCGCCGCCGCCTGGCACAAGCCGTCGCTTATCCCCACCTCGCGCTGGCCGGCCACCATCGCCGGCACCGGCCTCGTGCTGCTCGTCGTCGCCCTGGCCCGGCCACAGATCGTCGAGGACAAGCGCGAGGTGAAGCAGCAAGGCTACGACCTGATGCTCGCCATCGATCTCTCCGGCTCGATGCTCGCCGAGGACTACGAGCGCGGCGGTGAGCGCATCAACCGCCTCCAGGCCATCAAGCCCGTCATCAGTGCCTTCATCAACCGGCGCACCTCCGACCGCATCGGCCTCGTCGTCTTCTCCGGCCGCGCCTACACGCTCGCCCCGCTCACCTTCGACCACGACTGGCTCGCCCGCCAGATTGAGCGTCTCAAGATCGGTCTGATCGAGGACGGCACCGCCATCGGCGACGGCCTCGGCGTCGCGCTCACGCGCCTCGAGCAGGCCGGCCGCGAGGAAGGCAACCGGCGCAAGGGAGCATTCGTCGTCCTCCTCACCGACGGGGCCAACAACCGCGGCTTGCTCACGCCCGAGCAGGCGACCGGCATCGCCAAGTCCCGCGGCATCCCGGTCTACACCATCGGCGCCGGACGCGACGGCCTCGTGCCCATGCCGGTGTTCGACGACCAAGGCAACAAGGTCGGCTACCGGCGGGCACTTTCCGATCTCGACGAGGGCGCTCTGCACCAGATCTCCGACACCACCGGCGGCAAGTTCTTCCGCGCCGCCGATTCCGACACGATCGAGCAGGCCTTCGCCGCCATCGACAAGGCGCGGAAGATCGAATTCACCGCCAAATCCTATCTCCTCACCACCGAGCTCTTCGCGTGGTTCGCCGCGCCGGGCGCCGGGCTGCTCTTCCTCGGCGCATTCCTTGCCCTCGCGCCACAGCTGCCCTTCCGCGGTAGGGCGCGACCGCCGGGCGCGTCGCAATCCAACCGCCAACTACGAACCAATGCAGTTTAACCACTGATGAACACGGATCGATTGAGCAATTGTGGGGCGGGATCGCTGATCCCGGCGTCCTCCTCGGCGGGGTCGGCGACCCCGCCCTACACCCATTCGTCTTCATCGGTGAAATCCGTGGTCAATTCCGACTGTCTAGGTTCGATTAAGCCCCGCGCATGAGCTTCCACTCTCTCTATCTCCTTTGGCTGCTCGTGCCGCTGGTGTTGCTCTTCTCCTGGGAGCTGGCGCGCCATACCACTCGCGCCGTTGCCCGCTGGCCGAAGATTGCCCGCGCCTGGGCGGGCGCGTTCGACGTATCGCTCGGCGCCAAACACACCACTGCCGAGACGCGCCCGCGCCTCTGGCTGTGGTTCGGCCTCGCCTTTTGCATCGTCGCCCTCGCCCGGCCGCAGTGGGGCGTCATCGAGGAGCAGGTCTTCGACCAGTCGCGCGAGGTGCTCCTTGCCGTCGACCTTTCCAAATCCATGCTGGCGCAGGACGTGAAGCCCTCGCGCCTCGACCGCAGCAAGCTCCTCATCCAGTCGCTGCTCGACGGCCTCAAGGGCGAGCGCGTCGGCCTCGTGCTGTTCTCCGGCACCGCCTTCCTGCAAAGCCCGCTCAGCGCCGACTACGAGGTGCTGCGCGAGTTCCTGCCTGCGCTCGATCCCGGCTACCTCCCCGAGGGCGGCACCAATTACACCGCGCTGATCGAGACCGCCATCCAGGCGTTCGGCACCTCCACCGCTGACCGCTACCTCATCGTCCTCAGCGACGGCGAGGCGACCGACGACGACTGGCGCCAGCTCACCGATTCGCTCAAGCAGAAGGGCATCCGCGTCATCGGACTCGGGGTCGGGACGGCCGCGGGCGGCTTCATCCCCGATCCCTCCGGCGGCTTCGTCAAGGATGAGCGCGGCGCCGTCGTGCTCTCCCGCCTCAACGGCTCCACCCTGCAGGAACTCGCCCAAGTGACCGGCGGCGCCTACGCCGACGCCAGCGCCTGGATCGATCTGCCCGGGCTGCTGCAGAAGACGGTCGAGGCCGGCCGCAAGGGCAATTTCAAGGAGAAGAACACCGCGCGCCTAATTGAACGGTTCCAGTGGTTTCTCGCGCCCGGGCTCCTGCTCCTGTTCATCAGTTTCTGGGCCGAGTTTCCCGTCCGCCCGCGGGAGCGTGCGCTGCCTTTGGGCAAAGCCAGAGGGCAGAGGACAGAAGTCCGAGGACCGCAAACCGCAGTCGCCGCGGCCTTGCTGTTTCTGCTCTCAATCCTCTGTCTCCCACCCTCGGCCGGGGCGGCCGAGCCACCCGCCAGCACCATGGCGAAACCGCTGACCACCACCGTCGCCCGGCTCTCGGCCCTGGACCAGTTGTCCGCCAAGGATTACGCTGAGATGGCGCAGACTACTGTCACCTTTGGCCAGCGCCAGCAGTCCGCCCAGCTGCCGCCCTGCGAGGGCATCATCCGCGACGGCCTCTCCGCCGTGGCTCAGGGTGAAAAACTCGATGCCCGCGCCGCCGACTGGCCGCGGCTGCGCTCCGAGCTGGAGGAACTGCTCAAGAAACAGGAGGAGCAGAAAAAACAGGAGCAACAGAAACAAGACCAACAGCAACCGCCACAGCAGCAAAAACAGAATCAGCAAAACCAACAGAACCAGGAGCAGAATAAGCAGGAACAGCCGCAGCAAAAATCCGAACAACAGAAACAGGAGCAGGAGAAACAATCGCCGCAGCAAAAACAGGACGCGTTCGGCGATATGAAGGACCAGCCCCCCAAGCCCGAACAGAAACCCGCCCAGCCGCGGCCGACCCAGAAAGTCGGTGGCCAGAAGGAGAAAAAGGAGGAGCTGCCGCTCGATCCCGACCTCGCCATGCCGTTGCAAAAACTCGAACAGGTGCGCGGACAGGATTCGCCCGCCAAACTCCAGCAGCTCATGCAGGGCCCGCGGACAGAGCCACCGAAGAAAGCAAAGGATTGGTAACCCCATGCACCGCGTGTTCATCATTCTCGCGATCGGGTCCGTGATTGCCACGGCCGCCCCCGCCCAATCCGTCCGCTGGGATCCACCCGGCGGCCAACTGGGCTTTAACCAGCTTAGCGAGCTCGCCCTTGTTTTTGAAAACTGCGAGCCGGATCCCGACCAGTTGAAGTTGCCGACGGTCGACGGCCTCGTGTTCAGCCGCCCGTCCACCAGCTCCCAGACCAGCATCATTAATTTCAAGATGACGCGGACCTTCTCCTACGTTTTCCCCGTCCGCCCCACGCAGCGCCGTTCCATTAGCATCCCGGCGTTTGAGATCAGCACCGACAAGGGTCTCCTGCGCGTTTCCGCCGCCACTTACGCGGTGGGCGATGCCACCGTCGGCAATTCCGGGCTCGCCATTAACGATGTCGTCTCCGCCAAGCTCACGATGTCGAAGGACACCCTTTGGGCCGGCGAAGTCATTCCCTTCACCTATCACCTCAGCGTCGTCCGCCGCTACTATCACTCTCTTGCCAGCAATATCAACTGGCTGGCTGGCCCTCTGCTGGTCGAGGAATGGAGCAAGCCCGAACCTGTCGAGACACTGGTGGGGGGCGAGCGCCGCGTCGTCTCGATGCAGACTACCCGCGCCCTTGCGCGGCAGCCTGGCACCTTCACGCTCAAGCCCGCCACGCAGATGGTGAACCTCATGGTCGGCACCTCGGGCTTCGGGCTTTTCTCTGCCCCGACGGTCGAGCAGAGGCAGATCGAAACCGAGCCGCTTGCGATCACAGTCCGGCCTTTGCCGCCCGCCTCCGCGGAATTCTCCGGTGCCGTCGGCGAGTTCTCTTTGGTTTCCAAATTCGTGCCCACCACCTCGGCCGTCGGCGAACCCGTCACTTGGACCCTTGAGCTCAGCGGCACGGGCAACTGGCCCGACATCGCCGGTCTGCCGCAACGCGAAGTCTCCGGCGACTTCCAAGTCGTCCAGCCCAAATCGAAGCGCACGATGAAGGACAATTCACTCTTCGAGGGCACGCTCAGCGAGGACGTCGTCCTCGTGCCCACCCGACCCGGCCGCTACACCATCGCTCCCGTCCGCTTTACTTACTTCGACACCAAAACCGGAACTTACAAGACGCTCGCCAGCGAACCCGTGACTGTCACTGTGGCCGCGGGCACGCAGTCCGCACTCACCCAGCCCACTGCGCCGGGCGGCCCGGTGCAATTTTCCCTCGGCGGTGCCACCCTCGCTCCGACCTCGTCCGTCGCTCCCAGCGCGGTGCCCCCAGTCCCGCCGGAAAGACTGCCGCGCGACCCGCTGGCCGCCGGCGCTCGTGGCTACGCCCCGCTTGACTCCCGCCCGTTCTGGCTGCTCGTCACGGTGCCGGCCGGAACTCTGGTGCTGTCCGTCTGGCTCCTGCTCGCCGCCCTTCGTTCGCGCGTGAACGACCCGCAGCGGCGCCGCCGCGAGGCGCGCCGCACACTCGCCGCCACGCTGGCGAAACTGAACTCCACCCCGCTTCCCGCTTCCCGTTCCTCGCTCCTGCACGAGTGGCAGCGCCACACCGCCGCACTCTGGGAAATCCCGCACGCCGCGCCGGGCACGCGGCTGGTGCACGCCTGTGTTGCCACCCGCCTGCGCGACGCCGCCCCGGCCTGGTCGCAGCTGTGGAGCGAGGCCGACCGCGCCCTGCACGGCCCCGATACGACCTTGCCGTCTGACTGGGCGTTACGCGCCGACGGTGCGTTGCAGGCCGTGCGCGTGCCGGGCTGGCCGCCAAGCTCGCTCTTCGCCCCGCGCAACTTGCTGCCGTTTTTCCTCACGCTCGTCGTCCTGCTCCTGCCAGTCCCCGCGCTCGCCGACAATGCGGCCGACGCCTACAAGCGCGGCGATTTCCCTGCCGCCGAGGCCGCCTGGCGCAAGACCGTCGCCACCACGCCGGAGGATTGGGCCGCCCGGCACAATCTCGGTCTGGCTCTCGCCCAACAGGACCGCTGGGCCGAGGCTGCAGCACACTGGACCGCCGTGTTCCTGCTCGCGCCGCGCGCGGAAGAGGCGCGCTGGGACCTCGCCCTTGGTCTGCAGCGCTCCGGCCTGGCGCCGGCCGAACTGGTCGACTTCTCGCGCGGCGAAGGCCGCCATGCGCTCGCTCGCCTCGCCTCGCCGGGTGAATGGCAGTTGGCGTTCGTCGGGGCCTCGCTGCTCCTCGCCACCGCGCTGATCGTGCTGCTGCTCCAAGGCTACGGCCGCATCGGCCGGTGGGCGCGCCCGGCGGCGTTGGCCGTCTGCCTGCTCGCCGTGCTGCTCGCCGCCGCCGCCACGCTCTGCCTCCGCAATTACGGCCAGCTCGCCGAGCCCGACGTCGCCATGGTCTGGCGGCCGTCGTTGCTCCGCAGCATTCCGACCGAGGCCGACACCTCGCAAAAAACTTCCCCCCTTTCGGCCGGATCGATCGCCGTTGCCGACAAGGCTTTCCTCGGCTGGTCCCGCCTGACCTTCGCCGGCGGCCAGATCGGCTGGGTGCGCACCGAGGATTTGCTCAAGCTCTACCGCTAGGCCGGCCGCGTCTTCCGCACCATCCGCGCCATTGACTCCGAAGGATTGAACGAGGCAACGCGCGCCAGCTCGATCCAGGCGAGATCCTTCGACTCGCCCGACACGATCAACGGCTCAGAGCGATCCGCCTCGATGAGGAAACGCACGTCGTAATGCCAGTGCTCCGGCTCCGCGCCACGGGTCGGGATCCGATGCCGGTCCAGGTCGAAAATCCCGGGTGAAGCGGCAAGAACGCTGCTCAGCCCCGATTCCTCCTGCGCTTCGCGCAGCGCCGAGGCCAGCAGATCCGGTTCCCCGTCCACATGTCCGCCGAGCTGCAGCCAGCGGTCGAGTTTGTGATGGTGCGTCAGCAGCGTCCACCGCCGGGTGGCATCGACGATCCACGCCGAGCCGGTCAGGTGGCCGGGCACGCAGGTGCGCAGCAGGCAGTCGGCGTGCGTGCGGATGAACGGCGCATATTCCGCCGCCATCGCGGCCTCGCCGGGGTCGGTCGCCCGCGCAGCGTAGTCCGCCAGCCGCGCCGAAAGTTCCTCGCGCCACGGCTCCATCGTCAGCGCGTCTCGAACCACTTCGTGTCGCCGGGCTGGTGCGTCCAGCCCTCGATGAGCGGGAAAATCTCCCCGACCGTGCGGGCGACGGCGTATTTACCGCGGATGGTGGCGTGCATGAATTTCTCAGTGATGATTTTCTCGGTGAAGCGCAGCAGGTCGTCGTAATAGCCGTCTTGGTTGAAAATGATGACCGGTTTGTGCAGCACTTCGAGGTGCGCAAGGGTGAGGATCTCCAGCAATTCCTCCAGCGTGCCCCAGCCGCCCGGCAGCGCGAGGAAGGCGTCGGCGCGCGTCTCCATGAGCATCTTGCGCTCGCGCATGGTGAGCACCGACACCAGCTCGTCGGCCTCGTCGAAGGCCAGCTCGCGCACCTTCATGAACTCCGGAATGACCCCGACCACGCGGCCGCCGCCGTCCTTCGCTCCGCGGGCGACCGCGCCCATCAGGCCGGTCTTGCCGCCGCCGTAAACCAGCACCCAGCCGCGCCGGGAGATCTCGGCCCCTACCTGCATCGCGGCGGTATGATACTTCGGATCGAGCCGGTCGCTGGAAGCGCAGTAAACACAGAGACTGGGCATCCCGGCAGCTAAACAGAGCGAAGCCCGCGTTGACACGCTGAAAATTGCCCGTGCAAGCTCGCGTCGTGCCGAATTCCCCTCGCTCCGCTCCGTATCGCGGCCGGCTGGCGCCGTCGCCCACGGGGTTGCTGCATCTTGGCCACGCCAGCACCTTCTGGACGGCGCAGGAACACGCCCGCGCCGCCGGCGGCACGCTCATCCTGCGCAACGACGACCTTGACTTGGCCCGTTGCCGCCCGGAGTTCGCGGCTGCCATGCTGGAGGATTTGCGCTGGTTCGGCCTCACCTGGGATGAGGGCCCCGACATCGGCGGACCGCACGTGCCCTACGAACAGAGCCGGCGTCTCGCGCTCTATGCCACGGCTTTCGAGCGGTTGCGCGCCGCCGGCGCGATCTACCCCTGCACCTGCTCGCGCAAGGACGTGCAGCTCGCCGCCACCGCACCACATGAGCATGCCGACGAGCCGCTTTACCCCGGCACCTGCCGGCCGGAGAACATCGGCACCACGGAGCGGGAGCGTCGCGCGACTTTGCCACGCGACGCCGCCAACTGGCGCTTTCGCGTGCCCGACGGCGCTCCGGTGGAGTTCCGTGACGGGCACTTCGGCCCGCAGCGCGCCATCGCCGGCCGCGAGTTCGGCGACTTCCTCGTCTGGCGCAGGGACGGCCTCCCGAGCTACCAGTTCGCCTGCGTGGTGGACGACGACGCGATGGGCATCACCGAGGTCGTGCGCGGAGCGGATCTGATCATGTCGACCTTCCGCCAGTTGCTGCTCTACCACACGCTTGGGCTGACGCCGCCGGCGTTTTATCACTGCGCGCTCGTGACCGATGAGCACCGCGTCCGGCTGGCCAAGCGCCACGACGCTCTCGCCCTCCGCGCCTTGCGTGAACAGGGCAAATCCCCGCTGGCCATCCGCGCGGAGTGGCGGTAGCGATTCCGGACATGGCCAAGATCGGCGTCATCAATGTCTCGGATCGGGCGAGCGCCGGCGTGTATGAGGACACGCCCGGTCGCGCCGTCGTGGCGTTGCTGCGCGAGTGGCTGGCGACGCCGTTCGAGGTGGATTACAAGATTGTGCCCGACGAGCAGACGGTCATCGAGATGGAGCTGCGCCGCATGGCCGATGCCACCGGTTGCGGGCTCATCATCACGACCGGAGGCACGGGTCCGGCGCCGCGCGACGTCACGCCCGAGGCAACTGCGGCCGTTTGTGCAAAGATGCTGCCCGGGTTCGGCGAACTGATGCGGGCCACCTCGCTCACGTTCGTGCCGACGGCGATCCTCTCGCGCCAGACCGCAGGTATCCGCGGAAAAACCCTCATCGTCAACCTGCCCGGCCGGCCCAAGGCCATCGGCGAGAACCTCGCGGCGATTTTCCCGGCCATCCCCTACTGCCTCGACCTCATCGGCGGGCCGCGGCTTGAGACGCACGAGGCCGTGATGAAGGCGTTCCGGCCGAAAGCGTGAGCCGGGTCAGAGCATCTCATAGGTCCACTCGCCGGGGCCGGCGGTGAAGACGAGCCGGATGACGTAAGGCGCCTCCGGAGTGAGCCAGAAAACCAGATGCCCGCCCTTGGCGGAGTCGGCTTCCACCACGAAGGTCTGAATTTTTTTGCCCGGGCCCGCCGCCACTTCTTCCTGGCGCACGACTTTGAACGTCACCGGGCTCATGGTTGGACTGAATTCGTCAAGAGTCAGGAATGACCCCTCAAATCCTACCTTCAGCGGTGCGCCGGCGAGAACCATACCCCACATGCCGCCATGGTAATCATAAACCGGCGCGTCGAGCGTCAGTTCCGTGTTGGTGGCCGCCGGGGGCGGCGGCGGCGCGCCCGGGCTGGGCGGGCCGCCGGCGGAAAGCCGCTCGATCGCGAGCATGCGCCCATTGAAAATCATGCGCGTGAAATTCAGTGGGTTGACCGGGCGAGTTTCGCGCCTGAGCGGGGCCAGAGTGTGGGCGTCGAAGGTATTGATGGTGATCTGCTCCTTGCCGGGCGCCTTGTAGGAGGTCGCGATCTGCGTGCGGACGAAGGCCGCGTGGCCATCCACCGTGGCGGCCACCATCTCATCCGACCAGATGCCGATCTTGATCACGTCCTTGCCCGGTGGTTTGATCGAATACTCCCAGCGATTCGTGTAGGGCTGGAAACGGTCGCCGTTGATGGTGCCGTCGCCAACCGCAATGGGCAGCGGTTCGGCGGAAAGCAAACCGGCGGAAAGTCCCGCCAGCAGGTGTAGTAGTCTTGGTAAGCAGCGCATGACTGCATGAAGTGCTCTGCGGCCAAAAGAGGAAAGCCCGCTGCGGCCAACGGCAAAATTGCGCTGTCCAATTAACTCTCCCTGTCGATACTCCAAGCACAGACCCGCTATTGATTTCGCCACACCGGCGGAAGGATCGCCTCGGTGCCGAGGATGTAGTTGCGGTAGTAGAGCCAGAAGATCAGCCCGCCGAGCGCGCAGAGAAACGCCACCTCCCCGGCCCCGCCCGCGTGCGTG
>JAHFTD010000030.1 GCA_023269565.1 Opitutaceae bacterium | reverse complement strand
CACTCTCGCGCACGCTCGCGCGGCTGCGCGACCGGAAGCTCATCGCCGTCTCCGGCAAAACGATCGAGGTGCGGGAACCAGCCGCACTGGCCGCCATCCTCCGCCACAACCTCGGCGAGGCTTAGCGGCCGGCGACGAAGACGGGCTGCGTCCAGGCCTGCAAACCGTTGGAATCGGTGACGTGCGCGCGGACGTAGCCTTCGTCACCCTTGATGGCGTAGCGCGGATGCAGGCCGGGAACCTCGGCCAGCACCCGGCCCTCCCGGCCGATGAATTTGGTGAGGAAACGCGGGCCGCTCGGCTGGCCGTTGAGCTGGAGCGAGACCGCGCCTCCCGTGGAGGTAATCTCATCGATGACGACACCCGTGGAGGAATAGAAGTCCCCCCTGGCCATCGCCGCCGTGATGCTTTCCGCGCCCAGCTGGTCCGCGCGGACGACGACCCACGCTTGGCCGGGCTTGGGGCCGGGGGTTTCGGCCAGGTGGTAGAAATAATGGCTGTCGTCCGCCGCGACACCCCAGATGCGCCTGCCCTTCGACAGGAGACTGTCCCAAAGCGCCTCGGCGGAAGGCGCGATATTGCCGTCCTCATCCGCGCCGCCCAGGTTATTGATGGCGGGATGGCCGTTCCAGATCTCAAATAAGGTGTCGTCGGGCAGACCGAGCAGATCCTCGAGGCGGACGGACCACTTCCAGTTGGGATGGTTGACCTGGGCGATGCCGCCCGCAGCGCGAATCTCCGCGAGGTTGCGGGCATAGGTCTCGGCCATAGTCATCTCGGGCGGCGCGAAGCCGAAGGCCTTGCCCGCGGTCCCGCCGAGGGGAACGACGACCCGCCGGGAGTTGAGGGCATTGACATGGCAGGCGGGGCGGTTGGTCGGGTCGCGCGGGTCGCGGGATCTGCCGAGATGCTGGGTCACCTCCTGCCCGGCGATCACGAGGAACTGGCCGTCACGGGCGAAGAGCGCATTCAGCGGCGCAACGGCGGTCAGGTATTCGTGGTCGGTGATGACAACGAATTGGTAACCGTGCTCGCGATACCAACGCGCGACCACATCAGACGTGGCGTTGCCGTCGGAGTTGATCGTGTGCGTGTGGGTGTTGCCCTTGAACCAGGCGGCGTGAGACACCGCGGCGGCGCACAAGAACGCACCAATCAGCCTCAAACGGTTCATGTCCGACCGATACCAAGTATGGGCAAACACGCGAGCCGATACCTCTCCGTTCAGCGGCCAATCCGAGCCTGCAATGCGCTCGCACTGCCCCGCCGCATACCCCTAGTGTGATTTGAAATATTCCCGGCTTCGCCTACTCTCACTTCCACCATGCACCTGCCCCGCTGCCTCATCTTCTTGGTTTCCCTTCTGCTGCTGCCCGTTCTCGCACACGCGAAGCCCGGTCCGGTGACCAAGGGCAATGTCGAAGTCGAGCTCGTCGCCTTGCAGAGCAGCATCAAACCCGGACAGCCCTTCTGGGTCGCGCTCAAGATGAACCACGACGCGCACTGGCACAGCTACTGGATCAACCCCGGCACCGGTTACGTGACCTCGCTGGCTTGGCAGCTTCCCGATGGTTTCACGGCCGGCGACATCGTCTGGCCGACGCCGCACGTCGTGCAGGATACCGCCGGCAAGGTTACCGGGCTCGGCTACGAAGGTGAAATTTTCCTCTTCGTGCAAATCACGCCGCCGGCCAACCTCGCCGCCGGCGCGACCGTCACCCTGCGCGCCACCGCCGAGTGGCTCATGTGCAAGGACGTCTGCATGCCGGGTGACGCCGCCTTGGAACTGACGCTGCCGATCGGCTCGGAGGAACCCACCGCCGATGTCCGCCATGCCCGACTGTTTAATAACTATTTTTTTCAACTCCCGGCAGCCGTGCCCGGCTGGACCACCATCGCCACACGCGCGGGCAAGACGATCACGCTCAGTCTCACGCCTGCCGCCGGCCAACTGCACCGCCCAGCGAATCTCCACTTCTTCGACAACGAGGCCGTGCTCGATTACGCCGCGCCGCAGACTGTGCGCGAGGTAAACGGCTCCTATGTCCTGACGATGACCGCCGCCGCCGCCGCCAAGCCCGGTGCGCCCGCACGTCTGCTCGGTGTGCTCGCCTCGAGCAACGGCTGGGCGCCCGGCCGCAGCTACGGTGGCAACCTGATCGATATTCCGCTGACCGATGAAAGATCCGGGACGCCCGCCGCCCCGGTCACTCAATCTGTCCCGAGCCCTCAACCGTCTTCCGCTGCCAGCAGCCTGCCCGGGACGTTGCTGCTCGCCTTGGTCGGTGGCCTGATCCTCAACCTCATGCCCTGCGTCTTCCCGGTGCTCGGCATCAAGGTGCTTGGCTTCGTCAACCAGTCCGGCAGCGACCGGGCGAAGGTCGTGCAACACGGCCTCGTGTTCGCGCTCGGCGTGCTGCTCTCGTTCTGGGCGCTGGCCGGCGTGCTGCTCGCGCTCCGCGCGGGCGGGGCGCAACTCGGCTGGGGTTTTCAACTGCAGTCGCCGCAGTTCGTCTTTGGCATGGCGGTGTTTCTGCTGATTTTTGCGCTCAATCTGAGTGGGCTCTTCGAGGTCGGCCTGTCCGCCACCGGTGTCGGCGGCAGTCTGCAGATGCAGGACGGATTTGCCGGCTCGTTCTTCACCGGCATGCTGGCGACACTGGTCGCCACGCCGTGCAGCGCGCCCTTTCTCGCACCGGCGCTCGGCGCCGCGCTGGCGCTGTCGGCGTTCGAGTCACTCCTCGTCTTCACCGCCATCGCGGTCGGGCTCGCGCTGCCCTATCTGCTGCTGTCGCTCTTCCCCGTCGCGGTGAGATTCCTCCCCCGCCCCGGCGCCTGGATGGAGACGTTCAAGCAGCTCATGGCCTTCCCACTCTACGCGACCGTCGGCTGGCTGCTGTGGGTGCTGGCCGGCCAGACCAAGGACGATGACAACGGGCTGCTCATGATTTCCTTCGGCTTCGTGCTGGTCGCGATGGCCGCGTGGGCCTACGGCCGCTTCGGCCAAGCGCACGGCAAGCCCGGCCGGCAACTCTTCGGACGCGTTTTTGCGACCGCGCTGCTCGCCGGTGGACTCTACACCGGTTGGCCCAAGGCCGCGCCGGTCGCGGTGGCCGGCAGCTATCAGGTCACCTGGGAGCAATGGAGCCCGCAGGCCATCGCCGCCGGGCAGGCCGCCGGCAAATTTGTCTACGTCGATTTCACCGCGCGCTGGTGCGCCACCTGCCAGACCAACAAGGCGGCGGTATTCCATTCCGACGCCGTCCTGGCCGAACTCGCAAAGAAGAATGTCGTGCTGCTGCGCGGCGACTGGACGAACCGTGACCCGCTCATCACCGCCGAGCTCGCGCGCTGGAACCGCTCCGCCGTGCCCTTCAACCTCATCTATGCGCCCGGCAAGCCCGACCCCGTCGTGCTGCCTGAGTTGCTCACGACCGACCGCGTCCTCGCGGCATTTACGCAAGCCGCCGGCCGGTAGCTTGTGTGGCCAAGCTGGTGTTCCTTAATTGTCTTTTATTGCCGCGGTTCCCTCGCTCGCGATTGCGAGGGTGGACTGGGTTTCCTGTTGTCGCCGATGCCGGAAACCCTGCGCGAGCACCGATGGTTTTTCTGGGCTCACTCTCTCCCTCCGTCGCGAACTCGAACATCTCGGGCATGCGTGGCTCCGGAAGCTCTGTTTCGGTGTGGATGGTCTCGTCCTTCGGCAGGCCGGCCTCCGCGCCTTGCAGCGACACAGCCGGATGCAGGTGCGCCGCGGGTAGCGCGCCGCTTTTTTCCAGCTGCCGCTCGACCTCAACGGTATAGCGCGCCCACGGCGCCGCCCGCAGCCGCCGGCGCGGAATCGGTTTCCCGGATATCTCGCACCGGCCATACCGGCCGGCATGAATGCGCAGGATGGCATCGTTCACCTCGATCAGGGCATTCTGCCCGGCGGCCAGCAGCGTCAGCAAAATGTTGTGATCAAATTCGTCGGTCGCGCTGTCCGCCTCGTGCATGCTGTGCGGCCCGATGGGCGCGGCCGCTTCGCGGAATTTTTCCGCTCGGTCGCGCAGCAATTTGTCCCGCAGACGGCACAGGATCTTGCGGTGCCAAGTCCAGCGGGGGTCAATCGGCACCGGTTCCAAGAATCCGGTTCCGGAAAATGTGAACCGGAGCGGAGCCGGTCTGGCGGATTTTTGTCGCGCTCATAGGAAAAGTAAGCGTGAGGAATCCCAATCGCCAGACTCAGCCGGGAGTGGCCTCAATCTGACGGCGGGGAGTGCGCTGAGACTTGGGATTCACTCCCTCGGCGCCGGCGTTGCGGTAACTCGGGTGGCGGGCGCGCAAGCGCTGCATTGTCCCGGAGGCGGCGACGGCGGGCCGGAAATCGTGCCCGGGTGCGCTGGGCTCGCGGAGCTGCCGCGACTGGTTTTCATCCGACACGGTCGCCGGCGGGTGGACGCGGCGGGCGGCGGGCGCCGGCCGCGCGGCTGTTTTCTCCGCCGTTTCGATGAGCAATGCTTCCCGGGCGGCGAGCCAGTGGTCAAGGTCGCGCCCGGAGGGCTGGCCGTCGGCCAGCCAGAGATGATACGCGCGCGCGCGGATTTCATTCTCCGCCGGTTCGCGGAGCAGGGATTCGCTGGGGCTGATTTGGTCGTTC
Organism: Opitutaceae bacterium; assembly: GCA_023269565.1. Taxonomy (GTDB): domain Bacteria; phylum Verrucomicrobiota; class Verrucomicrobiia; order Opitutales; family Opitutaceae; genus JAHFTD01. Next base: position 21,707 of record JAHFTD010000030.1, on the reverse strand, counting down.
ATAAAAAGGAGAGAATTGGGCGGATGATAGCCAGATCGTAGGGTTTGCGCCGCGGATTCGCGGCGACAAAAAATTGGAACCCGGAATCAGGTGATTCCGGATCCCTGGGAAAAAATGGACGGGCGCTCGCCACACGCTCCTGCCCGGACGCACACGTTAGGCGCTCTCGCTTTCGCGGGCCGTGTGCTCCCCGACGCCACTCTCCGCACGGAGCGGAATTGCGGTCTCATGGCGGGACCGTTCCAGCCGTTGCCGGCTGAAAACTATTGAGTGAGGTTTCTGCGCCCGGTTCGGTGGCCCGGTTGAAGAGCCAGCTCGCCAGACGCGGTGCGGACACGCCTGCAACAGGCTCGCGTCGGCACCGTTATCCCGGGGACGGCCCCGGCGGCTGGCCGGGCGTTGGCCCCGTGATACGGGTCTGACCTCTTATCTCTCAAGTTGCCTTAGATTGCAGCTCGGCGGCACGGTTTGTCGCACCGCCCAGGTGGAGGATGCACGGGCTTGGCTGCGCCCGCCCGCTCCGCATCGCCCGGTTTCCCTTGCGCGCCCTGTTCTGACGAGGGCCTTCGGGCGGAGGTTGGCCGCCGGAAACCGGACCATGTTCTGGTCTGCACAGTAGCAACTGCTACCCTCTGGGTAACTGTGCCGGCGTGCCGGTCGAAACTCCCGGCAAACCTGACTCGGCTCGGCGCGGCTTCTGATCGCGCCTGACCGCACAGTTCCTGTTCGTGTGTGAACCCGGCCGGACACGATTCCGACCGGAGGAACTGGTGAGAAATGCCTGCGCCTCGGTTGCCCGAAACGGAGGGGAGGGAAACACCAGCGATCTCCTTCCTTTCCCCGGTTACCCGGGATTATCCCAGCCGCGCCCTCGGGGAATCATTTCAAACTCCCCGCACTGCCGCTGTTCTTTCAAGGAACAACCCAAAGTAACCTACTTCGTCCCGATTGCTGCGCATTCCTTGTGGAATTATCGGGGTGGAAAAAATGCCCGTGCATGTGCCACGATGTCGGGCACCGGCGGCCGACTTCTTCGCCGGAAGGCCTGCGCAGCCGGGGTGGAATAAATGTCCCACTGTCCCCTGTTCTGGCGTTTCCGTGTTCCCAAGCGGAAGGGTTTCCGTCATGGCTGGCGGCTCGTGAAAGACCCCGCCCACACCAAGTCCATCGGGTTGCTGCTCATCTGCGCCGTGCTGTGGAGCTCGGCGGGCGTGCTGATCAAATACATCGCCTGGCCGCCGCTGGCGGTGGCGGGCGGGCGCGGGCTGATTGCGGGATTGTTCCTGCTCGCGGTGCACCGGCCGCTGCGCTTCACGTGGTCGCCGCTGCAACTGGGCGCGGCGCTGGCCTACCTCGGCTGCACGGTGCCGTTCGCCGTCGCCACCAAGCTCACCTCGGCGGCCAACGCCATCCTGCTCCAATACACGGCGCCGGTGTGGGTCGCCCTGCTGGGCGCATGGCTGCTCGGGGAACGCACGACCAAGGCCGACTGGCTCGCCCTGATGCTCGTGTTCGCCGGCATGGGGCTGTTCTTCGCGCACGGGCTCGAACTGCAGGGCGCGCTGGGCAACTCGCTCGCGATCTTCAGCGGAGTGAGCTTCGCGCTCATGGCCGTGCTGATGCGGAAGCAGAAGGACGGCTCGCCGATCGAATCCATCATCATCGGCAACCTGCTTGGCGCGGCCATCGGCCTGCCTTTTGCCCTCGGGCAGCCGCTGCCGCCGTCCGACGGGCTGCTGGCCCTGCTTGCGCTCGGCCTGCTGCAACTCGGCCTGCCCTATCTGCTCTACGCGCGCGCCATCAAGCATGTCACGGCATTCGAGGCGGTGCTCATTCCGGTGATCGAACCCGTGCTGAACCCCGTTTGGGTTCTCCTGTTCATCGGGGAAAAACCCGGTGGACTCGCGCTGGCGGGCGGCGCCCTCATCATCGGCGCGGTCACGTGGCGCGCGCTGGCATCGGTCTGCGGCCCGGCTGTCAGTCCGCTCGCGCCGGTGGCCTGAATTGGAGAAGGATGTTGGCGAGGGTGATGAGTCCGCCGCCGACCAGAAGGTGCGTGGTCAGGCGCTCATTCGCATAGTCGAAACCGGCCCAGGTCGAGAGCAGCCCGGGGAGGAAAAGCGCCATCAGCGCCGCGAACACCGGCTCGAGGCAGTAGAGCAGCCCCGCCTCGGTCGCCGTGATGTAGGGCTGCCATTTGTTCATGAGCGTGAACGCCCCGAGCGTGCAGAAGACCGTGAGCGCGAGCGTGCAGGCCACCCACGGCCCCGATGTCCACGGCACGAGCAGATCCGCCGCGTGCGGCGCGGCGAACCCCGCCGGCGCCGTGAAGATGACCGCCTCGGTCGCGAACATCATGAGCGAGACGAAAAGCGCGCGGTTGCCGACATGAGCGCGGTCATCGAGCACGAAAATCATCATCGTAAAGAACCCGGAGCTGAGCAACGTCTCCAGCTCGCCCCGGCCGAGCCGCATGGTGGTGAAATCGAACCGTGCCAGCACGCCGACGCCAGTGAGCACCAGCCCGCACGCCACCCACACCAGCAAGGGCGGCCAGCGCCGGACACGCACCGCCGTGATCAGCGGGATGATGAGCACGGTGAGCTGGGTGAGGAACGCCGACGTGGAGGCCGCAGTGAAGCGCAGGCCGTCGTTCTGCAACAGCATGCCGACGGACGCCGCGAGGCCGAGCTTCAGTCCCTGCGCAAACTCACCCACGCGCAGCGTGCGCAGCGTGCGGCCCAGCAAGATCGCGAGCACCAGCGAGGAGATCAGGAAGCGCGGGGCGAGGGCATAGGCGGTGAGGAACCAGCCGTCGCTGGCGGGCAGCACCTGCTCGTGCGCGAGCACCACGCCCTTGATGAGCGGGAAACTCATCCCCCAGAAAAAATTCACGAGCAGGAGCATCAATACGGCCTGCGTATGTCGGGGATCGCGTGCGCGAGTCTGCATGGGAAGAGGCGCAGCGTAACGCGATGCCTTCGCGCTCCAAGTGCAAACCCGCCGACCGGATCTGCGCCGCGCCTTTCTCGCCCGGGCAAAACAAAACCGCCGCGGATTGCTCCGCGGCGGTTGGTAAAGATATCCGTGTCGGTGCGATCAGGACACGTGCCGGCTGACCAATTTGGTCATGTCGAACATATTGACCTGCGCCTTGCCACCGAAGACCACCTTGAGGGCAGCGTCGGCGTTGATATTGCGCCTGTTCTTTTTGTCCTGGAGACCATGTTTCTTGATGTAGGCCCAGAGCTTTTTAGTAAGCTCTGTGCGAGGCATCGCATTGGAGCCGACGACAGCGGCGAGCGCGGCGTCCGGCATAACCGGCTTCATGAAAGCGGCGTTGGGTTTACGTGAGGATTTAGCCATAGTGGTTATCGTCATAGAACACCGACGGGGCAATGCAACGATTTTCTAGAGGGAGAATCAATTTTCTCCGAGGAGAACTTGCCCGGTTTTCGTCTCGCCGCTTTGCACCCTGCCACCAAAATGGCGTGCATGCACTTTCCGACCGAGCTACCTGTCATCGTCACGCCACGCCTGCATCTGCGGCCGTTCACCGCCACGGATGCCGTCGATGTGCAGCGCCTGGCCGGTGAACGCTCGGTGGCCGAAACCACGGCGAACATTCCCCATCCCTACCCCGATGGTGCGGCGGAAATGTGGATCGCCAGCCATCCGGAGAAGTGGGCAGCGCGCCAAGAACTGGTGCTTGCCATCACCGGCCGGGAGGACGGCCGACTGATGGGCGCCATCGGATTGATTTTCCAAGGGACGCATGAAAGCGCCGAACTCGGTTATTGGATCGGCTTACCATTCTGGGGCAAGGGTTTCGCCACAGAGGCGGCGCGGGCTGTCGTCGACTATACGTTTGCGGCACTGCGGTTTAACCGCGTGCAGGCACACCACATGGCGCGCAACCCCGCTTCCGGCCGGGTGTTGCTGAAAGCCGGCCTGCGACCCGAGGGCGCCAGCCCGCAGGCGCTCAAGAAAAACGGGCGCTTCGAGGACGTGGCGCTCTACGGTGTGCTGCTTCGGGACTGGCCCGGCGCGGACACACCCGCTATCCCGCCGGCGTGAGGTATTTCCCCGGGCGGGATCGACGATTCCACTCTTGCCTCCCCTTTCCGGCCCGGCACCGTAGTGGGCCGTTGGGCCGGTTGTTTGTCAGATTACTACCGCTACGGAGAATTGTCAGGTGAGCGACGGTGTTCAGTGATGATTTGAAACCCGATTCCGGGGACGGGCGGCAAGGCAGCAGCAGCTCCCAATCATCACATGGAAAACGCAAAGCTCTACGTGGGGAACATCCCCTTCGGCGCCACCGCGCAGGATCTCGAGGCCCTGTTCGGGCAGGTCGGCACCGTCAGTGTGGTCGAGATCATCTTCGACAAGTTCACCGGCCGGTCGCGCGGTTTCGCCTTCGTGACGATGGTCGCCCCCGAGGACGCGGAGAAGGCCGTGGAAAAATTCCACGGCTTCCAGATGGAGGGCCGTGCCCTCGCCGTGAACATCGCCCGGCCGCGCGAGGAACGCCCGCCGCGCACCGGCGGGTTTGGCGGTGGCGAACGCCGTGGTGGTTTCGGCGGTGGCCGGGGCGGCCCGCGCCGCTTTGGCGGCGGCGGCGGACATGGCGGCGATCGCGGTGGCGGTGGTGGCTACGGCCGCGAGTAAGCGCTTTTTTCTCCCTCTTCCTCCAAATTTCAGGCCGGATCCGCCGTCCGGCCTTTTTCCTGCCCGGGCTCAGAGCAGCGTCCCGCGCAGGATGAGGAAGGCCAAACTGAAATAGATGATGAGCCCGGTGACGTCCACCAGCGTGGCGACAAAGGGTGCGCTTGAGGTGGCGGGGTCGTAGCCGAGTCTTTTTAGTAGCAGCGGCAGCATCGAACCCATCAGCGAACCCCACAGCACGATGCCGACGAGCGACGCCCCGACCGTCGTGGCGACGAGCAGGTAGTGCTCGCCATAGATATGGGTGAACTGCGCCCAGATGACGATGCGGAGGAAGCCGATGGTGCCGAGCAGGACGCCCAGCATCGTGCCGGCGGCCAGTTCGCGGCGCATCACGCGCCACCAGTCGCGCAGCTTGAACTCGCCGAGCGCGAGCGCGCGGATGACGAGCGTCGCCGCCTGCGAGCCGGCGTTGCCGCCCGAGCTGATGATCAGCGGCACGAACAGCGCGAGCACCACGGCCTTGGCGATCTCGTCCTCAAAGTAGCTCATCGCCGTCGCCGTGAGCATCTCGCCGAGGAAGAGCACCACGAGCCAGCCGGCGCGTTTTTTCACCATCTTGGTGAGCGCGATGGTGGTGTAGGGCTCGTCGAGCGCCTCGCTGCCGCCAAGCTTCTGGATGTCCTCGGTCGCCTCCTCAGTGGCGACGTCGAGCATATCGTCGGCCGTCACGATGCCGATGAGTTTGCTGTCCGGGCTGGTGACGGGCAGGGCCACGCGGTCGTATTGGCGGAAAACCCGCAGCGCCCGCTCGCGGTCGTCGACGGGCGAGAGCGTGGCATAGTTGCCGTCCATCAGGGCGCTGACCTTGGTTTCCGGGGCCGCGAGGAGAAAGCGCCGCACGCGCACGTCGTCGAGCAGGTGGCCGGACTCGTCGGTCACGTAGACCATGTTGAGCGTTTCGCGGTCGTAGCCATGGGTGCGGATGAAATCGAGCGCCTCGCGCACGGTCCACTCGGGGCGGACCGCGACGTAGTCGAGGGTCATCATCCGGCCGACGCTGTGCTCCGGGTAGGCAAGCAGGTCCTGCGCGACCCTGCGCTCCTCGGGCGAGAGGAGGCAGAGCAACTGCATCGCGAGGTCGAGCGGCAGCTCGTTGAGGAAGGTGGTGCGGTCGTCCGGCGGCAGCTCGTTGAGGAGCGCGGCGGCCTGGGCCTGGGTGAGGGTCTTGAGTAATTTGTGCTTCGCGTTGTGCTCCAGGTAGGAAAACACGGCTGCGGCCAGCTCCTTGGAACAGTTGCGAAACAGGACAGCGAGCTCCTCGATCGGGAGCTCGGAGAGGATCGGGGCGACGTCGGACGGCAGCCAGGACTCCAGCTTCTGCTTGACCGCATCAAAGTCCTTGTTGGCAAGGTGGGCGGAAATCTCGGCCTTGAAACTGGCAGTCTGCTGTCCGGGCATGGGCGCACCGTAAGTGCGGCCGCGGCGGATTCAATCTTCGTTGTGCTCCCGCCAGGCGGGCGGCCGGCGTCAGCGGCCGGGCGGCAGGGCGGCGACGTGCACCGTCTGCGTGGGGAAAGCGAACGCCAGGCCGCGCGCCTCGACCGCGCGCAGGATGCGGAGATTGAGGCGCTCGCGCAGCGCGAGGTGCTGGTGGAAGTCCGGGTTCGTCGCGAAATAGATGAGCTGGATGTCGAGCGACGACGCGCCGTAGCCGGTAAAATTCACCACGATGAATTCGGGGTGCACCTCGGGATCGTCGTGGAGAATCTTCCGGATGTCCTCGAGGATGGCCTCCATTTGCTCCGGCCTGGTGTTGTAAGTCAGGCCGATGGTCTGGTCGACGCGCCGTTGCGGCATGCGGGTGAAATTCGTCACGGCCTCGCTGGCCACGAGCTTGTTCGGGAGGACAATGAGCGTGCGCGCGCTTGAGCGGAGCCGCGTCGAGCGCAGGCCGATGTCTTCAACCGTGCCCTCGTGCGGACCGACCTTCACGAAATCACCGATCTTGAACGGCTGGTCGATGACGACGACGAACGAGCCGAAAAGGTTGGCGATGGTATCCTGCGCCGCGAAGGCGAACGCCAGGCCGCCAATGCCGAGGCCGGCGAGGAAGGCCTGCACGTCGGCGCCGAAAATCTGCGCGAGTTTCAGCACGCCGAAGACCACGATGACCACCGCCAGCGTCTTCTTGATCAGCGGCATGAATGTCGCCACGGCCAGCTGCTGCTGGTGCGCCACTTCCTGGAAATGGTCCAGCACCGCGGCGCCGGCGCGAAGGATGCCCCAGAAGATCACGCCCACCAGCGCGACATCAAAGCCGTAGCCGAGCAGCTGGTCAACGTGCGGCGGCAGCTTCAGCACCGTGAGCGCGGCGAAGATGCCGATGACCATCACCAGCGTGGCGGCAGGCTCCTCGAGCGCGGGGAAGAGCTTGTCGTCGAGCGTGGTCTCGGTCCTGGCCGCGAATTTTTTCAGCCAGCGGAAGAGAAAATTGGTGATGACACGACGCAGCAGAATGGCCGCGAGTAGCAGCACCCCGCAGGCGATGAGGTGGAACACCTCGATGTCGCTGCCCGGTGGCAGGAAAAAACCCTGCAGCCAGTCGACGAAGCGTTCGAGCAGCTGGGCCGGATGCGCGGTGGCTTTGGTTCCGCCGGCGGTCGCCGGGGCCGCGGACTGGGCCCACGCGGCCGGCGTGGCGAGGAGGATGGGCCAGGTGGCGGGTTGGCGGAAATTCATGGTGGAAAAGACGCCTTGGAAAGGCGTCTGGCGGCGATTGTCAACCGTTTGGGCGCGGGCGCAACTCTGGCTTGCGCCTCGCCTCCGCCCACCGCCACACTGCGCGGCGCGTGAGTCACCCCATCGCCATGTTCAGCACGATGCCCTGGTGGGCCTGGGCGGGGTTCCTGGCTTTTCTCGCGGCCATGCTGGCGCTTGATCTGGGAATCCTCAACCGCCGCTCGCATACGGTGGGGCTGAAGGAAGCGCTGGCCTGGTGCGCGGTGTGGTTTGGGTTGGCGATGGCGTTCAACCTCCTGGTCAGTTTCCGGATGGGGCCGCAGCCGGCGCTGGAGTTCTTCACCGGCTACATCGTCGAGCTGTGCCTGAGCGTCGACAACGTCTTCGTCTTCATCGTCATCTTCCAATATTTCCGGGTCGACCCGCGCTACCAGCACCGGGTGCTGTTCTGGGGCATCATCGGGGCGGTCGTCATGCGCGCGCTGTTCATCTTCGCCGGCATCGCCTTGATCAACGCCTTCCACTGGATCATTTTTGTCTTCGGTGCGTTCCTGGTTTACACGGGCATCAAGCTCGCGCTCCCCAAGCAACGGGAGAGTTTCGCGCCGGAGAGAAACCCGGTGGTCCGTCTCTGTCGGCGCTTCCTGCCCGTGACCGCGCATTTCGAGGAGGGCCGGTTCTTCGTGCGCCAGCACACGGGGCTGCACGCCACGCCGCTGTTCATCGTGCTGCTGGTGGTGGAGACGACCGACGTGATGTTCGCGCTCGATTCCATCCCTGCTGTGATCGCCATCACCCAGAACGAGTTCATTGTTTTCACCTCGAATATTTTCGCCATTCTCGGTCTGCGTTCACTGTATTTCGCCGTCTCGGGAGTGATGCAACTTTTCCGCTACCTCAATATCGGTCTCGCCATCATCCTGATCTTCGTCGGCCTCAAGATGCTCGCTTCGCACTACCTCGACATCCCGATCAAGCTCTCGCTGGGCATCATCGGCTGCGTGCTCGCGCTCTCGGTCCTCGCCTCGGTAATGCTGCCCGGACAGCACAAGGAAAAATAAACCGCCGGATGCACAGGGCGACTTCCGTCAGCAGCCCCGCCTCCGCGGGTTGCGCACGGCGAAACGCCATGGCGGCCGGCGGTGTCATGGCCAGGCCGCTAAGAACCCCTGGCACGTTCTGTCAAAATTTCCGTGGCCAACCCAACCGACCTTGTTTCACTGCCTCTTTCCCTGTCCTCCTGCATGAACTTCGACTTCGACACCGTCATCGACCGCCGCGGCACCGACAGCCGCAAATGGCACCGCTACACCGGCCGGGACATCATCCCGCTGTGGGTTGCCGACATGGATTTTCTCGCCCCGCCGGCGGTCGTGGCGGCGTTGCACCGCCGGATTGATCATGGCATCTACGGCTACGGCGTGGCCCTGCCCAAGATGAACGCCACCGTCGTCGACTACACGCAACAGCGCTACGGCTGGAAAATCGAGTCGGAGTGGATCGTGTGGCTGCCGGGCCTGGTGTGCGGCTTGAACGTCGCCGCCGGCGCCTTCGGCGAACCGGGCGATGCCGTGCTCTGCTGCACGCCGGTCTACCCGCCGTTCCTCAAGGCGCCCGTTTTCCAGCAACGCACCGTCGTCGCCGCGCCAATGGCCCTACGCAATGGACGCTACGAACTCGACCTCGCGGCGATGGAGTGCGCTGTCACCCCGCGCACGCGCGCCTTCTTCCTCTGCAATCCGCATAATCCCGTGGGTCGCGTCTTTACCCGCGCCGAGCTGGAGCAGGTGGCGGCCTTCTGCGAGCGGCACAACCTTATCATCACCTCCGACGAGATCCACTGCGACCTCATCCTCGACGACCGTCCGCATATTCCGCTCGCTTCCCTCTCGCCCGCCGCCGCCGCGCGCACCATCACGCTGATGGCGCCCAGCAAGACCTACAACATCCCCGGCCTCGGCTGCTCCTACGCCATCATCCCTGACGCCACCTTGCGCCGGCAGTTCGAGCCGCCCTACGGCGGCATTGTGCCCGACGTCAACATCCTCGGCCATGTCGCCGGTGACGCAGCGTATCGCCACGGCGAGGAATGGCGGCAGGCTCTCCTCGTCTACCTGCGCGGCAACCGCGATTTCCTGGAGAGCTTTGTCGCGCGCGAACTTCCCGGCATCACTCTGCCGCACGTCGAGGCCACTTACCTCGCGTGGCTCGACGTCTCCGCGCTGCACCTTGAGAATCCCGCGGAGTTCTTCGAGCAACACGGGGTCGGCCTTTCCGGCGGCGCGGCCTTCGGCGGCGCCCCTAGCGCGCATCTCCGCCTCAACTTCGGCTGCCCACGCGCCACGCTCCGTGAAGCCCTGGCCCGCATGCTGCGCGCGCTGGCGGCGCGTTGAGCCTTCCCAGCCGTGCGCGTCGGACCACACGAGTTCGCCTCGAACCTCTTCCTCTCGCCGCTGGCGGGCTACACCAACCTGCCCTTCCGGCTCGTCGTCCGGGAAGTCGGCGGGATCGACTGGGCCACCACCGACCTCGTGAACGCCCGTTCGTTGCTCGAGCGCAACCCGCGCGCTCTGCAGCTCGTGCGCACCGGCCCGGCGGAAAAACTCCTCGCCGTGCAGCTCTTTGGCGCCGTGCCCGAGGAGATGCGCGACGCCGCCGCGCTGGTCGAATCGATGGGCATCGCGTCGGTTGACATCAACATGGGTTGCCCCGTGAAAAAAGTCACCGGCATCGGCGGCGGCTCGGCGATGATGACCGAACTCAACAAGACCGCGCAGCTCGTCCGCGGCATGGTTGCCGCGGTGAAGATTCCCGTCACGGCCAAGATGCGGCTCGGCTGGGATGAAAATAATCTCACCGCGCCCGATCTCGCGCGCGTGCTGGAGGACGCCGGCGTCGCCGCCATTTTCGTGCACGGCCGCACGCGCGCGCAGGGCTTCAGCGGCACCGTCAATCTCGCCGGCATCCGCGCCGTCGTGCTGGCGGTGCAACGCATCCCGGTCATCGGCAACGGTGACATCACCACGCCCGAGGCCGCGAAACACATGCTCGACACGACCGGCTGCGCGGGCGTGGGTATCGGGCGCGGGGCGTTCTACAATCCGTGGATTTTCCGGCAGACGCTCGACTTTTTGCGCACCGGGGCGCAGTCGCCCGAGCCGGGTTACGCCGACCGCGTGGCGGTGATGCGCCGTCATCTCGACCTGATGGTCGAGGTGTTCGGCGAGGAACTGGGCTGCAAATTGTTCCGCAAACCGGCAGCATGGTATGCCAAGCGCCTCGGCCCCGCCAAGGAATTCAAGCGGGCTGTCATCGCGCTGCGCACGCGCGCGGAGTTCGAGGAGATCGTGGCGCGCTACAGCGAGTGGCGCGCGCAGTTCTGCGACGAGCGCGGCGAGCTGCAGGAGCAATATGCCCCGGCCCCACTGAAGGCGTCGTTCCTGCGCGAGCCCGACGACGTTGCGCCGCAGTCCATCCCGGTGCCGCGGGGTCCGGTCGATGTGTGGTGAGTCGCGGCTCGCCATGCGCCCACACCGACCTTAACCAATTCCCGCCATGTTTAACGTCGTCCATCTCTGGGGCATCTTCCTCGGCACGGTAATCGGTTTGCTGCCGATCATCAATCCGCTTGCGGCCGCGGTGACCTTCGTGGCTATCACTGAGGGGGACAGCGACGCCCGGCGCAAGGAGCAGGCGCGCAAGGGCTGCATCTACATGGTGTGCATCCTCGTGAGTTTCCTGATCGGCGGCACGTTCATCATGAATTTTTTCGGCATTTCCATCCCGGGACTGCGCATCGCCGGCGGCATCCTGATGACCGGCATCGGCATGAACATGCTGACCGCGCACAAACCCTCCGCGGCGGAGGACGCCGAGGAACGCGAGGCCGCGCGCAAGAAATTGGACATTTCCTTTTCACCCCTCGCCATGCCGATGCTGAGCGGCCCGGGCTCGATCGCCGTGACGCTCGGCTTCACCTCGCTCGCCTCCAGCTGGTTTGACTACATCTCCCTCATCGCGGGTATCTGCGTTGTGGCGACCGTTAGCTACGTCGTTTTGCGGCTCTCGGGCCGGATCGTGCGGCTCATCGGGCCCGTCGGGCTCAACGCCGTCAACCGCATCATGGGCTTCCTCATCATGTGCATCGGCGTGCAGTTCGTGGTGAACGGCATCCTCGGCATCGCCACGGATCCCGAGCTGCTCCGCGGCATCAAGGCCGTGCTCACGGCGCATTGAACAGTTCCCGCGAGCCAAGGACTCGGACTTGTCAGAGTCCGGTTCTGCTGCTAGCTACTCAACCCGCACAACGATCCAGCCATGCCGCCGACCAAGACTCCACCCCCGTTGCTCGCGCCCATCCTCAGCTATCTCCACAGTCTGAAGGACGAACGCGCAGACCTCGAGGTGCTGAAGAAAATGCTGACCGACTCACAGCTGACCGTCGCCGATGTGCGCGACTTCCTGCACTATGAGAACGATTGCTACTGCCGCAATCTCGTCGCCGAGAGTCCTCTCTTCAACATGCTCGTGCTTTGCTGGAAGAGCGGCCAGCGCTCGCCCATCCACGATCACGCCCAATCGGTATGCGCCTTCAAGGTCCTCACCGGTGTTTGCAGCGAAACCGCCTACGCGTTCTCGCCCTGCGGCCAAGTCGTGCCGCTCGCCACCCGCGATTTCCACAACGGTGAAATCATCGCGTCGCACGACAGCGACACGCACCAGGTTTCCAATCTGCAGCCCGAAGGCACCTGCCTCGTCACGCTGCACATCTATTCGCCCCCGTTGAAGACGATGAAGGTCTTCTCCATCACCGGCAAGACCGGCGGCGAGTGGCTCGCCCCGGAGCACAAGGCCATCGGAGCCTGAGTCCGCAGCTCGGCCAGAATTTGTAGACGACGGCGGTGGGCCACGGCGCTCTCTTGTTGACATTCTATAGGAACTTGCTCCTGTCGGATGTCAACAACACCCGCCCATGCCCGACTTCAAAAGCGAACTCCTCCAAGGCACCCTCGACCTGCTCATTCTCCGGACGCTCGCCGGCGGCGACATGCACGGTTGGGGCATCGCCCAACGCATCCAGCTCCTCTCCCGCGACGCCTTCGTCGTCAACCAGGGCTCACTCTACCCCGCCCTGCACCGCCTTGAGGCCCAGGGCTGGATCGAGGCCGAATGGGGCGTTTCCGAGAACAACCGTCAGGCAAAATTCTACCACCTCACCCGCACCGGCCAGAAGCAACTGGTGGAGGAAACCGCCTACTGGCAGGGCTTCACCACCGCCGTCGGTCTGGTGCTCAAGCCAAACCCTACCTAACCCCTCCATTCCATGAGCTTCTCCTCCCGCCTCCGTGCCTTGTTCAACCGCTCCCAGAGCGAGCAGGAACTCGATTGCGAACTGCAGTTCCACCTTGAGAAGGAAACCGAGTCCAACGTGCGCGCCGGGATGAATCCCGCCGAGGCGAAGCTCGCCGCGCTCCGCGAATTCGGCGGCGTCGCCCAGGTGCAGGAGGAAGTGCGCGACGCGTGGGGCGTGCGCCTCTTCGACAATCTCCGACAGGATCTCGTCTACGGACTGCGCGGCCTGCGGCGCAATCCCGGCTTCGCACTCATCGTGATTCTCACGCTGGGCCTCGGCATCGGCGCCAACACCGCGATCTTCTCCGTCGTCCACGGCGTGCTGCTGCGCGACCTGCCCTATGCGGCGCCCGGCCAGCTCTTTCAAGTCGAGCAGTCGTCCCGCAACACCAGCGCGCAGAGCAACACCTTCGGTTTTTCCTACATGGATCTCGAGGATTACCGTGCACGCACCCACAGCTTCACCGGGCTCGCCGAGTATCATTCCATGTGGTTCATCCTGCTCGGCCGCCCCGAGCCTGAGCGCGTCCAGACCGGCGTGGTCTCGGCGAACTACTTCGGCATCCTCGGCGTGAAGCCCATCCTCGGCCGCGATTTCACGCCCGAGGACAACCAGCCCGGCGCGCCCGCCGTGCTCATGTTAAGCAACGAATATTGGAAACGCAGTTTCGGCGGCGATCCCGGCGTCGTCGGCCAGGTTTTCCAGATGAACGACCGGCCGCACACGGTCGTCGGCGTGCTCCCGCCCCTCCCCGCTTTTCCGAACAACGATAACGTCTTTATGCCCACGGTCGCCTGCCCGTTCCGCGGCAGCGACGCCGCGCGCACGCAGCGGCCGTTCCGCATCATCGGCAATGTCATCGGCCGCCTCGCAGGCAACACCACGCCCGAGCAGGCCCGCGCCGACCTTAAGCGCGTCGCCACCGAGCTTTGCGGCGATGTGCCGAATGAATATCAAGCCGAGACCGGCTACACCGCCGGGATGACGCAACTCAGCGAGGCCTTCACCGGCGACGCGCGCACGCCCCTTTTCGTGCTCCTCGCCACCGCCGGGTTCGTGCTGCTCATCGCCTGCGCCAATGTCGCCAATCTCACCCTCGCCCGTCTCGTCCAACGCGACCGCGAACTCGCCGTGCGCGCCGCCATGGGCGCCGGCCGCGCGCGCATCTTCCGTCAGTTGCTCACCGAAAACATCCTGCTCTCCGTTCTCGGCGGACTCGCCGGCCTCTGCCTCGCGACGGGCGGACTCAAGCTGCTCTTGCAATACACCGGCCGCTTCCTGCCCAACACCGGCGAGATTACGCTCAATGTGCCCGTGCTGTTCTTCACCCTCGCAGTCTCAATTCTCACCGGTCTGTTCTTCGGCTCGCGCCCGGCGCTCCCCGCGACGGAGAAACTCGTCGACGCCCTGAAGGAGGGCACGCGCGGCACCACCGGCGGCCGCAGCCGCATGCGCGCGCTGCTCGTTGTCGCCCAGGTCGCCGTGTCCGTTCCGCTCCTTGTTGGCGCCGGACTCGCGGCCCGTTCCGTCGTCAACCTCCAACACGCCGATCCTGGCATCAAGACCGACAAGATCATCTCCGCGAACCTCGACCTGAATTTCACCCGCTACGACTCGCCGGAGAAACGCCGTGACTTCTGGCACCGCGCCATCGCCACCGCCGAGGCGCTCCCGGCCGCGCAGTCCGTCGGTCTCACCGCCCGCGAGCCGCTCAACGGTCTCGTGAATTTTCTCCAACCCTTCGTGCTTTTCGGCCAACCGCTCCCCGAACCCACCGCTCCCCAGAACCAGGCTAGCGTCACGGTGGTCAACGAATCCTATTTCAATACCGTCGGCCAGCCGCTGCTCCGCGGACGTTCCTTCAACTCCAGCGACAATGCCAAGGGCGTCTCCGTCGTCATCATCAATCAGTCGCTCGCCAGCCATTACTGGCCCGGGGCCGATCCCGTGGGGAAGAGCATCAGCTTTGACAACGGCACGACTTGGCGCCCCATCGTCGGCGTCGTCGCCAACGTCCGCCAGCAGCTCAACCGCGACGCCGTCGACGAATTCTACACGCCCCTCCGCCGCGCCGGCAATCTCTCCGCCTCCATCGTGGTGCGCACCGCCGGCGATCCCGCCACCGTGAGCCGCGATCTCCGCGAGGCCCTGCGCAAGGCGGACCCGCAGCAACCCGTCACGCGCATCCAGACCATGGAGCAGGCGCGCGGCGCCGCCCTGCTGCCGTATCGCCTCATCGCGACTTTGCTCGGAATCTTCGCCTTGCTCGCCCTCATCATCACGCTCGCCGGCATCGGCGGTGTGCTGGCGTTCTCCGTCAGCCAGCGCACGCAGGAGATCGGCATCCGCATGGCGCTCGGTGCCAGCCGCGGCGATGTCCTTTGGATGGTCTTGCGCCAAGGCCTTGTCCTCGTCGGGGCGGGCCTCGCTCTCGGCACCGTCGCGGCGGTCATGCTCAGCCGGCTCATGGCCACCGTCCTCTACGGCGTGGATTCGAGCGACCCACTGACCTACCTCGCCGTCGTCGCGACACTTCTCGGAGTCGCCGTGCTCGCCTGCCTGCTGCCTGCGCGCCGCGCGACGTCCATCAATCCCGTCACGGCGCTGCACGCGGCGTGACTCTCCCCCAATGAAAAATCCTCGCTCCCTCATCCTCGTTGCCGGCGCACTCGCCTTGCTCTGCGCGCCGCTCTCGCTGTCCGCTCTGGACAAACTGACCCCGCCGAGACCCGGCAAACCGATCCGCGTCGCGGTCGTCCTGAGTGAGGGCGCCAACATGATGGACTTCGCCGGCTCCTGGGAGGTTTTCCAGGACGTCCAGATTCCGGCCGGCGACGGCATCAACACCACCAACGGCTTCGAGCTCTACACCGTCTCCGACAGCACCCAGCCGATTCACACCACCGGCGGCATGGTCGTCGTGCCGGAATGCGCGTTCAAGGACGCCGAGCCGCCCGATGTGATTGTCGTCGGCGCGCAGAAAGGTTCGCCCGCCCTGCTCGACTGGCTTCGCCAGCAGGCGCCCCGCGTCCAGGTGCTCCAGTCCGTCTGCACCGGCGCGTCCAAACTCGCGGCCGCCGGCCTGCTCGATGGCAAGGAGGCCACCACGCACCACGATTACGTCGCTGCTTTCGCGGAAAAATTTCCCAAGGTGAAATTCGTCAAATCGAAACGCTTCGTCCAATCGGACTCCGTTATTCTCACCGCGGGCGGCATCACTTCCGGCATCGACGGCGCGCTGCACGTCGTCAAACGCTACTTCGGTCGTGCGATCGCCCAGCAGACCGCCGACTACATGGAATACGAGAGCAGCGGCTGGAAAACGGATTGAGCAGCCAGCACGCAGTCGCACTCTGACCGCACTCAAAGCCGCCGCTCGAAGATGGCCCCGGTGCCATCCTTGAAGATCAGGCTGCGGGTCTCGGCATTGTAACCGGCGAAGACGATGCCGAGCTGGGCATTCACCGTATCCCCGGCATTGTAGGCCGTGCGGTCAATGAAGACGCGGGGGACCGCTCCGCCGCGAGCGCCACCGATCTTGGCATTATCAACCCAGTTTCGGAAGGCTGCGCTGGGCTTTGGTGGTCCGGCCAATTCCGGCCGGGGCGCGGGGGCGACTGCCGCGGGCGCCTCGGTGGGGGCGGCGGGCGCCTCCGGTGGCGGCGAAACAGATGCGTCCGCCTTCACCACCTCGTTCAACGGCGCCAGCTGCTGCTCCTTCGCCTTCTGGATCAACTGGGTGGTGGTGGTTTTCGTTTCAGTTGGTGGCGTCGCGGGAGCGGTCCTGGGCTTGGTGGCCACCGGCTTCGGTGGGGGCGGGGGCGGAGTCGAAAACTTCTGGTAGGCGAAAAAGACCCCCGCGAGCACCACAACCGCGGCTGCCGCACCGATAATCATCATTTTCTTTTTCTTGCCGTCCACGGCGGCAGGTGAAGAAGCAGGCTTCTTCTTTTCAGCCGCCGGTGGTGGTGGTGGGGTTTTGCCGGGAGGCATCGGAAATGCCACCGGTGTGTGCGGCAGCGCGGCCGGTTCGGCGGGAGCAGGCTCGCCGGCCGGGAGCGGAGCCGGTGCCGCGGCGGCAACCGGAGCCGCTTCGTCAGACTTTGGCTTGAAGGCGATCTTCGACGGTGTTGCGGCGGGGGCATCCGGGGCGACCGCAGGGGGAAGTTCCGGCGGCGTGGCGGCTGGAGGAGGCTCGGGCGCAGCGGGTGGTGCTTCAGCTTGGACAGCGGCGGGAGCTTCACCCGGCTTCGGCTGTGGCAGAGAGGAGACCGCGGCCTCCTCTGCCGCCGGAGCCGGGGCCGGAGGAGTCGCGGCAGGTTCGGTCGGCTGCGCCGAGGTGGCGGCGGGATCGGCCGCCAGCTTGGGTTTGAGGCGGAGTTTGGGGGTATTCTCTTCGCTCATGACCGAGAGATAACAAATTTCCGCGGCAGCGGAAACAAAAAGATTGCCGAATCTTTGGCGGCCCGCGACCTCCGGCGTGACAACCCGCGCGAAAGTGTTCATAAGCCTCGTTGCCCCGCCCCCGGCCTGTCCCATGCAACGCGCGCCCACCAAGCTCAACGGCATCAGTTCCGCCGCCGTCAAAAAGGCCACCGACCGCACTTGGACGCAGTGGCTGACCCTTCTCGACAAGGCCGGTGCCCGCAAGAAATCCCACCGTGAGATCGCCGAGTTCTTGCACGCCCATCACGCCCTGGCCAGCTGGTGGGCCCAGATGGTCGCCGTGGGCTACGAGCAGGCACGCGGGCGACGGCAGAAGCACCAGAAACCCGACGGCTTCGAGGTGAGCGTGAGCCGCACCATCGCTGCGCCGGTCGCCGCCGCATTCGCTGCGTGGAAAGACGCCGCGCAACGCGAAAAATGGCTGCCCCGCACGCCGCTCGCCATCCGCAAGGCGACCCCGCACAAATCCATTCGCATCCGCTGGGGCGACGGCACTCAGCTCAGCGTCAACTTCTGGTCCAAGGGCGCGCTCAAATGCCAGGTCGTGCCGCAACACGGTCGCCTGCCCGACGCCGCGACCGCCGAGAAGATGAAAACCTATTGGGCCGAAAAACTCGACGCGCTGTGCTTTTGGCTGGAAAAGAAATCCTAGGCCCCGGCCGGCGGTGGTGGCTGCTGGCTGGCCTGTGCGCCGCCAGCCTCGCCGCGCAGGAGGTGCAGCGCCACGGCCTCGTGTTCGAAAAATGGGTGCGGGACACGTTTTTTGCCGGCTACACGCCCAACAGCTACACGCAGCGCTGGGACATTCCCGCCGCCGCCAATCGCGACCACGGCGGCATTCCGGTGAACCCGAAGGCGGCCAAATACGGCGCGCCGGTCGACCTCGGGGACGCGCTCCGTCAGCATGAGATTAACGAGCCGTTCATTCTCGTCATCGGCTTCTGGCGGCAGGAGGGCGGCGTGAAGCGAATCGTCAACATCGTCGCACCCGCCGTCCCGCCCGAGTTGTGGGACAAACTCTGGGCGCCGGTCACCTACGCCGATCTGCTGCGGCTCGACCAACTCATCAAGGATCGCGCCCGGCCGCCCGAGGAGGCGCGCCGCCTCGCGCTGCAGATAAAAAATTCCCCGCCCTTCTCGCAGGCCGTGATTCAGGTGAACCCGAAGATCGATTCGGGTGAGCAGCGCCGTCTGCAGTGCAGCCTGCGTTTCGCTGACATCTTCAAATACCTCGCGCGCGGCAGCGCATCCGCGCCACAGGAGCACCCGGCGCTCTGGGGCATTGAGTTTCCCGGCCCGATCGCCTCGCCGCCGCGCGGCTCGAAACCTTAACCATGGCCGCATTGGGAAAACCCGAACTCGTGCGTGCCATCGGCCGCTGGACGTTCGCCGCGCTTGTGCTCAATGGCATTATCGGCAGCGGCATTTTCGGACTGCCCAGTAGCGTCGCCCAGCTTATCGGCCCGGCGGCGCTCTGGGGCTACCTGCTCGCGGCCCTCGGCATCCTGCCCATCATGGCGGTCGTCGCGGAGCTTGGTTCGCAATACCGCGAGGCGGGCGGACAGTATCTTTACGCGCGCGACAACCTCGGCCGGTTCGCCGGCATCCAGACCGCCTGGTTCCTCTGGTTGATGCGGCTGACGGCGGCCGCGGCGGTCATGAATGTTTTTGTGGTTTACTTGGAGGAATTCATCCCCGGCGTCACCGCCCCCCTGCCCCGCGCCGGAGCGATGATTGCACTCTGTGCCGTGCTTGCCGTGGTGAACTACCGCGGCGTGCGCGCCGGCGCGGGTCTCTCAAACCTCCTGACGGTCGTGAAACTCGGCTCCCTCGGCCTGTTCATCGTCGCCGGCCTCCTGCTGGCGGAACACCGGGCGGCTCCCGCCCCGGGCACGACCCCCGCCATGGGGCAATGGATTGACGCACTCGTCACCCTGATTTTCGCCTACGGCGGCTTCGAGGCATCATTGATTCCCGCCGCCGAGCTGAAGGACCCGCGGCGCGATCTCCCCTTCGCCCTCTGTCTCGCCCTGCCGGTCGTGGCCGGCTGCTACCTCCTCATCCACCTTGTGACGATGTGGACCGTGCCCGATCTCGCGCACAGCGAACGCCCGCTGGCCGACGCCGCCCGCGCGTTTGCCGGCCCGGGCGGCGCCGCGGCCATCGCGGCCGGCGCGCTCATCTCGGCCTGCGGCTGGCTGAGCGTGCAGTTCGTCTCAGCACCGCGGCTCACCTACGCGCTGGCCGAGCGCGGCGACTTTCCTCCGGTGTTTGCGGCGGTGCATCCGCGCTTCCGCACGCCGTATATCTCCATCCTGCTTTATACCGTGCTGGTGCTGGTGCTCTCACTGTCCGGCAGTTTCATCTGGAACGTATTCCTGTCCGTCGCCGCGCGGCTGGTTACCTACGCCGCCACGTGCGTCGCGCTCATCCGGCGCCGCCGGCTGCAGCCCGCGGCCGACGCCTGGCGCGCGCCGGCGGGCAACCTGCTCGCGCTGCTGGGCATCGCCTTTTGCGCGCTGCTCATCTCCCGGCTCACGGCGGCGCACGCGGTCATCGTGACGGTGGTGGCGGCCGTCGCCACGGTGAACTGGCTGGCGGTGCGCCGGACGAACCACCGCTGATCACAAGGCGCGGCGGCCGGCCCCCCGCTCGTGTCATCTGGCCGCACTCCGGGATTGTTTTCGCGGGAATTTGGTGTAGTAAGCCGGCACCCCGGCTTGCATTGCGCGAGCCTCATTCCGATGAAAACGCAGCCGCCCCTTTGCTGCCGGCGCCGTCCGGA
The DNA here is from genome assembly GCA_023269565.1 of Opitutaceae bacterium. GTDB lineage: Bacteria > Verrucomicrobiota > Verrucomicrobiia > Opitutales > Opitutaceae > JAHFTD01. The sequence continues at coordinate 1,713 of JAHFTD010000030.1, read as the reverse complement.
CGGACGGCCTGTTGCGCCGTAAGGGACGGAAAGGAGAACCTGTCATGAACTATTATTACCTCGATGCCGCCAACCAACCCGCGGGTCCGCTCCCGCTGGAGGAAATCCGCCGCAAGGCCGCCGGCGGCGAGATTCCCGCCAGCCCGATGGTCGCCGCCGTCGGCACCAGCCAGTGGCGGCCGCTGACCGAAGGCGCCGCCTCATCCGCCGCGACCGAAGCCTTCGAGCACTACCTCACCGACCGGGTCGGGGCCGTGCTGGACTGGGCCCGGCGGTTCCTGCAACCGGCCTTTCTCGACAGCTCGCTCGCCGTGTCCGGGCGGCTCGGTCACATCGCCCTGCTGCTCGGCGCGGCGGGAAGCTTCGCCTATATCGTCTACCGGTCGTGGCAGAACGGCTCGTGGTTCGACATCATCGGCGGCATAATCACGCTCGCCGGCCTGGTGTGCGCACAGTTTGCGGCCCGGCATTTTTTCCGCGCCAATGAGTCCCTGCTGAAGCCCACCCTGCTTGCGCGGCCGGTGCTGCTCGACGGCGCGGCGTTGCTCGCGCTGTTCAGCACCGTTTCCCTCCTGCTGGGCACCGTGGTGGCCTGCATCCGTTTCGGCATGTGGCAGCCGCTGTTGCCCATGTTCCTGACCGGCGCCCTTTGGGTCTATCTCGCGATCATTGCGCTGCACCCGGCGACGGTGAAGGTCGGCTTCGCCCCGCAGGGCGAGGGCGAGGAAGTCATGGGGATCATCGCCTGGCTGATGAAAACCATGCTGAAGCTGCTCCCGTTGTTCTTCTGCGTCTGGACGGTGCTGGGCTGCGTCGCGATCATCCTGAGTTTCTTCGATCTTTCCGAATACGTCTTCGGGGTTGTCAACCGCTACATGCCCGCGCTGCCCAGGTCGTTCCGGCTCCCCTCCGACGCCTCCGGTTTTCAGGGTCTGGTGCTGCTCGTGGCCGCCTGCCTGATGGTGCCGGCAGCCCATGTGATGTTCCTCGCGGTCTCGCTGCCGCTCGACCTCTGGCGGGCGCTGCTGTCGGTGCCTGCCCGGCTCGACGCCCTGCGGAAATAAACGCCGCCCCGCGTCCGCCTCCGCCCTGTTCCGGCGCGAATCGCGGACGTTCGCCCATCCCCAAGCCCCTAGTCTCCGCCCCATCTTCCATCTCCGTCCCCTCCTGCCATGAATCTCCCCCCTGTTTCCGGCCAGCCGCCTCCGCCATACCCGCCTGTTCCGCCGCCGTTTCCACCCGCCGCGCCGAGCGCGGATCCCTACGAGGGCGACATCCGGCATTGGGATGCCGCGACCCGCGCCCCCTTTATGCAGCACCGGCTCGTGCCGTTCGACACCGCCGGCGCGGTAATACTCGGGATAATTACGCTGAATATTTTCCCCGTGATCTACCACGGGCTGAAGCATTCGCGGCTGCCGCGGGTGCGCCACGACGATTTCACCGCGGGCAAGGCGATCGGCTTCCTCTTCATCCCCTTCTATAATTTCTATTGGGTGTTTGTTTTTTGGAAACGGCTCGCGCAGCGGATCAATTTCCAGTTCAGGCTGCGCGACCGGCCCGCGCCGGTCTCGGAGGAGCTGGGCACCGCCATCGCTTACCTGACCGTCCTCAGCTTCATTCCCTATCTTGGGATGGTGACGGCCGCGGTGAACTGGCTGATCCTCGTTCCGATCCTCAGCGCACAGGTGCAAGGCGCCGCCAACCGGCTGG
>JAHFTD010000029.1 GCA_023269565.1 Opitutaceae bacterium | reverse complement strand
ATGTAGGAGCCGGTCACGATGTATTTTTCCAGCTTCACGGTGGTGTCACCGGTGGTGGAGGAGGGTTGCTGCGCGGATAGGCTCACGCCGGCAAACAAGGGAAATAGGCCGATGGCCAGCATGGTCACCCGACAGATCTTCCCGAAAGCTGCGATTTGATAGTTCTTCATTGTTGGTGGGGTTGGGCGAACGCAGGTGTAGGTCTGCGCCCGCTGCCACGAAAATCCCCCACCCGGCCGCCGCCTCAACGGCTTTGCGACAGGCCACCATTACGCGCGGCGAAATCACGCCGGATTGCGATGGCGCAGACGCCGGGGACGGCCGGTCCTACAGGGCGCTCTTGAGCAACTGCTGCAATCGGTCGTAGTAACCGCGGCTGAGTTTCAGCTTGGTGCCGTCAGCAAGGATCACCGCATACTCGCCTGCGAAGGACGGGCTGAGTTTCTTGACGCGGTCGAGGTTGACCATCGTCGACCGGTGGATGCGGATGAACTTCTTCGCATCGAGACGCGCCTCCAGCCGCGCCATGGTCTCACGGAGCAGATGGGTGCGACCTCCGGTGTGGAATTTCATATAGTCACCTTCCGCCTCAACCCAGTCGATCTCGTCGGCCTTCAGGAAGAAGATTTCCCCGCCTGACTTGAGCAAGATGCGGTCGGTCGCACCACTGTCCCACCCGGAGGCCGCAGCTGGCGCCTCGCCGCTGGTCTGAAAATACGCCAGCAGTTGGTTGAGTTTGGCGCCGAGTTGGTCGGTTTGCCGATGTTGCAGTTCCGCCTTCGCCCGCCGGACTGCAGCCCAGAATCTCTCGTCGTCGTAAGGTTTCAGCAGGTAATCGACGGCGTTGACCTCAAACGCCTTCAGGGCGTGTTCGTCAAAGGCCGTGACAAAGATGATGGCGGGGGCGTGCCGGCCGTTGACGGTCTGCAGGACGTGAAAACCGTCCATTTCGGGTATCTGCACGTCGAGAAAAACCAGGTCGGGTTTGTCCGCCAGGATACGTTTGACCGCCTCAGTGCCCGAGGCGGCTTCTCCCGTCACGATCACATCAGGGTCCTGTTCCAGCAGCAAACGGATGCCGCGGCGCGCGGTCGGTTCATCATCGACAATCAGGGCGCGAATCTTGGCGGCGGACATGTCTGCTGGCCTTAGGCGGCGTGGTAAGCCGGGGCCGCAGGAGTGTGACAGGGTAGCACCAAACTGGCTGTCACTCCCCGCCCCTTCTCGCTTTTGAGCACCAGCTGGTAATCAGGCCCGTAATGGTGGGTCAGGCGCACCCGGGTGTTGGTCAACCCGATCCCCTCCAGGATGGGTCCCCCCCCGTTTTGCTCAAAGCCCAAACCGTCATCCCGCACCTGGATCTCAAGGCGATTGGCTCGCACCTGCGCGCTGATTTGGATGCAGCCAGGTCTGGCCATGGGCGCGATACCGTGGAGGGCGGCATTCTCCACGAGCGGCTGCAGGATCAGATTGGGGACGATCGCGTTCATGGCTTCGGGACTCACCTCCAGCTTGAACTGCAGCCGGTCGCCGAAACGCGTTTGTTGGATTTCCAAGTAGCGGGTGAGGAAATCGAGCTCCTGATGCAGCGGCACCAACTGCACCCCGGTGTTCTCGAGCGCCATCCGCAGCAGCGCGCTGATGCGGGCGATCAGGGTGACGGCTTCGCTGTTCCTGTGCTCCCGCACGAGCACGGCGATGGTGTTCATGGTGTTGAACAGGAAATGCGGGTTGAGCTGCTGCTTGAGCGCCTTGAGCTCGGCCTCCATCAGCCGCGACTCAAACTGGGATGCTTTGAGTGCTTCCCGTGAATATTTTTCCCGCATTTGAATTCCGTAACTTACTCCGATCACCGCCCAGTAATACGCCATATCGATGAGGTTGCGGCCGTAAAACGATTGCACTGCCATTGTCCAGAATCCTTTGCCCGAGGAGTTGCCCCATAACATCGTGTAGGTGCCCATGCGGCCGAGAAAGAAGGTCGCCATCACCACAAAGCTCATGCCCAGATGAAATCCCACCCCACCAAACCAGCGGCCGCGATGGAGGGGGACCTTGAGCCACATCTGCCGGATGAACGGTCCCAGCACTGCCCACATCAGGGCCCGGCCGAATTGGGGGATGGCCAGATTGATGAAATCGATCGTTGGCGCCTTGCCGGCGCTCAGCATGTCGACGCGCCAGTTGAAAAACAATTCCAACGACAACATCAGGCCGACGAAAGCGCAAACGGCGATATAGGCCGCCCATTTCGTATATCTCGAGAGCTGCTGCATGGCTATCCAGTTGTGGTAGGGACTGATCTTTTCAAGTGGATAAAGCAGCACTTGGGCAAGTCAAACCGCATCCCACATGCGTCCAGCGGCACGGAACATCCGCCATCCGGCTACCGGCGGCCCCCGGATCCAGCCAGAGCCGCGCCCACAATGCCGGCCTCGTTGTGCAATTTCGCCGGCACCACGCGTGTGCGCAGGCGCAGATACTTGAACCACTTCCCGCTCTTCGCACTCACGCCGCCGCCAATGATGATCAGCTCCGGCCACAACAGTCGTTCCAGTAATCGCACATAACCGCCGAACCCGCCCGCCCATTGCTTCCACGTCAGGTGCCGCCGGGTTTTCACCGCCGCCGCGAAAAATTTCTCCCCGGAGCGCCCCCGCACCGGCACATGCCCGAATTCCGTGTTCGGAAACAGCCGGCCGTCATGAAACAGCGCCGAGCCGATGCCCGTGCCCGCAGTGAGCAGCAGCACGCTGCCGCGGTGCCCGCGCCCGGCGCCGAAACGCATCTCCGCCAGTCCGGCCGCATCGGCGTCGTTGATGACCGTCACCCCGCAACCGGTGGCCCGCGCGAAAAGCTTTTCCGCATTCACCCCTACCCACTCCTGTCCCAAGTTGCCGAGAAATTTCACGCGACCCCGCTGCATCACGCCGGGAAAGCCGATGCCCACCGGGCCCCGCCAGCGAAAATGCCGCGCAATCTCACGCGCCGCCGCAGCCGCCTGCGCTGGCGGACAGGGCGACTCGATCTCCACCCGGTGACGCTCCGCCAGCAGCCGGCCCGTGCGCGTGTCGACTGGTGCGCCCTTGAGCGCCGAACCGCCGATGTCGATGCCGAGGATTCTCATGCCATTCAGACTACCGCAGCGTTTCTCCCCGTGGCAATCCCATCAATCCGACCCGCCGGCCTGCGCAATCTCCTGTGCTGTCGCCGCACGTTCCGTCACCAGCTCGACTTCGAAATGCAGCTCCTGTCCGGCTAGCGGATGGTTGGCATCGAGCAGCACCTCGTCGCCCTCGACGGCCAGCACCGTCACCACCGGCGCCTGCCGGTCCGGCCCGGTCTGGAACCGGTCCCCTACCCGCGCCTTGTCCACCGGCAGCTGCGCGCGCGGCACCCGCTGCACCAGCTCCGCCTCGCGCAAGCCATATCCGCATTCCGGTGGCACAACGACCCGCCGCTGCTCCCCTGCCGCCATCGTCCCGAGCTCCACCTCCAGTCCTTGAATAATTTGCCCCGTCCCGGCGACGAACCCCAGTGGCTCCCCGCCGCGGGTGGTGTCGAGCACCCGCCCCGCCGCGTCGCGCAATGTGTAGTGGAAAACCAGGTAGCGCGCCATGGTCAGGTCTCCTGCCGCAGCACCTCTAGCGGCGGGTGATCGCAGATGCCCCGGCTCGAAAGCAGGCCGGTCACCACCGTTACCACCGCCACCGCCGCCCAGCCGGTCAGCAGCACGAGAGGAGACGGGTTCACCCATTTGAGGGAAAAGACATAATGCGCCAGCGCCCAGTTGGCGCCCACCGCCAGCAACGCGCCCACTGCCGCCCCGAGCGTGCCGAGCGCGAGATATTCCGCCAGTATGATGCGGTTCACCTGCGCCTTCGTCGCCCCGAGCGTCCGCAGCAGCACGCTCTCGCGCACGCGCTGGTGCCGGCCGATCAGCACCGCCCCCGCCAGCACCACCACGCCCGTCACCACCGTGAACAGCGCCAGGAACTGCACCACGAACGACGCCTTCGCGTAAACTCCGTCGATGGTCTGCATGATGAGCGCGAGGTCGATGGCCGACACGTTCGGGAATTCGCGCACCACCGCCTGTTGCACGCGCGCCGAGTCGGCCGGCGTCGCCGCGCGCAGCGCCACGACGTGGAACTTCGGCGCGCTCTCCAGCACGCCCTCTGGAAAGACGATGAAGAAATTCGGCTGCATCCGCTGCCAGTCCACCTGTCGCAGGCTGCCCACGACCGCCGGCATCACCACGCCCTGCACGTCGAAATCGATTTTGTCGCCGACCCCGAGCTGCAAGTCCCGCGCGAGACTCTCTTCGACCGAGACCGGCACGCGCGCCGCGCCCGGCTCCGCCCGCGCGGTGAAACTTCCTGCGACCACCTTTTCGGTGTCGCTCAGTCCGCCGCGGTAGGTCGAGCGGTATTCGCGCCGCAGCGTCCACGAGGGGATGCGCGAGCGCGTATCCTTTAGGATCTCGCCCGCCGGCCTGCCCTGCAGCGCCGCGATGCGCATGGTCACGATGGCCGCCTGCTGCCGCACCGGTGTGCCGCCGACCGCGAGCAATTTCTTCAGCGGCTCCACTTGGTCGTCCTGGATGTCGAAGAGCATCAGGTTCGGCCGGTCGTTGCCGCCGGCCAGGCGCAGTTGGCTCAGCAGCGTGTCGTGCGTCAGGTAAAGCGTGAGCATCAGGAATGTGCCCATGCCGAGCGAGACGAGCAGCAGCACGGTGCGGTTGTTCGGCCGGTGGAGATTGGCCAGCCCCTGCCGCCACGCGAAAGGCAGCTGTCGCGGCGTGAACCGACGCGCGAGCCACGCGACGAGCTTCGCCACGCCGGCTAACACACCGAAGCCTGCCAGCAGCGCCACTGCGAAACCCACGCCCCACTGCCAGCGCTCGGCCTGCCAGATGGCAAAGCCGAAGATCAGCGCGACGATCACCAGCAGCAGCGCGTAGCGCCACGGATCGCGCCGGAGCCCCGTCCCCTCGGCGAACGCCGAGCGCAGCGTCAGCAGCGGCGACACGCGGCGCACCTGAAGCAACGGCAACAGCGCGAACAGCCCGCACACCACCAGCCCGGCCCCGAAACCGCGTCCGGTCGCCGCCCACGAGATGAAGAACTCGAAGGTGAATGGCAGAAAATCTTTCACCAGATACGGCAGCGCCACTTGCACCGCCAGCCCGAGCAGCGCGCCGAGCCCGGCGCCGACGAACCCGAGCCCCAGTCCCTGCAGCAAGTAAATGGAAAAACTCGTCCGCGCCGACGCACCGAGGCAGCGCAGCACCGCCACCGTCGGTAGTTTCTGGCTGATGTGCGCATGGATCGCGCTCGCTACGCCGATCGCACCGAGGAAGAGTGACGCGAAGCCGACCAGGCTGAGAAATGAATTTACGTTGCGGATCGACTGTCCGAGCTCGCGCTTGCGCTCCTCCACCGTGTCGAATCCCAATCGCAGCTCGCGGAAACGGCCGCGCAGGTCCGCCACAAGTTTCTCGACGTCGAATTCTCGCGGAAATTTCAAGTAAGTGCGGTGCCGCGACAGGCTGCCCTCACGGAGCAGGCCGGTGCCGGTGACTGCCGCCAACGGAATGAACACCCGCGGAGCCAGCGTCGCCACCGCCGCCGACTCGCCGGGCACTTTTTGCAGCGCGCCCGCGACGATGAATTCCGCGCTGCCCAGCCGCACCTTGTCGCCCACCGCCAGGCCAAACTGCACGAGCAGGCTCTCCTCCAGCACAGCGTTCAGGCCGTGCGCCAGCGCGGCACGCGCGCCAGCTGGCTGCGTCGTGAATTCGCCGTAGAAAGGAAACCCGCCTTCGATGGCCCGCACATACACGAGCCGGGTGCCGCGCTGCGGCGCCGGCAGGACGAGCATGGAGTTGAACGCCGTCTCGCGTGCCTGCTCGCCGCCGAGGCCCTTGATGAAGGTCTCCACCTCGGGCGTCAACCGGGCGCGCGAGGTCACCACGAGGTCGGCGCCGAGCAGCCCCTTGGTCTGTTCCTCAATGGCGCCGCGGAGATTGTCGCGCAACGCGCCCACAGCCACGAGCGCCGCCACGCCGAGCACGATGGCCAAGGAGTATAGCAGCAACCGGCGCCGGCTCGCGCGCGTGTCCCGCCAGGCCATTTTGAAGATGAAGCCCATGGTCAGGCACCGGTCGGCTCGTCGGCGACCACCGCGCCGCCGCGCAGGCGGAGGATGCGCTGGGTGCGGCGCGCCAGATCGAGGTTGTGGGTCACGAGCACGAGCGTGGTGCCGCGTTCGCGGTTGAGCCCGAAGATGAGGTCGACCATCGCGTGCGCGGTGTCGTCGTCGAGGTTGCCCGTCGGCTCGTCGCAAAAGAGGAGGCGCGGCCGGTTGCTGAAGGCGCGCGCCAGCGCCACCCGCTGCTGCTCGCCGCCCGAGAGCTGCGCCGGGTAATGGTCCAGCCGGTCGCCGAGGCCCACGCGCGCAAGCAGCTCGACGGCGTCCTGCTCGCGCACCACGCCGCCGCGCAGCTCGAGCGGCACCAGCACGTTTTCCCGGGCAGTCAGTGTGGGGATGAGCTGGAAATTCTGGAAGACGAAGCCCACGCACTCGTTGCGGATGAGCGCCCGCTCGTCCTCCGTAAGTCTGCCGATGTCGCGCCCGTCCAACTCCACGGTGCCGGCGGTGGGCTGGTCGAGGCCGGCGCAGAGGCCGAGCAGCGTGGTCTTGCCGCTGCCCGAGGGGCCGACGATGGCGCAGGTGCAGCCGGCGGAGAGGTCGAAGCCCACGCCGTGCAGGACTGTCAGCGAGCCGGAGGCGGTCGCGTAAATCTTGGTCAGGTGCTGGACTTTTAGGATGCTTTGGACACTCATAGAGGACACACGATGCCGCCTAGCAGAGCCAGCGTTGCCGAAAGAGCCAAGCTGTTTGTCCGGCGGGTCAACCCGCGGGTTGGGCGGCTGATTTTCCTGCTGGCTGGCGCGACTCTGACGCTCGCGGCGCCGGCGGCTGAGACGCGCACCCTCGTGTTTTTCGGCGACAGCCTCACCGCCGGCTACGGGCTCGATCCCGACCAGGCCTTCCCCGCCCTTATCCAGCAGAAAATCGCCGCCGCCCGGTTGCCGTGGCGGACGGTCAACGCCGGGCTGAGTGGCGAGACCACCGCCGGCGGCCTGCGCCGGCTCGACTGGATCCTGCGGCAGCGTGTCGACCTCATCGTCATCGAGCTCGGCGGCAACGACGGCCTGCGCGGCTTCGCGCCGGCCGAGACCCGTGCCAATCTGCAGGCCATCATCGACCGTGTGCGGGCAAAGCTGCCCGCCGCGCAAATCGTCCTCGCCGGCATGCAAATCCCCACAAACCTGGGCGACGAGCGCACGCGCGAGTTCGCCAACATCTACCCGGCGCTGGCGGAGAAAAACAAAGTCGGGTTGATTCCTTTGCTCCTTGCGAACGTCGGCGGCCGGCCGGAGCTGAACCAGCCCGATGGCATCCACCCGACCGCCGAAGGTCACCGGATCGTGGCGGAGACTGTCTGGAAGAAATTACAAGCACTGCTATGAGGAAGATCGTTGCACTGTCCACACTCGGGGCCTGTCTCGCCCAGCTTTGCGCCCCGAGTCTGCCTGCGCTGGAATTCCGTGCCGAGATCGACGCCAGTTGGGTGAAAAATCTCAGCCGCACTTCCTTTGCCCCTTCCCGGAAAAGCGCTGCTGCCTACGCCGCGACCGTCACCGCTTTGCAAGCCCGCCCGCTGACCCGCGAATGGCAGCTGTTTCTGTCCGGCGAGGCGGGGGCGAACTGGGTGCCGAAATTCACCGGTCTCGACAGCCTCCACGGCGGGCTGCATGCACAGTTGCGGCGCAAATTTGGGCTCGGTCCGCTGGCGCCGGTGCTCGATTTCCACGGCGGACTGACCGGCTGCGCCGTGCGCGAGGGCGGCCGCAGCGGCTGGCAAGCCGGGGCCGGACTGACGCTCAGCCGGCGCCTGACCGAATTCTGGCGAGTCGCCGCCGGGGGCGAATGGGAGAAATATTTCGCCTCGCACCAGGCCTTTGAGGTCGATCACCGCAGCCTCTCGCTTGAGAGCACCTGGGATCTGTCCGAGCGCTGGCAGCTCGGCCTGGGTGCGCGCCGGCTGTGGGGACAGCTGACCGCCAACGCCCGTTACGACATTTACGACACAGCTCTCGATGGCGGCTTCGGTCCCGCCATCGCCAACTATTACAACCGCATCCCGTGGGAGATCTCGAACACCTTCGGCCCCGGCTGGGTGGCCTACCGGATCGACTGCGATGCCGACTTCTGGTGGGTGCAACTCACCGTCACGCTCGGCCCGAATACCTCGCTGCCACTGCGCTACGAAACGGTGAAGGTCATCAACCGCGTCGGCGTGCGCTACGATACGGATTTGTGGTCGCTTGGCCTCGTGCACCGGTTTTAATCCACCGCATGCCCCGCTCCCTGCCGTTGCTATTGTTCGCGCTGCTGGCCGCCGGTGCGCCACCGGTCCGCGGGGCCGGGCTGCAGGTGAATCTCATCGATGGCAAGGGCGCGCCTGTGGAAGACGCCGTGGTGTCGCTCGTGCCACTCGACGCCGCACCACTGGCCGTCACCTCCGCCCCGCCGCCCGAAATCGTGCAGCAGGGCGAACAGTTCACGCCGTTTGTCACCGCCGTGCAGGCAGGCTCCACCGTGGTGTTCCCCAATCGCGACAAGGTGCTGCACCACGTCTACTCGCTCTCCAAGCCGAAGAAATTCGAGCTGCCGCTCTACAGCCCAGGACAGGCCGAACGCATCGTCTTTGATCAGCCCGGCCTGGTTACGCTCGGCTGCAACATCCACGACTGGATGCTGGCCTACCTCGTCGTAGTGCCCACGCCCTATTTCGCCAAGACCGGTTCGCCGGGCAGCGTGGCACTCACTGCTCCGCCTGGCCGCTACCGGCTGGAAATCTGGCATCCGCGGCTCGCCGCGCTGCTGACCAGCGAACTCTCGCTCGGTGAAGGCGGCGTCACTCCGCTGGACTTCACACTTCAGTTGAAACCCGACCGTCGCATCCGCCGCGCCCCCGGCGCCAAGGCGACCGGCTACTAGCACCAGCCCCTTGAGCCTACGCCTTCCCCGTTTCCGCCGCTTCAGCCTCCGGCTGCTCACGCTGCTGCTCGGCCTTCTTTTCGCCGCGCTGGCGACCACCTATTTGCTCGTCTCACGCGCCAACCAGTCCAATGCGCTTGCGCACAGCGAGCAAAACCTCGAACTCGGCGCTCGCATCTTCGACGAAGCGACGCGGCAGCGCGTCGAGTTCCTCGCGCGCAGTGCGAGCGTGCTGAGCGGCGACTACGCCATCCGCCAGGTGCTGCTCGCCGAGCACCCCGACGCCCGAACGCTCGGTTCGAGCCTCCAAAGTTACACCGGCCGCGTCGGCGCTCCGGTGATCGCGCTGTTCGACTCCGACCAGCAGCTGCTCGCCAACAGCGACATCGCGATGGACAACGAGAACCGCGGGCCGTTCGCCTACCTCATCCAGCTCGCCACCCGCGACGGCCTGCCCCAAGCCAGCGGCTTCGCTTATCTCAATCGCGAACTGCACGTCCTCGTGGTCGTGCCGCTCTACGCCCCCTACCCCGAAATCGCCGCGTGGTTTGGGCTGGCCTTCCCACTTGACCACGCCTTCGCGCAGCAGATTAAGAACACCACCCGGCTGGACGCGACCTTCGTCTCGACCCAGGACGTCGCCCGGCCCCGCGTGCTCGCCTCTACCCTGCCCGCGAGAGAGGCCGGCCTTGTCGCCCAAGCGGTCCGGGACAACCACCGCGCGCAGAACCGCCTTGGCATCCTGGAGCTGTCCGGCGAGCGTTACGTCACGCTCTTCAAATCGCAGGAGATGCTTGGCGACGAGCCCGTGGCGGTCGTGCTCCAACGGCCGCTCAGCGCCGAGCTGGCGCAGGCGCGCGAGCTGGAAAATTTTATCCTGCTCATTTCACTCGCGGCGCTGGCCATCGCTACCGTGGCGGCGCTGTGGATCGCGCGCGGGGTCAGCCAACCCGTGCGCGTGCTGGCCGCGCACACGCGACTGGTCGCCGCCGGCGATTACACCCAGCAGCTCGACCTGCGGCGGGAAGACGAGCTCGGCCAGCTGGCCGCGGCGTTCAACCAGATGACCCTTGGTCTCGCCGAGCGCGACCGCGTGCGCGACTTGCTCGGCAAGGTCGTCTCGCCCGAGATCGCCGCGCAACTGCTACGCTCCGAGGTCCGGCTGGGCGGCGAGGAGCGCGAGGTCACCGTCCTGTTCTCCGACCTGCGCGACTTCACCGCGCTCAGTGAAAAACTGCCACCCGCTGAGGTGCTCGCACTCCTCAACCGTTACCTCGACCGGATGAGCGCGGTCATCGAGCGGCACGGCGGCGTCATCGACAAGTTCATCGGCGACGCGATTATGGCGCTCTTCGGCGCACCGATGGCGAGCCCTGATGCGGCGGGGCAGGCGCTGGCCGCCGCACGCGGGATGGCAGCGGCGCTGGCCGAGCTCAACCGCGAGCTGGTCGCCGAGGGCCGGCCGGCGCTGGCAATCGGCGTCGGCATCAACACCGCACGTGTCGTCGCCGGCAACATGGGCTCGAAGACCCGGCTCAATTACACCGTGATCGGCGACGGCGTGAACCTCGCCGCGCGGCTCGAGGCCCTGACGAAGGAAACCGTTTACCAGACCCAGGTGATTACCAGCGAGGCCACGGTGCGCGCCGCCCGCAACGCCGGCCCAGTGCGCGCCCTCGGCAACGTGACCGTCAAGGGGAAGACCGAAGCCGTAGCGATTTTCGCCGTCGAGGCGTGATTATCTCGTGGGGACGGGCCGCGCCGCGGCCTTGAGCTTGGCGCGCACCGCCCGCGGGATCGGCGCCGAGACCATGCCACCCGCCGTGCCGGCCGGCTTCACGCAGACCGCCGTCACCTCGCCGCGGGCACAGGGCCGCGCCTGCGGCCGGCCCTGGACGAGCTTGTGGAAATGGAACGCGTAGACGACCGCGCGGGTGCGGATTTCCTTCAGGTAAAGCCGCACCTCCACCGTGTCGCTGAACCGCAGCGGCGCGTGGAACTCGCACAGGACGCGGACGCGTGGCCAGCCGACGACCTGCCCCGGGGCGAAGGAGATGAGCGGCAGCTTGAGCCGGCGGTAGAGCGCCGTCTCGCAGGCCTCCATCCAGCGGAAGAAATTCGAGAAATGCATGATGCCGGCCATGTCGGTCTCGGCGAACTCGACCGTGCGCGTGATCTTGAATCCGGTGGGCATGGCGGGAGGATTCCGCGACGGATGGCGGGAGGCAATGCCGTTTCCATGTTACTCGCAGCTTGTGCCCGCCGGTCGGGGCAATAGTTTGAAGTGATGAAATTTTTTTCCCGTCTGCTCGCTCTCGCCGGCCTGCTGCTCGCTCCCGCGCTGTTCGCCGCCTCCGCTTTCGAGGGATATGTGACTCTGACCGTGGATTCTGGCCAAGAGCCTCCCCAGGCACTCGACTACATGATCAAGGGGCGGTTGGTGCGCGTGCATTTGGAAAAGGCAATCACGAGCACCGTCATGAATGTCGATACCCGGGAAATGATCGTGCTACTGCACGCGCAGGAACGCTATTTTAGGATCACAGATCCCACCAAGATTCTGCCGCCCTCCCCAGGTTTGAAACCCGGGCAAATCGCCGGCTTGGATGACACCAGTAAGACCGAGTTTATTCTAAACTACCCTTGCCGGCAGTATCTCCTGAAGGAAAAAGGTAACACCACCGAACTCTGGCTGACCGATGGCTTGGGCGGGTTTATTGGGGTTGGTGCGGGCACGGTCGTCTTGAAGGACACGTGGCTGGCGCCAATCTACTGTCGGAGCGGATGTTTCCCGCTGCGGGTGGTCAGTCGCGATGACAGTGGCAAGGAGTTGTTCCGCATGGAGGCCACCAGTATCAGGCGAACCCACATCCCGGATCCTCTCTTTCTTCTGCCCGCCAATTATTCGCAGGCGCAGGTAGCCAAGCCCGACGGGCGGATACCGCCCCAGCCAGCCGCGGCAAATACATCCAAGAAGAATTGAAACAGCCGGGGTCGGGCACGTGATCTTGGACTCGGCGGGTATGACGTGAGAACTTCCCGACGATAAGTATGTGGCGACAAAGATGCAAGGTGGGATGAATGCCGGCTTGAGTGAAACCATGTCGGCGGTAAGCTCTGCATCATGAAAACGCTCCGCCTCTTCCCCCTCCTCGCTGCTCTGATGGTCGCGCCCCAATTGTTTTCCGCGGATACCTTCGAGGGCCGCATTACTCTGAACATGAAATCGGGACGGGAAAAGGCCGTCATTGTTGATTATGCGATGAAGGAAGGTCTGGTCCGGATGGAGCCGAAGGTCGAGGAATCCGGCAGCGCCGCGATCATTTTCAACTGGGGCCGGCAGGAGATGATCATGCTGATGCCCGAGCAATCGATGTTTATGGTGATGCCCATGAAGGCGATGACGGCCCCGGCCGGGCAGCCGGCCGGCGACCACACGCAAAAGGTCGAGAAAACCGGAAAGACCGAGACGATCCTGGGCTATCTCTGCGAGCAATACCTCACGCAAGATGGCAAGGAGACGGTGGAGATGTGGGTGACCGACAAGCTCGGCATGTTCATGGGACTGAGCGGGGGCGGCGGCATGATGGGCGGAATGATGGGTGGTGGACACGGAGGCCGCCAGTCCTCTCCGTCCGGCTGGGAACAGGCGATCAAGGGCAAGCAGGGATTTTTCCCGCTCCGGGTCATCGGGCGCAACACGGGCGGCAAGGAGACTTTCCGGATGGACACGACCAAGATCGAGCCCGGCCCGCTGCCGGACTCACTCTTCGCTCCGCCCGATGGTTTTCAGAAATTCGAGATGCCGAACTTCGGCGGAATGAATCCCTTCAAGCAGGGCTGAAATTTCACGCGGTCTCTGCGAAATACTAAAAATAAAGGCCGGGCTTGGGGCCCGGCCTTGAGGATTGGCGTCAGGTGAAAGAGATCAGTTGCCGAGCTTGAGGAGCTCGGGGGCAGTCCACGGCTGCGTGCGGCTGGCGGTCTCGGCGCGGATGCGGGCGACGGTCTCAGGCTTCACCTCGGGGGCGTTGTTGCCCCATTCCTGGCGGACGTAGGTGAGGGCGTTGGCGATCTGGTCGTCCTTCAGCACGGTGCCGAGCGGGGCCATGGCGCTGCTGATTTCCTTGCCGGAAACCGTGAGGGGGCCGTTGAGGCCGTGGAGCACGATGCGGATGATGCGCTCCTCGCTGCCCTGCGCCCAATCGGAGCCGGCGAGCGGCGGGTAGACGCCGGCCAGACCCTGGCCGTTGGTTTGGTGGCAGGTGATGCAGGTATTGTTGTAGACACGCCGGCCGAGCATGGCGGGCGTGACAACGGGCGGCTCGATCTTTCCGGAGGACGGCTTGGCGTTCTCGTTGTAGGCGAGCGGGTCGAAGCGGGCCGAGTAGTGCGCGAGGTAGATGGAGCCGAAGAAGACCACGGTGCACATCAGGCCGAGGAGCAGGAGCGGCGTGGCGGAGTAGCCGTGGGGTTTCTCCGGTTTGTGGTGCAGCAGGTGCTCGTGCACGTGCTGGAGACTGTCGTCGGTGGCACCGGACTGCTCGACGCCGGAGAGATGGTCGGGGGCGGCGTTCATCTCAGTGTTCCCCTTTCTTCTCGGGAGCGGGCGGCGTATTCTTGGCGCGCTCCACGGGATAGTCGTAGGTGTCCTTCAAGCTGAGCAGGTAGGCGGCGAGGGCCACGGCGCGGCGGGTCGGCACGACCTCCGATCCGGCGGGCGGGGCGAAGCGGCCGGTGAACGGCAGCGCGAGGGGCGAGGCCTGACCGGGGTTGACCCGGCGGACATCGAAGAGGAACGGGTAGGCCGGCATGTTGGTGCCGGGCGCGACGGAGTGCGGCGCGTAGAGAAGCTTGTAGAGGAAGGTGCCGTCGACGTAGCCGCGGGCGGCGACATTGCGGAGGTCGGGACCGAGGCGCGAGTCGCCGAGGTGGACGGTCTTTTCGCGGATGTAGTCGCGCGCGTAGCTCTGGCGTTCGCCCCACTTGCGGTCGAGGTCGGCGCCGAAATCGGCGCGGCGCACCTGTTGGGTGTGGCAGGTGGCGCAACCGAGGTCCTCGTAGACCAGGCGGCCCTGGTCGGCGAGGCCGGAGAGCGGGAGCGGATAGGCGTTGCCGTCGAGGGCATCGACATACTGCGCGAGACCGCCATATTGGCGGTGCGCGGTGAGGAGCAGGCCGGCCCACGAGGCGGCGACGATGGCGAAGATGCCGGCGAAGATGGTCAGTCCGTTTTTCATGCGGAGGGCACCTCCATGGCCGGAGGCGCGCGGAAGACCGCCGGGGTGGCGTCACCGGTGACGGGGCAGCGGGCGCCGAGCGACCAGAAGAAGTTCACGAAGAAAGCGAGGTGGCCGATGGTGAGAAGCATAAGGCCGACGGAATACGCGGTGAACCACGGGGTGAGCGCCTTCGTGATGTCGGTAAAGGAAGTGGCGGCGTGATTGAGCATCCGGCCCTGTTCCCAGCCGGCCCAGCCGAGCGTGGCGGTGATGAGGAGCAGGCCGAGGGCGGTGGCGCCGAGGTGGGCGGTGATGAGCGCGGACGAGCGCCAGGCGTGGCCGGTCAGGCGCGGCACGATGAAATACGCGGCGCCGAACATCGCGGTGGAGAAGCAGCCGTAGAGGAGGAGCCAGTCACGCAGCGCGGTGATGAGCGTGAACTGCGCCGTGATCGCGAAGCCGCGGAGCGAGAGGGCGAAGTTGAGCAGCGAGGCGGCGAGGAAGGCGAACAGGCTCCAGCGGATGAACCGCACCGTGACGCTGCCAGTCGCCGCGCCGCGGAGCGTGCCGAAGAGGTTGAGGGCGATGATGACGACCGGCACGATGAGGAAGAAGTTGGCCACCGCGCCGGTGGTGGCGAGCCACGCGGGCACCGGGCCACCGATGAGGCGTGAACCGCCGGTGAAGGCCGTGGCGAAGAACAGCCACCAAAAGGCTGTCGGCGCGAGGTAGTAGTTGGCGACGGGCCGGCCGAGGATTTTCGGGAGGAAATAATAGGCGGCGGCGAGCGCCACGGGGACGAACCCCAGGCCGTAAAGCCCGCTGACATACCACGCATCGACGACGGCCTGCAGCGTGCCACGGACGGGCGCCGTGAAGAGCATGACCTGCGCAAGCGTGTAGAGCCACGGGAAGCTGAAAACGGCGCCGAACAGATACCACTGCGAGGCGTAGGTGTTCTCGGTGTTGCGGAGGGTGAAGGTCGTGACCAGCCACGCGCCCATGAGTCCGTAGGAACCGAGCAGGAGCAGCGTGACAAAGCGCGGCATCTCGAGCAATTCGAAGGAGGTCGAGGCGCCCGTCATGATGCCAGCGACGCCGAGCAGGACGCCGAGGTTCCAGAATTTGGCGGCGACGATAAGCCAGCCGCCGTGGCGGAGCGACGCGAACGAGAGGCGGGCCATCAGCCAGAGACCGAAGCCGAGGGCGGAGTTGAAGCCCCAGCCATAGACGAGGGCGTTCTGCGCGGCAGGCGCGACGCGGCCGTGCGTGAACCATTCGCAGTCGGCCAGAAAAGATGGTGTATGGAGCTGGATCGCGGCGATGAGCTGAAGCGCGCCGCCGAGGATGAGCCAGACCACCGCGGAGCCGAAAAGGACGAGCACCGGCCACTTGGCCGAGGCGTCGATCTCCATTTGCTCGGAGCGGTTGGGTTGGGCGGGGGAGTTCATCGGCGGGTTACTTCCGGGCGTGCTCCTGCATGATGAGTTCCATGGCGCGGTCAACGGGCAGGCGAACGATGCCGGCCTTCTGATCGACCCAGCCGTAGCTGTTCGCGGCCGGTTCCAGGGCGCGGAGCTCGGTGAGGATTTTTTTGCGGTCGTCGGGCGAGCGCACGCCCTCGACCTTGGCGATGTCAGCGGCGTGCGGAACGTAGAATCGGTAGGCCAGCCAGGCAAAGAGGGCAAAGCAGACGAGGACGACCACCGTGGTGAACTTGGGTGTGCGCTGCGGGAAGGTGGAGTTGGCGGCGGGGGCGCTCATGGGGCATTGGCCTCGTGGTGGGTGAGGGATTCGACAATGCGCGGATCGCGGATCGGGATGAGCTTGGTCGTGGCAAAGCTGCGAAGGTAGGCCCAGACGCAGACGCCGCCGATGCCAGCCGTGGCGGCGAGGGTCCAGAGGAGGCCGGGCTGGAGGAACGGCTCGGGGTCGCCGTGGTGGTCCTTGAAGGCCGGCATGATGTTGTAGCAGAGGTCGAGGAAGAAGATGAAGATGATCCAGGCGCCGACGCGCGGGATCCATTTTTTGCTGAGCTTGAGCGGATACCAGAGGAGGAGCAGGAACGGCAGGAAGAAGTGCCCGAAGAGCAGCGTCAGGCCGACCCATTTCCACTGGTTGGGCTGGCCGTCGCTGTTGTTCATCTCGCGAAGGTTATACCAGAATGTTTCCTCGGGGACGTTGGCGTTCCAGATGAGGAAATACTGGGAGAAGGTCACGTAGGCCCAGAACACCGTGAAGGAGAGCATGAGCTGGCCGATGCAGTGGAGATGGTTGTTGTTGAGGATGCCGCGGTAGTCGCCGCGGTTCCAGAGCCAGACCATGATAATGACGCCCGTGGACAGCGCAGCGCGCATGCAGCCGGCGAAGAACCACACGCCATACATCGTGGAGAACCAGTGATACTCGAGCGACTTCACCCAGAAGATGATGGCGAAGGTGAGCGAAAGGGCAGTGAGCGGGAGGCCGGCGGCGGCGAACTTGCGGTTGGAGAGCGTCCATTTCACGTCGCCGTCACCGTCCTGGCTGAAGGAATTGCGGCGGAAAAAATACGAGAGGCCGATCCAGATGCCGAAAAAGGCGGCGGTGCAGCCGGTGAACATGTCACGGTTCAGGAAACCGGATTTTTTCAGGTAAAGGACGTCGGTGCCAACAGTGCCGTGGCCGTCGTGGAGCGGCGTGGCGAGGTTCATCCAGCCCCAGATGAGGCCGGGCTGGAGCCACGCGAGCAGGAGGAGCGGCACGAAGAGGAGCGCAAGCCACTTGAAGGCGGCGAGGGCGTGCTCGTATTGGCGGCGGATGACGGTGGACCAGCCGGCATCGAAGATGTGATGGATCATGACGAGCAGCAGCATGCCGATGCCGATGCCGATCCAAAAGGTCAGCGCGATGAGCCACGAGGTGGCGGCTTTCTCCAGCCCGGAGACGAAGACGCCGACGGCGGTCAGCGCGATGCCGGCGGCGCCGATGCCGAGAGCGGTGCCGGTGCGCGGGGCTGCAATGGGGGCGGGCGCGCTCATTTCAGTTCACCCCTCTTGTCGGGCGGCACGTCGGCGAGACTGCCGTGCGCCGCGCGTTGGAGCGCGCGGACGTAAGCAACGACGGCCCAGCGTTCGTCGGGACTGAGTTTGTCGGCATAGGAGAACATGGTGTTCTTGCCGTGGGTGATGGTGTTGAAGATCTCGCCCTCGGCCATGGCGCGGAGGCGGTCGTCATGGTAGCTCGGCACAACCATGTTGTAGGCACGGGTGATGCCGTTGCCGTCGCCGAGCGCACCGTGGCAGGGCAGGCAATAGATCTGGAAGCGGTCGCGGCCGCGCTGGAGGAGCTCGCGGTTGACCTCGCTTGGGAAGCCGCGGGCCCAGGAGCCGTCGGAGGTCTTGCCGGCGTAGCGGAAATCGTCGGCGCGGAGGAAGGCGGGGTCGGCTTCGGCGGTGCGGCCGTGCGGGACGGTGCCGGCGGGGATGGGGCGGTCGGCGCGGCCGTCGGCGAAGAACTTGGAGGCGGCCTGCGGCTTGTATTTGGCCTGGCGGTCCATGTCGGGGAAGACCTCGATCGGGGCGGAGGTCGAGCGCAGGCCGCGGAGGCCCATGATCGAGACCGTGAGCAGGACGAGGAAGACGAGCGAGTAGTAGGCCTGGCGCATTTTATTCCTCCAGCTCCGCGATGTCGTGGCCGCCGGCCTGCTCGAGCAGGGCGCGCGTGGCGGCGACGTTGAATTTCGGGTCGTTGGCCTCGATCACGATGTAGAAGCGGTCGTCCATGGCGCGGACGAACTGCGACGCCTTTTGCACGGGGTGGTAATGCATCGGCAGTCGGTTGACGAGGAACATGCCGATGATGGTGGCGAAAGCGGTGAAGAGAATCGCCAACTCGTAGCTCACGGGAAAGGCGAACATGGGCGAGAAGTAGGGCTTGCCGCCGACGATCAGCGCGTAGTCCGACGCGTCGGTCCACCAGATGAGCGACATGCCGGTGGCGAAGCCGATGATGCCGCCGGTGAGCGAGAAGCGCGGCACGCGGGAGCGGCGCACGCCCATGGCGGCGTCGAGCCCGTGCACGGGGAACGGCGTGAGGGCGTCCCACTGCGTGTAGCCGGCGTTGCGCACCTGTTCGCACGCGTGGTAAAGCGCGGGCGTGGTGTCGAAGGCGGCGATGAGTCCGTAGGATTTGTCCATGGCGGGTTCCTCAGTGGGGGTGCGGGCCATGCGGATCGGCCGCGGCGGTGACCGCCTTCACCTCGGACATCGGCATGATGGGCACGAAGCGGATGAAGAGGAGGAACAGGAAGGAGAACACGCCGAATGTGCCGAAGAACGTGAAGATCTCGACCACCGACGGCGAATAGTAGCCCCAGCTCGACGGCAGGAAGTCGCGCGCAAGCGAGGTGACGATGATGACGAAGCGCTCGAACCACATGCCGACGTTGACCATGATGGCGAGGCACCAGACGAGCGTGGTGTTCTGGCGGACAGCCTTGAACCAGAAGAACTGAGGGGTAATGACGTTGCACGTGACCATGATCCAGTAGGCCCAGGCGTAGTGGCCGAACGCGCGGTTGATGAACGCGAAGCCCTCGTAGGGGTTCGAGCCATACCATGCGATGAAGAACTCTATCGAGTAAGCGTAGCCCACCATCGTGCCGGTCGCGAGGGTGATCTTGCACATGTTGTCGATGTGATACTGCGTGATCAGGTCCTCGAGGCGGAAGATGGCGCGCAGCGGCAGCATGAGCGTCATCACCATGCCGAAGCCGGAGAAGATGGCGCCGGCGACGAAATACGGCGGGAAGATCGTCGTGTGCCAGCCGGGCAGCAGCGAGACGGCGAAGTCGAACGAGACGATGGTGTGCACCGAGAGCACTAGGGGCGTCGAGATGCCGGCGAGGATGAGGTAGGCCATCTCGTAGTTACTCCAGTGGCGGTTGGAGCCGCGCCAGCCCATGGCGAAAAAACCGTAGATGCGCGCGCGCCAGATACGCCCAACGGTGAAGAAGCGGTCGCGCAGCGTGCCCAGGTCGGGGATGAGGCCGATATACCAGAAGAGCACCGAAACCGTGCCGTAGGTCGAGACGGCGAAGACGTCCCACTCCAGCGGCGAGCGGAAATTCTGCCAGATGTAGTTGGAGTTCGGGATCGGGAACAGATACCATGCCATCCAGATGCGGCCGACGTGGAAGACGGGGAAGATCGCCGCGCAGGCGACGGCAAAGATCGTCATGGCCTCGGAGGCGCGGTTGATCGAGGTGCGCCACTTCTGGCGCAGCAGGCAGAGGATGGCCGAGATGAGCGTGCCGGCATGGCCGATGCCGATCCAGAAGACGAAGTTGACGATGTCCCACGCCCAGTTGACCGGGTTGGCGTGGCCCCAGACGCCGACGCCGGTGCCGACGAGGTAGGTCAGGCCCGCGACGGTGAAAGACGCCACGAACGCGGCGACACCAAAGCACCACCACCACCACGTCGGGGTCGGACCCTCCACGATGCCGCAGATCTTTTCGGTGATCCAATGGAAGTCCCGGCCGTGGTGCACCAGTTCCTTGCGCGGGAGCGAGGCGGGCTGGACCTCCGCGAGGATCGCGGGCGCCGGATGATCTGCAAGGTGCGCGCCCATCAGCCCTGCCCTCCTTCATGCGCCGCGGGTTTTTCCGCGCCGTGGCCGGCGCCGTGCGCGGGATGATTCTTTTTGTTATACTCGACCCGGCTGAGCGGGAGCTCGTTGTAGTCGGGCATGCGGGGGTTCGGGTTGCGGAGTTTGCCGAGGTAGGTGGTGCGTGGCCGGATGTTGAGGTAGCCGAGCACGGCATAGTCGCGCGGCTGGGACTTCAGCTGCGAGACGCGGCTGTGCGGATCCTTGATGTTGCCGAAGACAATGGCCTCAGCCGGGCAGACTTGCTGGCAGGCGGTCTTGATGGCGCCGTCGGGCACGACGACATCGCCGCTGGCGCCGGCGTGGCGGATCTGCGCGATCTTGGCCTGCTGGATGCGCTGGATGCAGTAGGTGCACTTCTCCATGACGCCGCGCATGCGCATGGAGACATCGGGGTTCTTCACCATCTTGACCAGCTCGGGCATCTCGCTCTGGTGGCCGAGCGGGCCCATATAGAGGGCGTCGGTCGCGCGCTTGTTCCAGTCGAAGAAATTAAAGCGGCGGACCTTGTAGGGGCAGTTATTCGCGCAGTAACGGGTGCCGATGCAGCGGTTGTAGGCCATGACGTTGAGGCCTTCTTCGTCATGCACGGTGGCGTTGACGGGGCAGACAACCTCGCACGGGGCGAGTTCGCAGTGCTGGCACGTCATGGGCTGCATGGAAACCTGCGGATCCTCGGGGATCAGCTTGTTGCCCTCGGCGCCGAACGCCTCGGCATCGGCCTGACCGTCGGAGTAATAGCGGTCGAGCCGGATCCAGTGCATCTCGCGGCCGCGGCGGACCTGGTCGCGCCCGACGATCGGGATGTTGTTCTCGGCCTGGCAAGCGACGACGCAGGCGTTGCAGCCGATGCAGGTGTTCAGGTCGATCGACATGCCCCATTGGTGCAGGCCGTCGAGGTTGGGTGTCTCGTAGAGTGAATTGCCGCGGGGCGTGGTGCTGGCAACGAAAGCGAGCGGCTGGCCATTGTCCTTGCCGAGGACGGGCGGTGTATGCGACTCCATGCCGATGCCGGCGACGAACGCGGGGTTCTCGTGGAACTCGTCGAGGTTGGCCTCGCGGACGATATCGCGCCCTTCCATGGACCAGTGCTCCTGGACGTTGGCGAGCAACTTGCGCTCGCCGGTGTCGCGCAGCTTGGCGCCGGCGGCGAAGGCCATGGCGCCGCTCGCGCGGACGGGGTAGGCGTTGAAGCCGGCGCCGATGCCGACGCGGCCGGTCGTGCTGCGGCCGTAACCGAGCGGGAGGACGATGGTGTAGTTCGCGAGGCCGGGCTGGATGTGCACCGGACCGCGGACGGTGCGACCGTTGACGGCGACCTCGAAAATGCGATCGTTCTCCTTGCCGATCTCGAACTCGTTCTCCTCAACGCGCGCGACCTGCGGCTGGCCACCCTTGGGGGCGATGCCGAGCTCCTTGGCGAGGCGCGGGCTGACGAGGATGGCGTTGTCCCAGGCAATCTTGGTGATGGGATCGGGGCATTCCTGCAGCCAGCCGTTGTTGGCGAAGCGACCGTCGTCCATCTTGTGGTCGGTGACGAAGCGGACCTCAAGGTTGTCCTGGGAGAGCGCGGCGAAGGCGGGGTTGCGGGCGAATACGACCGAAGAGCGCTGCAGATCGAACGCGACCTCGACGGCCGGATAAGCCGAGCCCGCCAGCAGCCCGTCATGCAGGAATTTCTCGAACGCCTTCTTGCTGTCGCCGCTGGTGAGCCGGCCGATGGTGGTGAAGACCTGCGCGTAGGCGTCGGGCGTCTCCTCGCCGGCGACGCGGGCGAGCAGCTCGGCCTCCATCAGGCCGTTGAACAGCGGCAGGATCATCGGTTGGATCGGCACGATGGTGCCGTCGTTCGTGCGCGCGTCGCCCCACGACTCGAGGTAGTGCGTGGCGGCGAGCTGCGTGCCGGCGAGGGCGGAAGTCTCGTCGCGGTAGCCGCCATAGCGGATGACCTCGGGCACCGATTTCTGGAGCGCAGCCCAGTCGAGATCGGCGGGCGCGTTGTAGACCGGATTGCCATTAAGGATGACGAGGGTCTTGACGGAGCCAGCCTTGATGGCCGTGGCGAGGGCGGAAAGCGTGGAGACGTGCGCGTCGCCGACCTCGACGAACTCGACCGTGCGACCCAAGTTACCCAGCTTGGCGTTGATCGCGTAGGCGAGCACATGAACCTGCACCGGCTGGTGCGCGCCGGCGACAACGAGGCTGGCACCGCGATGCTCCAGCAGATCCTTGGCGCACTCGTCGAGCCACTGCGGGTTGACGTCGAGTCCCTGGGTGAGCGGCGCGAAATCCTGCGTCTCGAGGACGCGGTTGGCCAGCGCGGCGGTCAATGCGAGCAGGTGGCTGCTGGCGAGGCGCAGGCGGTGGTCGGCCATGCTGCCGGTGAGCGTGAAGCCGCTCTCGACGACATAGAGGCGGTTCATCGGGTCGTCCTTGCTGGCGACGCGGCGGCCTTGGGAAAACTCGCGCGCGTGACGCAGCGCGCCGGCCTCGGCGTGGAGGAAATCGGCGTCGAGACTGACGATGCGCTTCGCCTGGGCCAAGCGGTAGACAGGCTTCACGTTCCGGCCGAAGGCGGCCTGCGCGGCGGCGAGCGGGGGCTCGTCCTGCACCGGCTCGTATTCGGCCCAGATGGCGCGGGGAAATTTTTTCTTCAGCTGCGCGACGAGGCGGGCGCGCGTGGGCGAGGCGGATTCGTCGGCGAGGAACGCGAGGCCCTCGCCGTAGCCGGCGGCGTAATCAGCGGCGATGCGCGCGAGGAGTGCGTTCACCTCGGCGGTGCTGAGCGCGCGACCGTCCTTCGTGTGCCCGGTGGCGCGGTCCGGATCGTAGAGATCGAGGACGGAGGCCTGGGCGAGCAGCGAGCTGGCGCCGCCATGCGGGGCGTAGCTGGGGTTGCCCTCAAGTTTGGTCGGGCGGCCCTGGTGCGTCTCGGCGAGCAGCGGCAGGGCGGACTTGCGCAGCGGCATCGCCGTGGCGAAGTAGAGCGGCAGGCCCGGGACGGTGTATTCGACGGAGCGGCCGTAGGGGAGGATGTTGGCCTCGGGACGGCGGCAGCCCGCGAGCCCCAGGCCGCCGAGCGCGAAGGACGCCGCCATGATCTTCATGAACTGCCGGCGGTCCACCCCCTCGATGGAGGAGGCACCGGCGGGGAATTCGCGTGCGATCTGCTCGCGGAAGCCGGGCGTGCCGGCCAGCTCGTCGAGGCTGCGCCAGTAATGCGGGCCAGTCGAGGCAGTGGCGGGATGCTCGAATTTCCGTTTCATCAGCGGTGGCAGCCGGAGCAGCTTTGCGGGGGCATGATCTTCCAGTCCCGGATGTTTTGATGCGCCTTCTCCAGCCGGCCTTGGGCGGCGAGCGTCGGCGAGTCGAGATTGAAGACGTCCTTGGGTTCGCGGAGATAGTTCGCCGGGTCGCGGTGGCAGTCGAGGCAGAAGCCCATGGAGTGGGACTTGTCGTGCCAGACGGCGGTCATCTCGTTGACCTTGCCGTGGCACTCGACGCAGCTGACGCCGCGGTTCACGTGGACGGAGTGGTTGAAGTAGACGTAGTCGGGTGCGACATGGACCTTGACCCACGGCACGGGCTCACCGGTCTCGTAGCTGCGGCGCACGGGTTCGAGGAGCGGGCTCTGCGGCTTGACGATGCTGTGGCAGTTCATGCACGTCTGCGCGGCGGGCACGCTCGAGGTGGCGGATTTCTCGACCGAGGCGTGGCAATAGCGGCAGTCGATGCCCAACTGGCCGGCATGCAGGCTATGTTCGAACGGCACGGGTTGCACCGGTTGGTAACCGACCCGGAGATACTTCGGCGTGCTGTAATAGGTGACCGCTGCAGTTGCGACGCCGCCGGCAATGGCGAGAAAGATCACGATCTGCAGCGGCAGCGCGTTGGCGGATTTCGGGAAAATCTTCGACATGGGCCGGCGGGGGTAATTCGCGGGGCGGCGTTCAGGCGGTGCCGTCCCGTCGCGGCACGGCGCGGGGCTCGGGACGGAGGCTGACCGGGGTGGTGGTCGGCGCGGCGGAATTCATTTTCGCCAGCAGGCCGGGAGCAAGCCCGGCGGCGGCCAGCAGGCCGCCTAATTTGGCGAAAAATGACTTACGCGAACAAGCCGGGCTCACGGTGGGGGTGTCCATTCGATTCCCAACGACGAAATGAAGCCCTGTTTCGAATGTAAACCAAAATTTCCACCCCCGTCTGGTCACGATTGATTTATTTGCAATGTCCTCCGGGGAAAATATCGGGCAAATCCTTGGAAAACTTCGCGTGCGCCACGGGAATATTTCACCCACCCTGACGGCACTGCTATGGAGGCGCTTGCCAAGTTCTCCTTTTCGCTGGCACTGTCCAGCCGCCATGCCAGCCATGCGGCCAAAACGCATCATTGTCACCGGCGGGCGGGGCCGGCTTGCGGCTCTGCTCGCCGCCCACCTGCGCGCGCCGGCCTACGAGGTCGCTTTGTTTTCGCGCACGGCCAGTCCGGGGTTTCAGGAGCTGGACGGACTGACGCGCAGTGAAACCTACCTTGGCGGTGACACGGTGCTGCACCTGGCCTGGAGCACGCTTCCCGCCACGTCCGAAACGCCACCGCGCTCCGAGTGGCAGCACGACCTCCCGTTGCTGGAAAACATGCTGGGGGCCCTGACCACGTTGAACACCACGGAGCGGCCCCATTTTGTGTTCCTGTCCTCGGGCGGCACGGTCTACGGCAATGCCCCCGGCCGGCCCAGCTGCGAAGCCGACCCCTGCCGGCCCCTCGGCTGGTATGGCCGGGCGAAACTGGCCGCGGAGGAAATGATCGAAGCCGCCGCCGCCCGCCACGGCTTGGGCTGCACCATCCTGCGTCTGTCCAATCCCTATGGTTATTCCGTGGGAAAAACCCGCGCCCAAGGCTTGATTCCGCACGCCCTGCGTTGCGCGATGGAAGGCCATGCCCTCACCTTGTTCGGCGATGGCTCCGCCAGGAAGGACTTCCTCCACTGCTCCGATTTCCTCGCAGCCATGGATCGGGTTATCGCACTGCGACCGGCCGGCATCTTCAACCTGGGCGCCGGCGAGTCGCACAGCGTGCGCGAGGTCCTCGCCCTCGTGGAGCAGCACACCGGGCGGGCCGTGCCGCTCCACCACGCGCCTGCCCCCGCCTGGGATGTGCAGGACTGCCGGCTTGACATCACCCGTTTCTGCGCGGCGACCGGCTGGCGCCCGCTGGTAACCCTCGACGAAGGCATCCGGCTTTCAGTCCGGGATTACATTGCATCTTAAACTCCGTCCGGGCGCGTATTCCTGCATCGAGAATCGACTGGAAACTGTGCGGGCCACCGGTATGAGTAACCACTCCTCCTCCCGCTGATGGCAAAAACTCTCCTCGTCACCGGCTCCTCCGGCCTCATCGGCTCCGAAGTCTGCGTCTATTTCGCCGCGCAGGGCTACACCGTCCACGGCGTCGACAACAACCAGCGCGCCGTCTTCTTCGGCCCGCCGGGCGACACCCGCTGGAACCAGCAGCGCCTCGCCCGTGAGCTCAAGGGCTTTGTCCACCACGAGCTCGATATCCGCGACCGCGCCGGCGTGCTCGCCCTCGTCCGGTCGCTCCGGCCCGCCGTCATCGTCCACGCCGCCGCCCAGCCCTCGCACGACCGCGCCGCCGCCATCCCCTTCGACGACTTCGACACCAACGCCACCGGCACGCTCAACCTCCTCGAGGCCGCGCGCCAGGCCTGCCCCGAGTCACCCTTCGTGCACCTGAGCACGAACAAGGTCTACGGCGACGCGCCCAACTCCATCAAGCTCGCCGAACTCGCCACCCGTTGGGACTACGCCGACCCCGCCTACGCCCACGGCATCCCGGAAAATTTCACCATCGACCAGTCGAAGCACTCGCTCTTCGGCGCGTCGAAGCTCGCCGCCGACATCATGGTGCAGGAATACGGCCGCTACTTCGGCCTCCCCACCTGCGCGCTGCGCGGCGGCTGCCTCACCGGCCCCAACCACAGCGGCGTCGAGCTGCACGGCTTCCTCTCCTACCTCGTGAAATGCAACCTCGAGGGCCGTGAATACCGCATCTTCGGCTACAAGGGGAAGCAGGTGCGCGACAACATCCACTCGCTCGACGTCGCGCGCTTCATGGCGGCGTTCGTCGCCGCCCCGCGCGCCGGCGAGGTCTACAACCTCGGCGGCGGCAAGCCCAACTCCTGTTCCATCCTCGAGGCCTTCGTCCTCGCGGAGAAATTCACCGGCAAAAAGCAGGTTCACACCTACGTCGACCAGGCCCGCGCGGGGGATCACATCTGCTATTACTCCGACCTCCGCAAGATGCGCGCCCACTATCCGGGCTGGGACATCACCATCGGCCTCGAGGAAACCATCCGCCAGATCGTCGCCGCATGGGAATCGCGCCGGTAAGGCGAGTCCCTCGCGCCCGGTCTTTGTAAACTAATAAATTACAAACCACCCGTCGTCATCCACCGGTTTGCGCGAGGATATTTGTAAGCTAATAGTTTACATCGCACGGACACTCACCCGACCAACTCCCGACCTTGCTGCTGTGCGGCGATCCAGCACAGGAAAAGCAGGGTGCGTTCTCCGTCGAGACACGCCGCTCGCGCTTTCAGGCAGGTCTGCAACCGCTGGCGGTCGA
>JAHFTD010000028.1 GCA_023269565.1 Opitutaceae bacterium | reverse complement strand
AATCACTAACCCCCACAAAACTTGACTCGTTGCCGCCAACATCGCCGCCGAACACAAAGTGCTCGTTGCCTTTCCAGAAGAAAAATTCGACGTTCTCATTTACCCCTTCCAGCACAATCCGCCCCTCGCCAGTCTTTCGCATAAACAAACCCAAGGCCAGCTTGCCCTCCTTCGGAAAAAGGAAAGCAATCTTGCTCCCGTCTGGCGAAAGCTGTGGGGCGCGGATGGTCGGCAGACCGAAGAAGGCCTCCAGTAGAACCGGTTGGTTGACCAGCTCAGCGTGGCCCGCGGTCGCAAACAGGCTGCAGAGCAGCCCAATTAGCATCATGGGGCATTTCATTTTTCATGCATTGTTTGTTTTGGCCCGTATGAAATCAGTTGTTCCGCTGCCGGACGGCCTCGAAGAGCGTGATGATCGTCGCCATCGCGACGTTGAGCGAATCGGCCTGGCCGGCCATCGGGATGCGGACGAGCGCATTGCTCTCCTTCAGCCAGAACTGGCTGAGCCCGTATTGCTCGCTGCCCATGACGATGGCCAGCGGCCCGCGCAGGTCGATTTGGGTGTAGAGATTTGGTGTGTCGGGCGTGGTCGCGACGACGCGGATGCCTTTTTCGTGCAACCACGCGAGCACGACCGCCGAGTCGGCCACGACCACCGGCACGGAAAACAGCACGCCAGTGGACGAGCGCACGACGTTTGGATTAAAGATGTCCGTCACGGGATCGCAGACAATGACGGCGTCCACGCCCGCCGCGTCGGCGCTGCGCAGGATGGTGCCGAGATTGCCGGGCTTCTCGATGGATTCGACGACCAGCACCAACGGCTGCGCGCCGAGCGCGAGGCCGGCCAGCCCGCGCCGCCACTGCGGTGCGACCGCCAGCAGGCCGTCGGGCCGGTCGCGGTAGGAGCACTTGGTAAAGGCCTCCTTCGACAGCTCCAGTAACTCCGCCCCGGCGATGCGGGCCTGCTCAAGCAGCGCCGGCTCGTTGCCTCCGAGAAACCATTCCGGACAGAAATACAGTTCCTGGAGCCGGGCGTTCTTTTCGAGCGCGCGCCGCACCTCGCGGTAGCCTTCAACGAGGAAAAGCCTCGCGTCGTCGCGCTCGCGGCGCTCGCGCAACCGCACAAGCCGCTTGATGCGCGGGTTCTGGAGGCTAGTGATTTTCTCTGGCGGTGCGGACACGGCGGGGCGAATCTATGGGTCTTTCGTGACCAAACCCAAGAGAAAGTTCATCGACCACCCGTTCCCCTACCACGCGGAACTGGAATTGGAAATCGCGACGCTGACCAACCTGGGCGCGGGGCTCGGGCGCGTGCCGCTGCCCGGCCAGCCCGAGGCGAAGTGGGTCGTGATGGTGCCGTTCACGCTGCCCGGCGAGCGCGTGCGGGTGCGGGTTTACCGCAACTACAAGAACTATTCCGAAGCCGACTTGCTCGCGGTGCTGACCCCGTCGCCGCACCGCGTGGCGCCACGCTGCGAACTCTTCGGCCGCTGCGGCGGCTGCCAATACCAGCACCTCGCCTACGCGGAACAACTCGCGTGGAAGAGCCGCCAGGTGGAGGAACTGCTGCGGCATCTGGCTGGCGTGGAGTTTGCAGTCGCTCCCACGGTGCCGTCGCCGCGGGAGTTCGGCTACCGCTCGAAGCTCACCCCACATTTCCAAGCCTGGAGCAAAGAGCGTGGCGCCGGAGAACCGGTTCCCATCGGTTTTTTGAAGCAAGGGTCGCGGTTTGAGATCGTGGATGTGCCAAAGTGTGAAATCGCCACGCCGGAGATAAACGAGAAGCTCCCGCAGGTCAGGACCAGGACCCGACAGCAGCTCGCCGCCGGGGAATACAAGCGCGATGCCACCTTGCTGCTTCGTCACGCGCAGGAGGGCGTCATCACGGATTATGATGCCGGCATCCATGAACAGGTGGATGGGCTGCGGCTGCATTTTCTTGCGCGCGATTTTTTTCAGAACAACCCCTTCATCCTGCCGGCGTTCACCCGCTATGTGCGCGAACAGGCGGCCGGCAGTCGGGCGTGTAATCTCGTCGACGCTTATTGCGGGAGCGGGCTGTTCGCTTTGACCTGCGCTCCGGCGTTCTCGCGCGTGGCCGGCGTGGAAATCAGCGCGTCTTCGATCAAGTTCGCCCGCGAGAACGCCGCGGCCAATGGCATCACCAATGCCACGTTCCTGGCCGGCGACGCATCGGCGATTTTCACCGGGCTCGATTTCCCGCCTGCGGAGACCGTCGTGGTCATCGACCCGCCGCGCAAGGGCTGCGATGCCGCGTTTCTCCGGCAGCTTTTCGTCTTTGGGCCGCGGGCGGTCGTCTATGTGTCCTGTGATCCAGCGACACAGATGCGCGACCTCAAGGACTTCCTTGCTGCCGGTTACGCACTGGCGGCGGTGCAGCCGTTCGACCTGTTCCCCCAGACGCGCCATCTCGAGTGCGTGATGACACTGGTCAAGCCTTGAAGGGGTGATGGTGGATCCCGCGTTAGCGATAATTGATCCACTCAGACGCGGAGTATTGCTCGATGAGCCCGCTGACTTCATCCTCGTTCAACTCCGGCCAGGCTGTCGCCGCTGGCTCGGCAGCGAGCGCGCGGCCGAGTGCGGCGGTGAAGAGCTTTTGAAATCTCTCCCAGTCGATGGAGCCGATGCTGCCCTTCTCGATTGAGCCCTGCAGCAGCAGTCCGTGCTTGTTGCGCTTCATCGCCGCGCCGGCGATTTTGGCGCCGGTGCGTGGATGGATGACGTCGTGAAACTCGGCGCGCTGGAAACATACTCCAGGGCCGGTTGGCGCTTCGTTGTCCTCTGGCGCAACTCCGGCCTCCTTGAGGGCCGCGGGCTGGCCGAGGATGTGGAGCGCAGCGACGAGCGCCTTGTGGACCGCGCGGTAGGACTGCGTGGCGCGTTCGTCGTAAAGCGTATGCCCTCGGGGCAGCACGAGAGTGTAAGTCCAGTCATTGCGGTGGTCTACGATCCCGCCGCCGGTCGGCCGCCGGCAGAGATCAATGCGCTCGCCCGCCGGCAGGTTGGCGCGGACGTAATCAATTTTTTGGCTGTAACCGAAGGTGAAGGCCGGCCGGCGCCATTCGTAGTGGCGGAAGCGCGGGGCGGCCGGCTCCGGGTAGCGTTGCAGGAGCAGGAAATCGAGCGCCATGTTCTCGGCCGCGTGGCCGGTGCGCACGGGCAATAGCTGTAGCATCGAACCGGGCGGCTTCATTTATCAGCGGCGGTCGAGCAGGCTGCGCACCGTGCGCATGAGCAGGTTTAGAGCGAAAGGCTTGGTCAGATGGCCAGCCACGAGGGGGGATAGACCCGCAGCGGCCGGCGGCTCGGCAGCTATGCTGAGCAATTTCACGTCCGCGGGCAGCTTGCGGGCTACTTCCGCCAGGGCCAGTGACCCAAGATCCGCGATCAGCAGGTGCGGGGTGTTTCCACTTGGTTTGAGGAGGCGAAGGGCTGTGGTTGGGTCGCTGGCCTCCACTACGCGGTAGCCATCCGCGGAAAGGATGCCGCTGATCATCCCGCGGAGCACGGCATCGGCTTCGACCAAGAGAATTGTTTCCGTGCCGAGGGTATCCAGCGATGGCGGCAGGGGAGCGAAGGGGATCTGCTCTGCCTCTGCCGTCTCGGGAAAGGATATCTCGAACGTTGTGCCCCGGCCCGGCCGGCTGTGGACGACGATGCGGCCCCCGTGCTGCCGGACAATATCGCGGACGGTGGCAAGGCCGAGCCCGGTGCCGGCAGGCTTGGTGGTGAAGAACGGCTCGAAGATGCGTCGCCGCGTGGCCGCTTCCATGCCATGCCCGGTGTCGGTGACCTGCAGCGTCACCCGGCCTTTCTTAATTTGATTGTAGGTGTGAATGCTGAGTTCGCCGCCCTTGGGCATGGCGTCGCGCGCGTTGAAGCAAAGGTTGAGCAGGATTTGCTGGAAGTTGGTCGGGTCAAGGCGCACGTTGCCCAAGTCGGACGCGAGTCGCAGTTCAAACACCACGGCATCCCCGACCACCCGGCGCAGGATTTCGGAAATCTCGCGGATCAGGGAATTGAGGTTGACGGCGTGCGTGTCGGTTTCCCGCCGCCGGCTGAATTCGAGAATCTGCTGCGCGAGGCCTGCCGCCTTCCGGCCGGCGCGGTGGATTTGCCGCAGCTCCTTCTGCGCAGGCGCGGAGGCCGCGAACCGGGAGATGAGGATTTCGCTGAAACCATTGATGATCGACAGCAGGTTGTTGAAATCGTGCGCCACACCGCTCGCGAGCAGTCCGATGGTGTCGAGCTTGTGCGAGTGCAGCAGTGCCTCCTGCAGGCGCTTGCGCTCCGTGGCGTCGTGATAAACCGCGAGCAGCCGGCCGGCTGGGGCGGCCGCGGGACTGAGGCTCCAGGCGGCATAGAAGGGCGTGTCCTCCTTCCGGTAAAGCCAGCCCTCACCCTGTGCTGCTGTCCGGTCCGGGGTGGCGCGTTTGCCCCTGGGCAGGATGGTCAGATCGGTCCTCGGTCCGTGCAGCAGGCGCGTGTTGCGTCCGGCCAGCTCGCTGGACTTGTAGCCGGTGAGTGTGCCGAAAGCGCGATTGGCGAAAATTATCTCCACACCCCCGTGGCGCCATTTGTCTCCCGTGATCAGCGTCGGCTCGGGCATGGCCGCCACGGTGGCGATCAGCGTCCGCTCGGCGGCCCACGTCCCCGTGCGGTTTGGCCGCCGGCGTTTCTGGAGGTGCGGATGATGGGCCATGGAATCGGGTGCCGGCCAGTGTGGCTGCGCGGGGGCGACTGTCAAAAAATCATCTTGTCAGGGCGCGGATAATCGCCGCATGCGCGGGGAACACGCGTAGTAATTCCTCCTGCTGGCCGAGCGCAAACTCCGCTTCCTCCCACGCCGGCGTGACCTGGCAACCGAGCAGCGACCATTCACCCGTCGTCCGCGCTCCCTGCCATGCCCCGGCCGGCACGAGCGCGGTGGGCCGGCCGGCTCCGCCGATTTCGGCGCTGAGCCGGAAGCTTTCCGCCGTGCCGTCCGCCCCACCGATCCAGAGTTCGACCGGCGCCCCGGCAATGAATTCCCATGCCTCTTCGCTCTTCAGTCGGTGGATGGCTGAAAATCCCCTCGGCGTCATCAGGAAATGGATGAATGAAAACACCGGCCGCCCGTCCGAGTGCCTCTCTGCGCTTACCGCCACCCGCCGGAACCACCCGCCTTCCCGGGGCAGCGGCTGCAGTTGGAACCGGGCGATGATTCTTTCCGCCTCGCTCATCCGCCGGAGGTTGAACAATGTCGCTCCGACAAGCAACCTCCACCTGACCACTGTCGCTTACCCCGACTGCCGCGCGCCGAAGTTGATCACTTTTCTCAAAAAAACATCCGGATCAGCACCTTCTTTCGCCGGGTGAAAACCATGGGGCCATCCCGCCGGAACGTGCCGGGATATTGTGCGGGGCTCAGCTGCGGTTGTGTCACCTCGCTGCCGCCAAGTGTGATCGGTGCCACCTTCTTGCCCGGGGTGCACATCAAGGACCTCGTCGGCTCCGCTAAAATCTACGCCCCTCCTCCGACGGTCCTCCGCGGCTAGTTCCGCCACCAGTAAAGCGATGTCATCTAATAGAGGCCGTCATCTGGGCTGAGATTACCCTCTGCGTGCGGATGACACTTCTTGTCATTGTCATATATTACATGACATTTGTTGAATTGGATTAGGGGCTTTCCGGTAGTCCGGTGAGGATGCGCCGCGCCATCGCGGCGATGATTCGCCGGTCTTTCGCGTGCTCCTCGCCACCTGTGAAAGTGACGATGATCACACGCCCGCCACCGGGCAGCTCGATGAGCGCGGCATCGTGCCGTGCCCAGCTGACCCAGCCCGCTTTCGACCATAGCTTCATACCGGATGACAAGGCCGGGCCAGTGAAGCCTACTCCCTCGAAATCCTCGTCGCCGGCCGGTGCCTTGGCGGGATCGCGCGCCATGAGGGCCAGCATCTCCGCTGAGCGCGCGGGGGTGATACATTGGCCGAGGGCGATCTCTGCCAACAGGCGCGCGGTGTCGTTTGTCGAGAGAAAATTCCGCGCCGGCGGGTGCGCCGTCATGTCCTGCTTCTCGCGGCCGTAGGGTCCCTCACCCCAGGGCTTCCGCTGGGCGTTGACGTTCTGGTAGCCGAGCGCCCGGAAATAGCGCGTGACCACGCCCCGCCGCTCGCTCCAGGCCGCCAGTTCTTCCGACCTCAGTTCCGGGCCGCTGGTCGTGCCAGTGCTGGCATCGACGATGTAACTCGTGGCCTCGTTGTAGGAGTCGACGATCATGTCGCGCAGTCCCCGGCGCAGCTCCGGAGTGTCGGCGAGCCGTCCGTCCTCCTGCAGACGGTGCGTGTAGGCCAAGAAAAATAACTTGATAACGCTCGCCGGATAAAACCTCTCCTCTCCGCGGTAATGCGCCAGCTGCCGCTGGCCCGGCGTGCGCAGATCCACCACCGTGCAGGCCAGTTGCTCGGGTTTCAGCGTAGGCTGGAAGAATTCGGCCCTGGTCTCGCGGGCCGCGCGCTCCACCAACGCCTGCAGCTCTGGCGAAGCCCGCGGCGGCCAGTCGGCGGAAGTGGCGGGCAAAGTCGCAGACAGAGCCAGCAGCAACAACAATTTTTTTGTTAACTCGGTCATCTTATGAGGCTGGAAGGCCTGCGAGAAAAAGGCAATGCGTCCATCGTCGCACCAACGGACGCGCCTTGCCCAACCGCCGCCGACGGCTTTGCTGTCACTGTGACCTTTGATTTTCACGATTTCACTCGCGCGGGACTCCTGCAGCTGGCCGCCCAGTGGGGTTTCCCCGGAATGCATGCGGCGCGTTTGTGGACCTACGTTTATCTGGAGGGCACAAGGGACTGGCGGGCGATGTCCGAGCTGCCGGTCCGTTTCCGCACCAAGGCGGAAAGCGCGCTGCACTTTGGCGGACTGACGATCACCTCCGAGACGCACAGCCACGACGGTTTCACCCGTAAATACCTGCTCGCGCTCACCGATGGCCGGAAAATCGAAACGGTGCTGATGCGCTTCACCGGCCGGGTGACGGCCTGTCTGAGCAGCCAAGCCGGCTGCGCCATGGGCTGCGTGTTTTGCGCCACAGGCCAGATGGGCTTCGTCCGCAACCTGACCGCGGGAGAGATTATCGCCCAAGCGATGCACGTCGACCGCGTCCTGCGCGGCGGCGGGTCGAGCGGCCGGATGCGGCACGCCCGCCGCGAGCGTTTGCGTAATATCGTCCTCATGGGCATGGGCGAGCCGTTGCACAATTACGACGCCGTGTTGCAGGCCGTCGACATCCTCCGGGATTCCGCCGGCCTCGCGATCGGCGGCCGGCGCATCACACTCAGCACAGTCGGGGTCGTGCCCGGCATCATCAGGCTGGCCGATGAGGCGCGCCCGGTTCATCTGGCGGTCTCGCTGCACGGAGCCACGCAGGCGGAACGGGTGACGCTCGTGCCGGTGGCGAAACAGTGGCCGCTGGACGAGTTGATGGCCGCCTGCCGTTACTACAGCACGAAGCTGGACCGGCGGATTTTCTACGAGTGGACCCTGATCGCCGGGAAAAACGATACGCCCGAGCAGGCACATGCCGTCGGCCGGCTGCTGCGCGGCCAGCCGGCGCAGGTGAATCTTATTCCGCTTAATCCGACCGCCGGCTACGAGGGTGCTCCCGCTGGGCGCGACGTCGCGCGCCGGTTCCAGCAGATCCTCGCAGACTACGGTCTGCCCAGCACTGTGCGGCAAAGACGCGGCATCGATATTGCCGCCGGCTGCGGTCAGCTCGTCACAACCCGGCGCTAAGCTCCGACAGACCCACCGCCTGCGCAGCCGGGGTTACGGTCCATTCGCGCAGATAGTTCCGGGCGTCCGCATCCGCCACTACTCCGCGCGCCTGCAGGCGTTGCAACGCCGTGACCAGCATAAGATGGGCCCGGATGTCGTCTGGGTTGGCCTGCGCTGCGCGCAAAAACGGCGTCGTGTCCGTGGCAACTTGTTCCGTGGACAGCATGCCTTTTTCGCCCAAAAAGAGAGTGAGGGAGGCACCGAGCGCATCCAGGTAGGGGAGTGGCGCGGCCGGCGCGGCGTAGGGCAACCCCTCGCCCCGCGGAAGCGCCGTCCACTCCAGGTAGGTGCGCATCTGCTCGTGCAGCTGGCGCAATGTCTCGTCGGTGGTCGCTGGTGTGCAGCGCACGGCGAAGGACTTCAGTTCGCGGAGTCTTTTCATCTCCCAAACCTTCAAGCCGACTTCAAAGTCATCGTTCATGCCGCGCAACCGACCGGAGACCAGGTAGTCGAATTTCTCTTTGCTGGTCTCGTTCAGCCGGCTGATTTCCTCGGTCCGCCATTCCTCCGGCAGGAGGACATGGTGTTTTCCCCCGCATAAACCGACCGCAGCACTCGCCTCGTAGCCGGCGCTGAAGCTGAAGGTTTCCGCCAACCACAACGGAATGGCGCGGGACATCCGGCCGAGCTGCTCCTCGGGTTTTGCCGCCAGCTCCAAGAGTCCGGGCAGTTGCGGCAGCGCGAGTTGCAGGAAAACCACCCGGCGCAACGGACCTGTCTTCTTCGGCAGCAATTGTGGCCGGCTTTCCTCCAGTCCGTAAAACCAGATGGGCTTGCTGATGGTGGCAAAGCTAATCGTAGTTCCCGGTGGGGTCGGGGCCGTCTCTGTGGTCTGCTCATGGATCATTTCGGCCACGGCGCTGGAAAAACCCAGCAGCCGTGCGCGCAAATCCGGCCGTTGCAGGGTGAAAAGCACGTCGAGCATGTGCTGGGCGGCCTCGGCCTCGCGCACCGCAAGGTAGGCCTGCAGCAGGTTGAGGCCGGCCGCCGGGCCGTGCCGGCTGGCATCGTAGCGCGGCGCGATGAGCTCGATGATCTCGCGCACGTGGCCGTTGATTCCGAGGTCGGCGGAGATGGTGACGAGCACGTCGGTGCGGTCGCCCGCCGAGGCGAGCACACCCTCGTAAATGATCCGGGCGCCCGCGAGATCCTTGGCCTCCAACTTGCCCCGCGCCGCCGCCAGTTCCGGCAGCACGCCGCCGCGGGCAGCCGAAGCCTCCGGTGGCGGTGCGGCGGCGGGCGGTGATGGCTCCGGTTTCCTAGGACTGAAGCGGTCGAAAATTCCCATGCGCCGCCAGCAAACGGATTCGCCCGCCGGTGGCGACGCCATTTTGGCGCCGTTTCCCGCGTTGACCCGCCGGAAGGGGCGGGTAGTGGGTTGCGTTCCGCCCCATGAACCGCGTCCACATCAAAACCTACGGCTGCCAGATGAACGAGCGTGACAGCGGGGCCGTGGCGGCGCTGCTGCGGGCGCGCGGCTACCGCATCGTGCCGGACGAGGACGCGTGTGACATCCTGCTGCTCAACACCTGCAGTGTGCGCGATGCCGCCGAGCAGAAGGCCATCGGCAAGGCGGGCGAAGCCACCAAGCGCAAGCGGCGTGATCCGCGCTTCATCCTCGGCATCCTCGGCTGCATGGCGCAGAATCGCGGCGCCGCGCTGCTCGATGCGCTGCCGGACGTCGACCTAATCGTTGGCACCCAGAAGTTCCACCAAGTGCCCGACTACCTCGACAATCTCCGCGCGGCGCAGGCGGCCGGCACTCCTGTTGGCAGCACCCTCGTGGACATCGCCGAGGAGGCTGGTTCGCAGAACACCATCCGCGACCATGTGCCCGAGGAGCGGCAGGTCACCGCGTTCGTGTCGATCCAGCAGGGCTGCAACATGGACTGTGCGTTCTGTATCGTCCCCAAGACCCGCGGCGATGAGCGCTCACGGCCGCTGGCCGACATTGTGCGCGAGTGCGAGGAGCTGGCTGACCGCGGCGTGCGGGAAATAACGCTCCTCGGCCAGATTGTCACGAGCTACGGCCGGCGTGATTACGCGCACACCGGCGGCGTCACGCCTTTCGTGCAGCTGTTGGAACGCATCAACGCCATTTCCGGCCTCCGGCGCATTCGTTTCACCTCGCCACACCCGCGCGGGTTCAAAGACGACCTCATCCAAGCTTACGGTCGGCTGGAAAAACTCTGCGAATACGTCCATCTGCCGCTGCAGTCGGGCAGTGACCGCATCCTGCGTGCGATGAACCGGCCCTATTCACGCGAGCGCTACCGGGAGATCGTCGCCGCCCTGCGCCGCGTGCGGCCGGAAATGTATTTTTCGACCGATGTCATCGTGGGATTTCCCGGCGAGACCGAGGAGGATTTCGCCCAAACGCGGGAACTGTTTGCGGCGGTCAACTACGATATGGCCTACATTTTCAAGTATTCGGTCCGCCCGGGCACGTCCGCCGCCACGATGGCGGCGCAGGTGCCCGACGAGGTGAAGGAGGAGCGCAACCAGATCTTGCTTCGCCTGCTCGCCCAGAACTCCGACCGCCGCAACGCCACGCTCGTCGGGACGGTGCTGGAGGTGCTAATCGAGGGGCCGGACAAGAAGGGTCGTGCTTTTATGGGCCGCACGCGCGGCAACCGCATCGTGCATTTTGCCGGCAACGAACGACTGATTGGCGAATTGGCACCGGTCCGGATCGAGCGCGTGTCGACCGCGGTGCTTTATGGCTCGCTTGCCCTCGCGGGAGTTGAAAACTGATCCGCCAACATGAGCCTTTTCCTCGCCACCCTGCTGTCTGGATTGTTCCTCGCCCTGCTGGGCGGGCTGCTGGCCTGGAACGATCCGCGGGTGGTCTCCTCTGCCCGGGCCCTGCCGCGCTCGCGGCGCGGTGCCGGGCTTTTCTTCGGCCTCGGCTCCGCCTGGTTTCTCTGGCGGCTGACCAGGCTGGGCGAGGCCGATCTGATCTTTTTCAAAACCCCGTGGCCGGTCGTCACCGGTTTCGGGGTGCTGGCGGTGCTCGCTTTCCTCTACACGCCGGATTTCCTCGCGGTGCGCGGACTGTGCGTGCTGACGCTGCTCGCCGCCGAGCCGCTGCTTTACGCCGCCTACGGCGAATACCAGTTTCCCCAGCGGTTGCTGATGGTGACGGCTGTATATCTGGCACTCGCGGGAGCGCTCTACCTCGGGGCCTCGCCCTACCGGCTGCGCGACTTCCTCGAGTGGCTGTTCCGTGTGCCGTCGCGGTCACGGCTGGTGGGCGCGGTGGTGCTCGCCTACGGGCTCGCCACCACGGCAGCCGCCTTCACCTACTGAGCCATGGGCGCTGCGGTTAGACCCTCCGCCGTGCTGCTCATCCTCGCCGGGCCTGCGGGGGTCGGCAAGAGCACGCTGAGCGACCGGCTTGTGGCCGAGGTGTCCGGCTTCGAGCGGGTTATTACCGCCACAACGCGTTCGCCACGACCGAACGAGATTGCCGGGCGCGATTACCATTTCCTGTCCGAAGAGGAGTTCGACCTGAGGCTGGCGGGCGGCGAGTTTCTTGAGTGGGCGTGGGTGCACCGCAACTACCGCTACGGCACCCTGAAGTCCGCCGTGCTCGCGCGCCTGCCGCACACCAACCTGGTGATGAACATCGACGTGCAGGGGGTGCGCAATATCCGTGCCGCGGCGGCCACCGATCCGGGGCTGCGGGGTCACCTGGTCGCGGTTTTTGTCGCCCCCGATTCGCTCGACGTGCTGCGCCAGCGTCTGCTCAGCCGCGGGCCGATGACCGAGGATGAGCTGGCGCGCCGGATGGAGAGCGCGGTGCGCGAGATGCGGGAGCACGACGGCTATGACTACGTGATCCACAGCGGCACCAAGGACCAGGACTTCCGGGCCTTGATCGAAATCTGGCAGCAGGTCCGCGCACGAACCTAAACGCAGCGAGGCGCGGCTGATCGCGGAAAGATTGCCGCGCGACCAAACCCGGGTAGAATACCGCCATGAAGACCGTGGAATATGACCGTTACGGCGACATCGCCGACCTAGTGCTGCGGGAAGTGCCCATGCCCCGGCCGGCGGAGGATGAAGTGCTGGTGCAAATCCTCGCGGCCGCCGTCAACCCGGTGGATTGGAAACTTTTGCGCGGCGGCTTCAAGATCCTGACCGGCCGCCACATGCCGCGCCGCATCGGATGTGATTTCGCTGGCCGGGTCGTCGCGACCGGGCGGGCGGTGACGATGTATCGCCCCGACGAGATGGTGTTCGGCAACATCAACCCGTTGAAAGGCGAGCGCGGCAGCATGGCGGAATTCCTCGCGGTGAAACCGGAGGAGTTGGCCCCGGTGCCGGGCGTCCTCTCGGCTGTCCAAGCGGCCGCGTTGCCGGGTTCTGGGGCCTCGGCGCTGGAATCGCTGCGGATGGGCCGGGCCGAGGCCGGCCAGCACCTGCTAGTGCTCGGCGCATCCGGTGGCGTGGGTTCCTACACGGTGCAGATCGCCAAGGCCCGTGGTCTTCACGTCACGGCCGTGTGCAGCGAAAAAAACGCCCCCGTTGTGCGGGGTCTGGGCGCCGACGCGGTGTGCCCTTACGACCGGCAGGATCCACTTACTCTGCCCGGCCGGTTTAGCCTGATTATCGACACCGTGGGAAAGCACTTACTGGGCCGGTGCGCCCACCTCCTAACGGCTCGGGGGCATTTTGTGCAGGTCATGCCGAATGCGCGCAGCTTCCTCGACCTCTGGCGGACGTCGCTGTTCGGCGGCAGGAAGGCCCACGCACTGATGTTGCGGCTGACCCCGGCCCATCTGCGCGAACTGGCGCAACTGGCGGCGGACGGACGGGTGCGGCCGTTGGTGGGCACCACTTTCCCGCTGGAGAGGGTGCGCGACGCCTATGCG
The DNA here is from genome assembly GCA_023269565.1 of Opitutaceae bacterium. Classification (GTDB taxonomy): domain Bacteria; phylum Verrucomicrobiota; class Verrucomicrobiia; order Opitutales; family Opitutaceae; genus JAHFTD01. The sequence goes on along the minus strand of JAHFTD010000028.1, from coordinate 13,931 downwards.
CTTTCCGCCGACGGCCATGCCGTTGGAAAAATCGTCGTGCGGATTGGGGAAGCCTAGAGCGATTCCTGCGGGCGGGCGGGATCGGGCCAGTCGAGATGGAAAAATTTTCCACGCGGCTGGTCGGTGCGCTCGTAGGTGTGCGCGCCGAAGTAGTCGCGCTGCGCCTGGAGCAGGTTGGCGGGCAGACGGGCGGCGCGGTAGCTGTCGTAGTAGGCGAGGGCGGAGCTGAATGTCGGCGCCGGCACGCCGCATTCTGCGGCGAGGGCAACGACCTTGCGCCAGTTGGCCTGCGCGCCCCTGACTGTTTTGTTGAAATACGGGTCGAGAAGCAGGTTCGCGAGGTCGGGTTTCCGGGCGTAGGCTTGGGTTATTTTCTGGAGAAAGGCCGCGCGGATGATGCAGCCGCCCCGCCAGATTTGGGCAATCTCGCCGAAATTTAGCCTCCAGTTGTATTCCTTCTGCGCCGCGCGCATCAGCTGGAACCCCTGCGCGTAGGAGCAGATTTTCGCGCAATAAAGCGCATCGTGAATGGCCTGCACCAGGGCTTTCCTCGAACCGCGGTATTTTCTGGACGGACCCTTGAGAATCCTGGCGGCAGTAACGCGCTCCTCCTTGATGGCCGAAATGCAGCGGGCGAACACTGCCTCGGCGATCGTCGGCGCCGGCACGCCCATGTCGAGCGCATTGACCGACGTCCATTTGCCGGTGCCTTTCTGGCCGGCGGTGTCGAGGACCACGTCGACGAAGGCCTTCTTTTTTGTGACGGGGTCCTTCTGCCGGAGGATGTCGGCGGTAATTTCGATAAGGAAGCTGTCGAGCGCACCCCCGCTCCATTCGGCAAAGATGCCACCCATCTCGGCCGGTTTCAGCCCGAGCAGACCTTGCATGAGTGCATAGGCCTCGCAGATCATCTGCATATCGCCATACTCGATGCCGTTGTGGACCATCTTTACGTAATGGCCCGCGCCGTTCTCGCCAATGTAGGCGGTGCAGGGCACGCCGCCGTGCACGGGCCGGCCCGGGGCGGCCCCGGCGATGGGCCGGCCGGTTTGCGCGTCGACCTTGGCTGCGATAGCCTCCCAGATGGGTTTGAGCTCCTGCCATGCGGCGAACTCCCCGCCCGGCATGAGCGAGGGGCCGAAACGCGCGCCCTCCTCGCCGCCCGACACGCCGGAGCCAATGAAGCGCAGGCCTTTTTCGCGCAGATTTTTTTCCCGACGGATGGTATCAGTCCAGAGGGCGTTGCCGCCGTCGATGATGATGTCCCCCTGTTCGAGGAGCGGCGCGAGCCCGTCGATCACGGCGTCGGTGGCCTTGCCGGCCTGCACGAGGATGACGATTTTGCGCGGCCGGGCGAGCGCGGCGACAAATTCTGGCAGTGATTGCGCGCCGACGATTCCGCCTGGCGTGCGTGGATTGGCTGCGACGAACTGGTTGGTTTTCTCCGTGGTGCGATTGTAGACGGAGATCCGAAACCCGTGGTCGGTGATGTTGAGCGCAAGGTTCTGCCCCATCACGGCCAGGCCGACGAGACCGATGTCCGAATATGCTTTGCCCATGCGAACATCCCTAGTCGCCCGCCGGACAAAGACCAACCGCAAATGCGCGCGCTACGGCTTGGGCGCGACCTGCTGCTTGTTGGCGTAGGACCCGGCGCTGGGGAAGAACGGGGCCACTTTTTCGATGATCGGGGTCATGAACGCCGGCTCGCTCCGGTTGTAAACCCAGGAGAAAAAGAGCACCGATCCCCCGACAAAAACAACGACCCCCATAATCAACTTGTTCATCTTGAACACCCGGCGGAGCACTATGATTGCCGCAATAAAGGCTAGCACTGCGAGCCCAATTTTTAGCCAGGTTTGGGGCGGCAGTTTCTTGATGGTATCGGCGGCGGAAGCGGCGGCAAAGAAGATCATGCCTAGACGGGTTAGCGGCAAACGGTCGCAAGACGAGCCGATTTTCAGCCGCGGGCAGATTAACCATCCTTTGCCAGACCGGTATGGTCGCCGCACACGGCGCTGTTCAACCACTCGCTGGCCCCATCCGAGTAATGCTCCTTTTTCCAGACCGGCACCCGGACTTTGCATTCGTCGATAATGTAGCGGCAGGCCGTAAAAGCCGCGTCGCGATGCGCCGCTGTCACGCCGACCCATACCGCCAGCTCGCCGAGTCCCAGCCGGCCGGTGCGGTGCGCGCATGCCACATCCAGCAGGGTGAACTTTGCGCGGGCCTCGGCCAGGATACGCGCCCCTTCCTTTTCGGCCAGTTCGCCGTAGGCTTCATACTCCAGCGCCAGGACGCGGCGCCCCTCGTTCTGGTCGCGCACCCGGCCTTCGAAGGAGACGAAGGCCCCTCCGCGCGGGTCGAGCCGCGACTGGCGCAGCGCCACGGGATCAAGCGGTTCACGGGAAAGCCGGAACATCTCAGCCTCCGGCCACGGGCGGGATAAAAACAACGGTGTCCCCGGCGCGTAACGGGGCGTCCCACGGCGCGAATTCGCCGTTGAGCGCGGCGCGGACATGCGCCGGGCCGAGCGTGAAGCCGTGTTGCTCGCGCAGGCGCTCGTAAAGCTCCCCGGCCGTGGCGGCGGTGGTGGTGAGGCTCTCCGTGGCGACGCCGCGCTGGTCGCGCAGCAATGCGAAATACTGCAGTTGCACCGTCTTCATGGCGCCGTCCAATCGCGCTTGCCGCCGGTTTTTTTGCGCAAACGCATTTCCTTGATGACGATGCCGGGCGCGATTGCCTTGCCCATGTCGTAGAGCGTGAGCGCAGCGACGCTGGCGCCGGTCAGTGCCTCCATTTCCACGCCGGTGCGGTCATGGGCCCGGACGCGGCAGTGGATGTGCGCCTCCCCGGGCACGGGTGTCTCGATCTCGATCCGCACATCGTCGAGGTGCAGCGGATGGCAGAGTGGGATAAGCTCGGCGGTCCTCTTCGCGCCCATGATGCCGGCGAGGATGGCGGCCTGGAAAACGGGGCCTTTCTTGGAAATGATCTCCCCGTCGCGCAGCTCGGCGGCGAGCGCGGGCGGCAGCACCACAATGGCGGTGGCGTGCGCCGTGCGGAGGGTGACAGGCTTGCCGCCAACGTCGACCATCGCGGGCTGGTTCTTGGTGTCGAGGTGGGAGAGCATCGCGACGGAAGCTAAACCCATGGCCGGAATTGCGCAACATATCCGGCCGGAAATTCGTCGATCTCCGCCGGCAGCTCGACGAAGCCGTCGGTGCCGATCAATCCGGCAAAATCGCCGCTCGTGTTGGTTGGCATCGGGTCGGCCAGCCGCTCGGCGCGCGGGCTGCTGCGGATTTTTACGGGGAGCAGGCAGGCCAGTTTTGGCCTGAAGTCAAAGGGGAGGGACAGTGCGGCTGTCTGCGGCGGGGCGGGCGGGGTGCCGCACATTTTCTCCAGTGCTGGCAGCACGTAGCGGTGCAGGCAGGTATAGGCGGAGACGGGGTTCCCGGGTAGGGCGAATACCGGCACGCCCGCCGGAGTGACCCCGAACCAGAGCGGCTTGCCCGGACGCTGGGCCACGCCGTGGAATATTTTCCTCACCCCGAGTTCCTCTAGCACTCGCGGCAGGAAATCCCGCCGGCCGGCGGAAACACCGCCACATAGCACGACGGCATCAAAACCCTCGATCATCGGGCGCAACCGGATGGTCAGCTCCGCCGGGGCGTCCGGCAAATGCCAGCGCTCAACCTGCGGGTGCCCGGCCAGCGCGAGGGCCGCAGCAAGTGCGTAGTCGTTGGAGCGTCGGATCTGGTGTGGCGCCGGCGTGCTCCCGGTTTCCACGAGTTCGGTGCCGGTGGCCACCACGGAGATCCGCGCCCGCCGTGTGACGCGCAGGGTCGCGGCTCCGCATGTGGCGGCCACGGCGATTTCTCCACCGCCAAGGCGGGTGCCTTCAGCGACAATGAGCTCGCCGGCCCGGTGGTCGCTGCCGCGGCGATGCACGGCCTGGCCGCGTTTGATTTCAACCCCGGAGCGCAAAGTTATGATCTCCCCGGCCCGTTGGGCCTCCTCGTAGGGCACGACTGTATCGGTGCCCACCGGCAGCATGGCCCCTGTCATCACCTCAATGCATGTCTCGGTGGATGCCAGGGTTTGCCCGGGGTCGCCGGCATGCTGGGTCGCGGCAATCTGTAATTCGTGCCGTCCGGCGGCCCAGACTGCGTGCCGCAGCGCATAACCATCCATTGTCACCCGATCGAAAGACGGAAAATCGCGGTCCGCCAAGAGGGGCAGTCGCAGTATCCGGCCGTGGGCCTGCGCAAGCGGGCAGTCCTCGGCCGGCAGCAGAGCGATCTGGGCAAGGATGAGACTTTCTGCCGCGGCGGGCGTAAGCATGTTTGGAGAGTGGGGGAAATCTGCTCTGGCGAAAAGCGTGTTCTCTGTTTCTTTCATTCCGCCCGCCATGCCCGAACTCCACGACCAGTTCCGCCGGCCGCTGCGCGACCTGCGCGTGTCAGTGACCGACCGCTGCAATTTCCGCTGCCCCTACTGCATGCCCGCGGAAGTGTTCGGCGCCAACTACCCGTTCCTGAAGGATCCGCAGCTGATGTCGCTCGACGAGCTCGTGCGCATCCTGCGGCAATTCCTGCGCGCCGGGGTGGAGAAAGTGCGCCTGACCGGCGGCGAGCCGCTGTTGCGGCCCGATGTGCCGGAGCTGGTGCGCATCCTGAAGCAGGAGCTGCGCGTGCCCGAAGTGGCCCTGACCACCAACGGCTGGCTGCTGGAAAAACTCGCGCCGGCTCTGCGAACCGCCGGGCTCGACCGTGTCAACGTCAGCCTCGACAGCCTCGATCCGGCGATTTTCGCCCAGTTGAACGGTCGCGGGCTGAAGCTGGACCGTGTGCTCCGCGGCATCGCGGCCGCCCAGGAAACCGGCCTGCCGGTGAAGCTGAACATGGTCGTGCAGCGGGACGTGAACGAAGGCGAGATCCCCGCGCTGGCCGCTTGGGCGCGCGAACGGCGCCTAGTGCTGCGTTTCATCGAGTTCATGGATGTCGGCAACCACAACGGCTGGCAGATGGACCGCGTCGTGCCGGCGAAAACCATCGTGGAGACGCTGCACGCGCGCTGGCCGCTCGAGGCTGTCGGGCCGAACTACCGCGGCGAAGTGGCGGCGCGCTACCGCTACCGAGACGGCGGCGGTGAGATCGGCTTGATCAGTTCCGTGACGGAACCTTTCTGTCGCGACTGCCATCGCGCGCGTCTGTCGGCCGATGGGCGGCTCTACGCGTGCCTGTTTGCGGCGCTCGGCTCGGACGTGCTCGGCACCCTGCGCCGTGGCGCCAGCGATGCGGAGCTTTTTAACTTCATCGCCCGGGTGTGGGGTGGGCGCAACGATCGTTACTCGGACGAGCGCGCGGAACTTCTCGCCGCCGGCGTGCCCCGCAAAAAGGTCGAGATGAGTTATATCGGCGGCTGACCGCTCCGGTCGTCACCTAGCGGATGAGATTAGGAATAACGGGTGGGTAAACCGAAATAGTCGAGCAGCCAGGCTTCCTTCCAGACACGGAAGCGCCCCTCGGGAGTGATTTTTCCATGTTCCTCGCGCTCGTGGTGCGGCAGGAGAAACCCGAGTTCGGTGTTCACCTGCTCCATAAGGAATTGCTGCTGGTTAATGTCGTCGAGCGGGTCGGTGTCCCACGGGGCCGGGGTCGCGTCGGCGCTCGCCATTCGGGCAAGGTGGCGGGCCATCAACCGCGGCAGGCGCCGGTGCCAAGGGTTGCGCTCGACAAACCAATTCTCCGGATAGAAGCCGCCGAAGGGGAGGAAGAAGTTATCGGTGATGAAACGCCGTCCATCCGCCGCCTGCGAGGTGACACTGTAGCAGACCGTGATGGCGCCGTTGTCCTGCGGCAGGAAGGCAACCTGCAGCCGCGCGGTGCGGTCCGGATTGTGGTAGACGGACACGCGGAGCCAGATGCCGCCGCCGACCTCGGCCTTGAGGGCCTGCACCTGGATGAAACTGTTTGTGCGGAGCCAGTCGCGCACCTGGAGGAGCCGCTGCTGGGTGGGCCACTCGTCACCGCTGGTGTTGACGATAAATTTTGGAAATAGCGGCAGCGGACTGAGGCTGATGGCGGAAACGCGCAGCCAGTTGAAAGCCGATTCGAGGAGAAACCAGCCGAGGAACACGGCCAGCGCGACGGTCCAGAACGGCCGGTCGATCCAGCCGAAGCGGAGCGCCGTGTCGGCGGCGAAGAACGAAAAGAGCAGCCAGCGCAGCCAGCGGATCGCGATGGCAATGACCGGGGACGCCAGCCGCAGGTTCAGATAGAACAACAGCAGGAGGAAGGCGACAGCGGGGCCGAGGAGGAGCGAGAGGTTGTCCATCGCGGGTGGCCGGTCAGGACGCGCCGGAACCCAGTTCAGCTCAACCGCACGGGCATGATGACGCAGACGAAACTCTCGAGCGTCTTGAACACACCCGGGCTGACCTCGTCCTTCAGCTCGAAGAAGACCTCGTCTTTGGTGAGCGCGCGGAGCGGATCCATGACGAACTGGGGATTGAAAGCGACCTGCAGCTCGGGCCCGCTGTAGGAGATCGCCATCGACTCGTGTGCCTCGCCGAAGTCGGGCGATGCGGCGGTGATTTCGAGCAGGTTGGAGGAAAGCTTGATCTTGACCGAGTTGGATTTCTCGGAGGTGACGAGGGCGGCCCGGTGCACGCACTGGAGGAAGAGTTCGCGCTCGAGTTTGATGCGCTGGTGCGTCTCTTTGGGGATGACCTGCTGATAGTTTGGATAGTTGCCCTCGACGACCTTGGAGAACAGGTAGATGTTATCGACAAGGCCACTGGAGTCCTTGCCTGTCTCGATCTGGAAGGCGGCGCGGCGTTCGTTGAAGGCAATGCGGATCTTGTCGCCCTTGCCCAGGAGGCGGAGCAGTTCGGTGACGGTCTTGGCGGGAAGGATGATCGCGCCGGCCGAGGCGGTGGGCACCGGAATTTCCTTGCTCACCAGGGCAAGGCGGCGGCCGTCTGTGGCGACAAGGGTGAGTTTGCCGTCGCGGAAGTTGTAGTAAACGCCGTTGAGGATGTAGCGCGTCTCGTCGGTCGACTGGGCGTAGGCGACGTTGCCGAGCATGGTGGCGAGTTCGCCCTGCTCGAGGGTGAAGGTCTTGTCGTCGCCGCTGTCCGGCAGGCGGGGGAACTCCTCGGGACCCAGGCCCATGATACGGAAATTCGAGCCACCGGAGGCCAGCTTGACTTGGTGGCTGGCGCTGGAATCGAGGGAGACGTCGACGTTGGGCAGCTCGCGGACGATGGTGGCAAGCCGGCGGACGGGCAGGGTGACCGCGCCGCCCTCCTTTACATCGGCCTTGATTTTGCAGCGGATGCCAAGGTCAAGGTTGGTGGTGGTGAGAGAGATCTGGTCCTTTTCCGCCTCGATCAGCACATTGCTTAGAATGGGCATGGCGGCCTTGGAACCCACGACGTTGAGGACTTGGGTGAGACCATTGCTGAAGTGGTCGCGGTTGATCTTGAATTTCATCGGCGGAGCGGTGGTTTAACTAACAAAGGAGGATTGGAGATAGATTCAATAAGTAAAGTATCCGTATTATTATGTGGGCCGGTTATCCGAAGAACTGGGCGTTTTCACAGGGCCGGGCGGACTATCGACAGGTGTGAGCAAATACGGATGGGCGGCGGATAACCTGCGGGTTGTTCACAGCAGAAAGTTATTCAGGGTTTATCTGCTGCATTTTCACCACCTTCATGCGCAGAGAGCGCAGGCGCGCATGCCGGGCAGTGCGCTGGTAGTGAGTGAAAAGCCCGTAGAAAATATAGCCGAGGAAGAGGAAAAAGAAGGCGATCTCCTGCAGCTTGATCACCACCCCCACCATGACCAGCACGAGGACGAAAGTTTGGAAGCGGGTCTTGGTCTGCCAGTCGACCTGCTTGAAGCTAGGGTAGCGGATGGTGCTGACCATCAGGAACGACACAAGGATGAGCAGCAGCGGCAGGCAGAGCGACCACTGTTTCAACGACTTGTCGTTCGAGGCCAGGTTGAGCAGCAGCAGGACAAGCGAAGCGACGGTGCCCGCCGCCGCGGGAATGGGCAAACCGACAAAATCCTTGTGCGATTCCATCTCGCTGCGGTGCAACAATGGGTTGGTGATGACGTTGAAACGGGCCAGGCGCACCGCCCCGCACAACAGGTAAACAAAGGCAATGAACCAGCCCAACTCCCGGAACCACTGGTATTCCTCCTGGGGCGCAAGAATCAGAAAAAACACCATCAATGCCGGGGCCACGCCGAAGGAAATGACGTCAGCCAGCGAATCGAACTCCGCCCCGAACAGCGAGGTGCGGCCGCCGAGGCGGGCCAGCCGGCCGTCGAGCGAGTCAAACACCACGCCAGCCAGGATCAGCCACACCGCCTGCGTGTAGAGCGTCATCCACGACGCATGTGCATGCAAAGAGGCGTATTCGCCCGCGTCGGTGAGCAGCCGCGCCTGGATGCACTTGATAACCGCCCCGAAGCCGCAGAAGAGGTTGCCTGCTGTCATCAGGTTGGGCAGGAAATAAATCCGGCTCGCCTGGGTGACGTTGTAGGGATTGTCGCGTTGCTGGAGGTCGGGGTCGGCCATGGCGGGGTTATTTCGTCAGGCTTTCGAGGTAGCGCCAGAATTTCGAGTCCTGCTCGAACAGCTGTTTCTCGGTCACCGGCAGTTTCATGCGGAAGAGCGCATCTTCCAGCGAGTCCTTGTGCAGGATATAATGGGTGTGGAGTTTGTCCCCGTCGACGGTGAAATAAAAACGGAACTCCCCGGCGCGCAGCCGGTAGAAATCCTTGCCGTTGCGGTGGAACTTGCCCAGCGGCTCACGGGGATGGGCGAGATCCTGCGGGCGCACCCGGCAGATCGGCTCGATCGCCGCCAGTTGCGCCAGCTTGTCGAGCTGGTTCAGCTCGCGCATGCTTTGCTCGGAAAAATTGACCTGATACATGGCGGGTGAGCGGAGCTCAGCAGCCGTCTCTAGCTTTCCCCTCTGGAACGGCAACGATAAAGACCACCCGCCGCCGCATCTTTGTTGCGCGACCAGACCCGCCCGCTACAACAGCGCCAACCCGCTATGCCCGTCACGCTTGCCGACATCCGCTCCGCCCGCCGCCGCATCGCCGGCGGAGTCGTGGTCACCTCCTGCGTCGAGTCCATCCCGCTCTCCGGGATCACCGCCGCGCGCATCTTCTGCAAGCTCGACAACCACCAGCGCACCGGCTCGTTCAAGGAACGCGGCGCCCGCAACGCCCTTCTCCGCCTGAACGCCGCGCAGAAAAAGCGCGGCGTAATCGCCGCCTCCGCCGGCAACCATGCCGCGGCGCTCGCCTATCACGGCCTCCTCCTCGGCATCCCGGTCACGGTCGTGATGCCCGACTACGCGCCGCTCATCAAGGTCAGCACCTGCAAAAAACTTGGTGCGCACGTGCTCGTCCGCGGGCGTGATTTCGCCGAGGCCCGCGCGGAAGCCGACACGCTCGGGGCCGCCGGGGACCTCGCTTACATCCACGGCTTCGATGCGCCCGACATCATCGCCGGCCAGGGCACGCTTGGGCTCGAGGTGCTCGAGCAAGTGCCCGACGCCGACGCCATCATTTGCCCGGTCGGTGGCGGTGGCCTGCTCGCTGGCGTCGCGTTGGCGGTCAAGTCCGTGCGCCCGCGCGTGAAAGTCATCGGTGTCGAGAGCACCGCCACGGGCAACTTCACGGCCGCGCTCCGCGCCGGCAAGCCGGTCAACGTCCCGCGTCGGCCCACCCTCGCCGACGGCCTCGCCACTCTCACCGTCGGCGCCAACGCCTTTGCCCTCGCCCGCCGGCGGGTGGACCAGGTCGTTAAGGTCAGCGAGGACTGGATCGCGCTCGCCATCCTTCGGTTGGCCGAACTGGAAAAAACCGTGGTCGAGGGCGCGGGGGCTGCGCCGCTTGCCGCGATGATGGCCGGGCTTCTGCCCAAGCTGCACGGCAGGAAGGTCGTGCTTGTCATCGGCGGCGGTAACATCGACCCGGCCATCCTCAGCCGCGTCATCGAGAGGGGGCTTGTGTGCGACGGTCGCATGACGCGCTTTCGTGTCACCATCAGCGACCGGCCCGGCGGTCTCGCGGCGCTCGCCCGCGTCATTGCCGAGAGCGGGGCAAGCTTTAAGGACATCGAGCACGACCGCGCGTTCAGCGGACCCGATGTCCACGCAGTCGACGCCGTCTGCACGCTCGAGACGCGCGACCGGGCCCACATCCGCGATCTCCACCGCGCGCTGCGCCAGAATGGTTTTCCCGTCCGGATTGCGCATTAAGCCCCGGGGTATTCTCGCCAGCCGCGCCGCGGAACAGTTCGTCACCATCGTCATCCAGGTCTTCTCTGGCGGAGAGGACACCGCGTTCTACGAGAAGACCGCGCGTCAACGTCAGCCACTTTCCCGACGACACGTCTGCGCCGCAACTCCTCTAGCCCCACGCTCATCCGTGGCGGCACGGTTCGCAATCTCAGCCAGAAAACGCGGGCAAGAACTGAGAGGGCGCCGCCGCGTGGTGCAATACCAGTCTGCCGGGCGAGCCAAAGGGATAAAAAAACCGCCGACCCAAAAGCCGGCGGCGGAAGCAAAAACGGGTGCAGGATCCTACCCACGAGGGGGTTCGCCGCGTTTGATCGTCTGAGTGCGGGTGGTGGTTTGCCCGTTGCGGGTGGTGGTTACGGTGCTGCTGATTTCGTCCGCCGTGCGCGTTAGATCGACCGCTTGCGTGATCGTGTTACCGTTGGGTGTGGTGATGGTCTTAGTGGACGTGAACCCATTATCCGTCCGCTGGGTGCTGATATCGAAACTGCCGGACTGAGTGCTGTTAGGCGGAGTAAACGAGCCGGTGATGATGATACCCGTGTCGCTCTTGGTCACCGATCCGGAAAGGGAGGCGGTGTTATTATTCGGTAGAGTTAAAGTGGCGCTGAATGACCCGGTCGTGCCATCAAAGAGACTGGTCCGGGCAATAGTTACAGGCCCCTGGGGCGTCGTGATGGTCTGGGTCATGCTGGAATTTCCCAGGGGCCGGAGCAGGCTCCGGTTTAACAGGGTCTCAAAGAGGCTGCGGGGCTGGGTTCTTTGCTGGGCGACAAGGGAGGTGGCGCCGGCAAGCAACACGGTAAAAAACAAGAGGGAGCGGGATGTTTTCATAAAATAGATGGATCGAAGATTATCACTCTAGGTGGACGCAGAAGGAGATTCAACCCTTCTTTTAGGGCGCGCGGAGACAAATACGACCAGACACGCACAGGCAAACCGCGAGCCGTGAACAGGAAAACACCATCGTTACAAGCGCCGACGGTGGGGTAAGCGCAAAGGGAACTGAATCAACCCTTCGGGGGCGGAGATTTCTTCGGGACCGTAACGGTGTTGGACCTGGTATCACCCTTCGGGGTGGTCACCGTGGTCGTGCGTGTAACCGTATTGTCGCCATTGTTGGTTGCGGTGGTGGTCCGGTTGGCGGTGTTCCCTGACGGGAGAGTCACCGTAGTGCTGCGGGTGATGGTATTATCAGTGCGGGAAACGGAATTATTGATCGTGGTGGTGTTGCCGTTCGGCCGGGTGATCGTGGTCGTGGCGGTTCGGCCGGTGTCGGTCCGGGTGGTGGTGCGATTGACCTCGGCACCGCGCGGAGCGGCAGGAGCATTGCGCTGGGCCTGAAGCCCGGAGGGGAGGAGCAAGGCGCCGGCAAGAAAACCGGCGGAGAGGGCAAGGCGGGAGGTGTTTTTCATAGCGAATGGATGTTGATGGGTTCTGACGCCATAAAGCGGCGGTGGTTACAATCGGAATCAAATCCATTCCGGGCTGGCCGCGGTGTTGAGGGTGCCGGCGGGCGCGAAGAGCAGGACGCAAACCTCCTCCTCCGCCACCGGCCGGTGCTCGACGCCGCGCGGCACGACGATCATCTCACCCTCGCGCAGCACGACGGAGCGGTCGCGGAACTCCATCCGTAGCCAGCCCTTTACGACGTAAAACAATTCGTCCTCGTGCTCGTGGTGGTGCCAGGGGAATTCACCGAGGGACTTGACGGGCTTCACCTGCTGGCCGTTGAGCCAGCGATAATCTTTGGGCTCCAGCGGTTGGAGAACAAAGCGAGTTTTTCGGCGAGGTTGATCTTGTTCATAGGAATCTGGCTGGAGATAAAGCCGCACATCATGGACTTGTCCAACCGCGGCCGCCGCGTGCAGGTGGCAGTGCCGCACGGGACTCACCAGCTCAGGCCAGGGCCGCCGGATATTCCATCTGCCGGGCGATTTGCTGCGCGGCGGCGGCACCGGCCAGCCGCCGCACAAGGTGTAAACCGAGATCAATCGCCGCCGTGACTCCGCCGGCGGTGATGACTTCGCCCTCGTCCACCACGCGCTCGCTGACCACCTGGGAGCAATAAGCCGCCAGCTCGGTGAGCGCACCGGCGTGCGTGGTCGCCCGCCGGCCCCGCAGCCAGCCGCAGGCCCCGAGCAGCAGGGCGCCGCTGCACACCGACGCCTTCAGGGGAACCTTTTCAGCGGTCTTCAGCCAGGCGATAAAGCGTTCGCTTTTCTGCAGACGGCGCGTGCCGTAGCCGCCGGGCACGATGAGCAGGTCGTAGCCATGCAGAGGTTCGCCGACAACCGTTGCGGACATTTCAAGCTCGCGGTCGTCCATCACGGTCGAGGTCAAGGCGCACAGGTCGCAGCGGAGATCGGGACGGAAGTGCATCGTCTGCAGGCGCGTGACAGGATCGTAGACGCCGACGAAGTCGAGTGCTGTCATCCGGTCGTAGAGCACAAAGGCCACCTTCACGGCCCGCAACCTAGCACCAGCCGGCCTCGGCGTCTAATCTTACCCTCCGTGGCATTGGAAGGTGCAAGGGTTGGTAATATCCCGCATTACCGGACCGGTGCAGAGGGCGCACTGAGACGGATGTGATTGAACGCAAAAAATTCTTCCGGTGGGGCGCGCACGACCACGTCGGCATTGGGCGCGCCAGGCCAGGCGCGGGTGAGTCCGTCGGGCGCGATCTCGATATGCCGGGCCATGGTCTCCGCCAGAGCGGGCCGGGCCAGCAGGGCAACAGGCAGGGAGTCGAAGAGCACCGGGTGGACGAGTTTCCATGGGTTGGTGCCCTGCCAGGTGGCGGTGAGGGCGGCCAGGGCGGCGTTGACGGGAGTGCCGTGCGAAAAAATTCTGGCCCGGGCTCCTGCGTCCAGTTTGAGCATGATGGTCACATCCAGCGGCACCATGGTGAGCGGCACCCCGGAGGCGAACACGGTGCGCGCGGCCGCGACGTTCGACCGGATGTTCCATTCGGGCACGGCAGGCGAGCCGTCATCGTAGCCCCGGGCCAGCGCCCCGCCCATCAAAACGATGCGACGGATCCGGCCGGCAATCCTTGGATTGTCGGTCAGCAGGGCGGCAATATTGGTCAGCTCACCGAGAGCCAGCAGGGTGATCCGGCCGGGATGACGGTTAATCTCGTCGCGGAGGAATTCCACCCCGCCGGAGAGATGCAGGTTGGGCGCTGTGAAATCCCGCGCCCACTCGCCCTGTGCGAGGGGTTGCACGGGGCCGGTAGTCCCCGCATAGACCGGCACCCCGCCCCAAGGATCGCCGGCGAGCGAGAGCAGTTTCGCGGCCAGCCGGGCCCGCAACGGGGCGTCGCCGGAAACTGTCGTGATACCCCGCAGCTCCAGTTCGGGGCATTGCAGCAGCAGGGCGAGAGCGAAGGCGTCGTCGATGTCGGTGCCGATATCCGTATCGACAATGACGGGAATGCGCGCCGGGTCCTGGGCTCGCAGCTCCGATCCGAACAGGGTGAAACAGCAGACGGCGATCAATCCCGCGACCGCTGACAACCCGCGCCTGGGGTCAGTAAACCTGCTGCTCGAGGAGGGCAAGGAGTTCAGTCTCGGTGAGGCGGCGTTGCTGC
>JAHFTD010000027.1 GCA_023269565.1 Opitutaceae bacterium | reverse complement strand
GCCTCGGTCGGCGACAAACAGGTCCGTCCCCGACAGGTCAATACCCATTAGAATATTAAATCCCGAGATCAGCGCGGCATTCACCGTCGCACCCGAGGTCGTGTATTGGCCGATCGTGCCGGTGCCTTGGTTGGCGACAAACAGGTTCGTCCCCGATAGCGCGATGCCTGCTGGATTATTCAATCCCGAGATCAGCGCGGCATTCACCGTCGCACCCGAGGTCGTGTATTGGCCAATCGTGCCGATGCTGGTCCAGTTCGAAACAAACAAATTTGTCCCCGATACCTTGATGTCTAATGGAGCACTCAATCCCGAAATCAGCGCGGCCTGCACCGTCGCACCCGCAGTAGTGTAGTGGCCAATCGTGCCGTTGCTATAGTTCGCCACAAACAAGTCTGTCCCCGATATCGCGATGCCTACTGGCCCATTCAATCCCGAAATCAGTGCGGCATTTATCAGCACTCCCGATGTTGTGTATTCGCTGATCGTGCCAGCATTAAAATTCGAGACAAATATCTGCCCCCGGGCGACACCAACCATAGTCAGTGAGAGGGCAACGACTGCGGCAACGAGGAGACTGTTGCGGGGAGTTTTCATACGGGCAGAGGAGACGCATTACAGTTGCGAGCATAAGCACCACTTGGATGCGAGCTTCCCAGCCCGTGCGGCACAACAAACTCTCGAACGTATCCTCGGCATCGGCAAATGAAGTAATTTAGTCAACAATCAATCCGCCATCGACCGATGGCCTTGAGCAAGTCCAAGCGACAATGATGGGGCGGCCTCTTATCGCTGTGAATGACGTCTACTCCACAATCCCGCTCGTCATCCCGATATTCACCAGCACGGTGATGATCGTCTATGAAACGGATGGTCGATAGAGGATCAACAAATACTTGCCCGCTGAGATCGACTCCGCTGCCGGTTGCACAGCGGCGGGAGCTTAAATTTCGTCCAGCCGCACGCAGGCGGCTTCGCGGCCGGGGCCGGCGGGAACGAGCGGCGGAACCGCGGCCTTGCATTTTTCCTGTGCGAACAGACAGCGGGGATGGAACGCGCAGCCGGCAGGCGGGTTGAGCGGCGAGGGCGGATCGCCGGCCAGCACGATCCGCTGGCGCCGGCGTTCGATATCGGGATCGGGCACCGGGATGGCGCTGACGAGCGCGCGGGTGTAGGGATGGCGCGGGCGCTCGATGACATCGGCCGCCGGGCCGAGCTCGACGATTTTGCCGAGATACATGACGGCGACGCGATCGGAGATGTGCTTCACCACGGAGAGGTCGTGGGCGATGAAGACCATGGAGAGGTGCATCCGGCGCACCAGTGACGCGAGCAGGTTGAGAATCTGCGCCTGGATGGAGACATCGAGCGCGGAGACGGGTTCGTCGGCGATGATGAACTTGGGATTGAGCGCAAGGGCGCGGGCGATGGCGATGCGCTGCCGCTGGCCGCCGGAGAACTCGTGCGGATACTTGCGCATGTAGCGCGGGGCGAGGCCGACAGTTTCCATCAGCTCCGCGACGCGCGCCCGCACGGCGGCGGGTGGGCACACGCGGTGGACCAGCAGCGGTTCGGCGAGCGTGGCGTAGACCGTCATGCGCGGGTTGAGCGAGGCGAAGGGATCCTGGAAAACCATCTGCAGGTCGCGGCGCACGGCCTGAATCTCGGCAGCAGAGCCGCGGGTGAGGTTGCGACCCTCGAGGATGACGCTGCCTCCGGTGGCGGGCAGCAGCTGCATGATGGTGCGGGCGAGCGTGGACTTGCCGCAGCCGGATTCGCCGACGAGCCCGAGCACCTCGCCGGGCAGGACCGAGAGCGTGACGCCGTCGACGGCCTTCACGGTGCCGAGGTGCCGCTTGAAGAGAAAGCCGTGCTCGACGGGGAAGTGAGTCCGGACGTCCTGCAGTTGGAGGATGGGGTCGGGCATATCAGGCGGTGAGTTCGCCCGCCTGCACGCGGAGGCAGGCGGT
This sequence comes from Opitutaceae bacterium, assembly GCA_023269565.1. Taxonomy (GTDB): domain Bacteria; phylum Verrucomicrobiota; class Verrucomicrobiia; order Opitutales; family Opitutaceae; genus JAHFTD01. Next base: position 24,796 of record JAHFTD010000027.1, on the reverse strand, counting down.
GGCGTGGCCGGGAGCGAGGTCGACGAGACGGGGGTCGGTGCCGTGGCATTGCTCCGCGGCGAATTCGCAGCGCGGCGCGAAGGCGCAGCCGGGATGCGGTTTCGAGAGATCGGGCGGCATCCCGGGGATGGTGTAAAGCTCCGCGCCCTTGGGCTGGAGCGAGGGAATGGAGCGTTGCAGCGCGCGGGTGTAGGGATGGCGCGGCTCGTGGAAGAGCGCGCGGGTGGTGGTGCTCTCGACGATGCGTCCGGCATACATCACCAGCACGCGGTCGCAAAGACCGGAGACGACCCCGAGGTCGTGCGTGATAAAGATGACCGCCATGCCGAACTCGCGCTGGAATTTCCCGATCAGCTCGAGGATCTGCGCCTGCACGGTGACGTCGAGCGCGGTGGTCGGCTCGTCCGCAATGAGCAGTTCGGGCCGGGTGATGAGCGCCATGGCGATCATCACGCGCTGGCGCATACCGCCGGAGAATTCATGCGGATACTGGTGGAGCCGCTTCGGGGCGTCGTTGATGCCGACGGCCTCGAGCATGGCGAGGCCGCGCGCGAGGGCGTCGCGCCGGGAGATTTTTTCGTGGATGAGCAGGGGTTCGATGAGCTGCTCGGAGACGCGGAGGTAAGGATTGAGCGAGGTCATCGGATCCTGGAAGATCATCGCGATGCGCTTGCCACGGAGGTCGCGGCACTGCGCGGGCGGGCAGTGCAGGAGGTCGATCCCATCGAAGACTGCCGTGCCGCCCTCGATGCGTCCGGGGGGCTGGGGCACGAGGCCCATGAGCGAATAGCACGTCACGGATTTGCCCGAGCCGGACTCGCCGACGATACCCAGTGTCTCGCCGCGCTCGACGGAGAAGCTGACGCCGTCGACCGCGCGATAGACGCCACTGCGCGTGTGGAACGAGGTGCGGAGGTTGTTGACGGCGAGCAGGGGCATCGGCGCATCCTAGGCTGGAAGCCGGCGCAAATGCGGCAACGGAATTATTCGCGACTGGTGTCCGCCCGTCTGGGAGAAAAATTCACCCATGCCGACCAATGCAGCGAAACGCCGCCAGGGTCTCGGCGGACACTCCCCGCTCGGGACGGAAAGCGAGGACATCGGCGTCGCCAATGGCGGGCCAACCTTCCTGACGGGCAATCGTGACATTGTCGGCTTCGAAAACGGCAAAACCCATAGTGCGGAGCAGAGTGCTGCATTGATCGTGCAGGGTGCGGGAGTGTGTCGCGAGGGCGATGGCCAGCCGGCGTTCGTGCGCCAGCAGATTGGCGGCGCCTTGCAAGGCGTCCAGTTCGGCGCCCTCGATGTCGATCTTGATGAAAGTGGGCGCGGGCACCGTGCCGGCCGCGATGAGCTGGTCGATGCCCTTGACAGTAACACGCAGGCCCTGCCCGCCCAGATGGCAGGCGAGGGTCGAGCGGGAGCCGGCGGGTTCCCAGCCGAAGGAGAGCTCGCCCGCGCCGCCGCCGATGGCCCAAGGGAAGACCGTGACGTTGGCCGAGCGATTCCAGCGCACATGGCGCTCAAGAAAATCGCGGCTGTCGGGATTGGGCTCGAAGGCGAAGACCCGGCCCTGCGGGCCAACGAGCCGGGATTCCAGCAGCACAGTGTAGCCGCGATGCGCGCCGATGTCCCAAACGGTTTCGCCGGGTTGCAGGAGCAGGGGCAGGGCGGCGGCCTTGCCGGGGACGAATTTCCCGCGGAAATAGCGGGTTCCGGTGGCGATGCTCCACCAGCGTCCTGCGTTGGGTCCACGGAGGATCGGGGCAGGCAGAGCGCGGAAAAATCTCCCGACATGCGTAGACAGAAATTTTTCGATGATTCTCTTAATATGTAGAAACATGGCGATCTTAGTAAACTCTGCCAGCATAGTGCAGTAGAAGTGTCTCGAGAGGGTCACCATCAAGGCAACGGTGAACTCGGGTTGAGCACCACTTGGCCCGCGCCCGATCTGTGACTTCCATTAGCGGTAGCACACTCGCTAGGCTTGGGGACTGCGTTCGGCCGGCACGGCCACCGTGTAGTCGGCAAAGCCGCTGCCTGCCACCCGATGCAGCCGGCCCTCGCGATCCAGGCGGTATAACCGATACTGGCATTCACCGGTGAGAAACTGTTCAAGCAAGGCGAAATTATTGCCGCCGTGCTCGTCGCCGTAACGATCGAGAGTCTCAAAGTAGATGGTCGGACGGAATTGCCTGAGCGTGCAGCGCGCACCGCGAAACACGCTCAGTTCCATGCCCTCGACATCAACCTTGATGAAATCCAGCCGTGACAGGCCTTGCTGAACGGTGAAGTCGTCGAGGGTGATCACGGGCACCGCGTGCGTGCCGTGGGCCCCCAGCATGGCATTCCCGGGGTTTCCGTCTTCCTCCTGCCAGCGCAACTGGCCGGGCGCCTCGCCGACTCCCGCCGGATGCACGGTGACCTGTGCGGCGAGTCCCGGGTTGAGAGCAAGATTGGCCTGGAGGCGCTGCACATTGGGCGGACCCGGTTCAAATGCATGCACGATACCCGTGGGCGCGGTAAACCGGGCAAGCGCGAGCGTGACCGCGCCAACATTGGCTCCGATATCCAGGGCCACCCAATCAGGCCGTGCCTCGTGTTTGATGAGTTGGATCAGAGCCGGCTCAAAGGCGTTGGACCACATGATACGCTCAACCTTGAAACGGGTGTTGATGTTGACCCGCACGTCGCCGAGATAGCCGTCAAAAACGAGTTCCAGCCCCTCCGGCATGGATTTGCGGAGATTGGGCCAGGAATTTGCGACCCATATCCGCGGGCCCGGCGGCAGCAGGCTAAGCAGTGCTCGTTTGATTGCTCGGGCAGTCTGGGCCATGGGCGCGATATTTTCGGCGCGATTGCTACAGGCAAGACGAAACCCCTGAAGCCGCTCACCGGACCGTCGGGCACAGAGCGCCGGCCTTGCGCCAGCATCGCCCGGGCAACAGCCGCACGCCCGGACGGTCAGAGCCGGAGAAGTATCCCGAAAAGGGTTTCGTAGCGATTGAGCATTTGTCCGACGGAGAATCGGGTATGGGCGTCGGCCTGGCCGCGGGCAACGATGGCCTCGATTTCCGGGCCTCCGGCGAGCACCCGGCTCAGGGTCGCGGCTAGTGCGGCGTCATCGCCCACCGGAAACAGCCAGCCGTTGACGCCTGGTTCGATGACATCGATCACGCCGGTGGCGGTGCTGCCGATGGCGGCGCAACCCGCGGCGAGATAGTCGAGGAGCACCAACGGCAGTCCTTCGTAGTGGGTGGAGAGCACGGCAGCGCGGCAGCGGTGGTAGAGTGGCGCGGTGTCGGAAACCCGGCCGAGAAATTCAATGCGCCCGCCGAGACCAAGCCTCCCGGCGAGTTTTTCGCAGGCCCGACGATGCGAGTCCTTGCCATCCCCGCCGAGCAGCACCCGGCCGGCCCAGCCGGCATCCGACAGCCGCCTGGCGGCCCGGATCAGCGTCGGCTGGTCCTTCTGCCGGGCGAACCGAGCCACCATGATAATGTCCTTGCTGCGCGCGGCGAACGGCGGGGCGCCGGCGGAGAAGTGTGCCGTATCAACGCCATTCGGGATAACCTCAATTCGCGAACCGGCGAGACTGAGCTGCTTCACGTGATCGGCGACGCTCTGCGAGGCGCAAACCGTGGCACTGGTGCGGGCCGCGAGCTTGCGCGCCAACCAGTATCGCCAGAGGCGGTAGCGTTCGCAGCACTGCTCAACGTGAACGACAGCCGGCACGCCGGCGGCCAGGGCCGCCTGCCGGCCCGACAGATGCTCGCTATTGCCGTGGGCAGCGAAGACCTGGGGTTGGAATTCCGCGATTACGGCGGCGAGCTGGCGGAGGGTGGTTCGCTTCCAGCCACCGTCCACCCAGGCCGTGCGCAGGCCGGTGGCGGTGATCTGCGCCTGCATCGTTGCCGGCAGCGGGACAATCTTGCGGCGCAGAACGAGCAGCGGTTCGTAGTTTCCGTTGCGCAAATGGCCGCAGGCGAGGTCCAACGCGATCTTGGTGGCACCGGAGCCGCCGCCGGTGACGAAATGGATTACCCGTGGCAGCCCGCGAGTTAAAAATGGAGTGCTCATGAGTGCGGGGGGAGTGCGATAAATATGCGGTCGATGGCGCCTTGGACTTCGGCGACACCAATGCTGGCAAAAGCCGGCCCGGATGCTTGTGGAGCGCCGATGATGAGCTCGTGCCGCGTGTCCCAAGGCCGCCAGCGCTTGATCATCCAAGGCACGATCAGCACGACCATGGGCACGTGAAAGGAAGCGGACAGATGAGCCAAGCCAGTGTCGACACCCACATAGGCTTGCATGGTGCGGAGGAGCGAGGACGTCTGGCCCAGACTGAGTAGCGTGCTCCAGTCATGCCAATGGGATTGGACAGAGGCGGGCAACCGGTCCCGGATGGACGCGTAATAAGCGGTGTTGCTTGGGGTGTCGCACACGTGGATTTCGCAGGCGCGCTCCGATATGAGCCAGGCAGCGACAGCGGCGAAATGTTCGGGGCGCCAGTCCTTCGCGATGTGATTGGACTTCGCGGTGAGAAATATCCGCCTCCGTCCACTGGCGGGCAGAGCGGCGGCGACGCGCGCATCGGTGGCGGGGTCGCTCCAGTTTTCGTTAAAAGTATCGACGACCGGGATGCCGTCGGCGCGAAGGAGATCGAGGAAGCACTCGACCTCGTGCTTGTCGGGGTAGGGCGTGCTGCGTTGGAGAAGCCAGCCGCGGCCCTCGGTGGCGAAGCCGACGCGATGCGGGATGCCGGCAAGCCGCGGGAGGATGGCGCTGGAAAACGAGCGGCGCAGGATGTAGACGCGGTCGTAGCGGCGCGCGCGGAGCATCTGCGCACAGGACCAGAGACTGGTGGGGAAGGACGCGCGACGCTTCGCCTCGCCCTTCAGACGTGGGCCGTAGTAGAGCAGCTCGTTCTTGTAGGGACAATGGATCAGCGTGTCGCCCGAAACTGGCTCGGCGAGGACGTCGATGACGGCGTTGGGGAAAGCGGCGCGGAGGTTACGCAGAAAGGGGATGGCGAGGACGGTGTCACCGATAAAGCGGTAGCGGATGACGAGGAGGCGCAGCGGGCGGGGATCGGGCCAGGCCATGGTTCAGTAGACCTCGGGGTAGCCGGGGCCGCGAGCCTTGAAGCGCTTGTGCACCCAGAAATACTGCTCGGGGGCGAGACGGACGCGATCCTCGATGAGAAGGTTGATGCGCACAGCATCGGCCGCTGCGTCGGCGGTGGGGAAATTTTCCAAGGCGGGCAGGAGTGAGAGCGTGTAGGATTGGTCGGCTTCGCGCTTGGCGAAGAAGGGCACGATGGCGGCGCCAGTCATCTCGGCGATCTTGCTGGTGGCAGTGTTGGTGATGGCCGGCACGCCGAAGAAGGGGAGAATCTCGGAGGACCTGCTGCGCTTGCCTTGGTCGGGCGCATACCAAATGGCGGCGTTGCCTCGCAGCCCGCGCACGAGCCCGCGCAGGTCGTCAAAGTGCACGGCGGGCGACATGTGCCGCGCGCGCTGGCCGCGCATGAGGTGGGCGACGACGGGATTGTTGGGGTCGCGGTAGAGTCCGCCCATCCGGTGCGACTCGGACATCAGCCGCCCGCCGATCTCCAGGGTCGTAAAGTGCGCGGTAAGGAGGAGGGCTCCGCGGCCTTTCGCCAGTGCGGAGTGCAAGTGCTCGAGGCCGACGATGCGATGCGGGGGCAGCTCGTCGGTGCGGGCCCACCAGCCGGCACAAACCTCAAACAGCCCCAGCGCAAGTGACCCATAGTGGGCCCGGGCGAGAGCTAGGCGTTCGGCTTCTGATCTTTCCGGAAAGCAGAGTCGCAGGTTCACGAGAACGATGTGCCGGCGAACCGGGAAAAAATACCAGACTAGCCAGGCGAGGCCGCTAGCGAGCGCGCGCTTAAAGGACCAGGGCAGCTTGTCCAGAAACCACATCAGCCCGATGCCCAGCCAGGCCGGCCAGTATTGAGGCAGCCACAGGCGGGTTTGCTCGCGGACTCGGCTCATCGGGTGCCGGTCATGGCTTGGGTGTATTCCGGTAGAGCTGCGGATTCAGCGCCGGGTCGTTATACATCTTGAACTGGTAATAGACCGAGAAAGTGCGACGGCGGGCGACGACATCGGCCAGCAGCTCGCCAAGGCAGGTGGCAAGATCGGCGCGTTGGCGGCGGATGCGCGCGAGCTTCTCGGCGCACTTGGTGCGGTGCTCCGGTGTGGCGTCGGCGCGCACGGTCTCCTCGTGCATATGGTATTCCTTGAGCGCGAGGATGGAAAGTCGGTCGATCATCATGCCGGGCGTTTCTGAATTGCGCGGGCCGCCGTTCTCGGACGGTGCGAGCTCGGCGACGATGACCTTGTCCATCTCCTCGATGAAATTGTTGCGCTCCTGGTTGAAGCGGTCGATCTGGCGCTTGGCGCGGTAGACGGCCTCGAAGCCGAGGTCGTCGCGGCGGGCGGTGTCCTCCTCATGCCAGAGCTGGAAGTTGCGCAGGTGGTTTTGCGCGACGAGCAGGGGGAAACCCTCGCCGGCGGCGGCGGGGGTGGTCTCGTGCCAGCGGGCGGTGAGTTCAGTCTGGCGGGCGGCGATCTCGGGGGCGGGGAATTTCATCGGTGGGGGCACAGGGAAATTGAGTTGAACAAAAGCTGGCCGGACACAAGCCTGCGCATTCCGTGCGATGAAAAGCCTCCTCGTGATCAAGCCGTCCTCGCTCGGTGACATCGTGCACGGATTGCAGGTGGTGCAGACGCTCGCGAAGGAGCGGCCGGAGTGCCGGATCAGTTGGCTGGTGCGGGAAAGGTTTGCCGGGCTGGTGCGGAGGGCCCCGTTTGTGCACGAGGTCATCATCTTCCGGCGGCGCGACGGCTGGAGGGCTTTTCTGCGGTTGTTGCGGCAGTTGCGGCAACAGCGGTATGATGCGGTCTGGGACATGCAGGGGCTGTTGCGCTCAGCGTTGATGACCGCTGCGACGCGGGCGGCGGTGAAATGGGGCCGGCCGGATGCGCGCGAGGGCGCGGGATTTTTCTACCACCACCGGGTCAATCCGCCGGACGGAGCGGGGCCGCATCACGCCTTGGAAATCCTGCAGCCGTTTTTGCTCGCCGACGGTGTGCGGCCACGACTGGAATTCCCTCTCGCGTTGCAGCCGGGTCAGGTTTTCCCGTGGCACGGTTTCTTTACCGGCGACCCGGCGAAGACCTTCGTCATGTTTACCGACAGCCGCGGGGCCGGCAAGGAGTGGCCCCGCTATGACGAACTCACCCGATTGATTTTCGAGTCGATGCCTGGCAGCCGGGTGGCCTGGTGCGCCGGCCAGCCGCGGCAACCGGCCTTTGCGCCTCCCCTGGACCGTTTCCTCGACCTGACGGGCTGCCCGCTGGAGGAGATGATCGCCCTCGTGCAGCAGCCCTCGGTGTTCATCGGCAATGACAGCGGCCCGATGCACCTGGCAGCGGCTTCCGGGAACCGTGTGCTGGCCATTTTCGGCCCGACTGACCCGCGGCGCTTCGGGCCGTTCCCGCTCGAGTCGCCCCGGCATTGCGTGGTCGCCGCCCCGGAGGGCCACCTCGCCCGCCTGGAGCCCGCGGCGGTGCTCGCCGCGCTGCGCGAACTGTGCGCGCGGACCGTTCCGCCGGGGGCGTAACCGGAAGTTCGCGGAAAATTTGCGGAAAACGGCCGGAAGGCCCGCCTTCACATTTGCCTTTCGCGAGGGCGGGCTAAATTGTCGGAACGCCGCCCGCCTCGAGCGGTCAGCGGTGGTAGTCATGCCCGAACTGCTCATCATCAAACCCTCCGCCCTCCGTGACATTGTGCACGGCCTGCAGGTGTCTGCGTCAATCAAGACGCAGCAGCCCGCCTGGCGCGTCTCGTGGATCGTGCGCGACATCTTCGCCCCGCTGGTGCGCGCGTGCACGGCGGTGGACCACATCCACGTGTTCCGGCGCAACGAGGGTGCCCGCGGTTTCCTGCAATTGATGCACGAGGTGCGGCGCCGGGAATTCGACCTCGTCATGGACTTCCAGGGCCTGTTGCGCTCGGGGCTGATGACGAAATGGAGCAAGGCTTGCCGCAAGGTCGGCCGCTCCGACGCGCGCGAGGGCGCCGGAATTTTCTACGACGAGAAAGTGCCGCTGCCCCCGGCCGGCCGGGACAGCCACCCGCTGGAGATCCTGCTCCAGTTCTGCCCGGTGGTCGGCGCCAAGCCCGAGCTGTGCGGCCCCTTGCACTTCCGCGAGATGGAAAAACTGAACCTGAGCTTCATGGATCCGCGCCGCGCCCTGAAGCCCATCCTCCTGTTCCCCGACAGCCGGCGAGAAGAGAAGAAGTGGCCGGGGTTTGCGCAGCTGTCCTCATTGCTGGTGCGCGATACGGGGCGCAAGGTCGTGTGGGCGGGTAGCGCTTACCTGCCCTGCCGGGAAACGTTTCCCGAGGGCATGTTCGTCAACCTGACCGGCAACACCAGCCTCGCCTCGCTGGCGGCGCTCATCATCCGCGCTGACTGGGTGATTTCCAACGACAGCGGCCCGATGCACCTCGCCGCCGCGCTGGGGGTGAAGACCATTGGCATCTTCGGGCCGACCGATCCGCAGCTTTGCGGACCCTACCCGCTGAACAGTCCGACCAACTACGCGCTCCAGGCCCCCGTCGGCGACCTCCGGCTGCTGTCGGCCAAGGAGGCCTTCGCGCGCTTTCGGCGCATCGAAGGCCTGCTCCGCGGCGAACGGGTCGCGTCCGCCGCACCGTTCTCCCGCTAATCCGGCGCTGGCCGGGGGCGGGTCGGCAAGTTTAACCTGTTCAACCGGGCCTCCTTTCCTTTCATATCTAGTCCCATGCTCGACCCCAAGCTCCTCCGTGAGTCGCCCGACCTCGTGCGCGCGGCGATTGCCAAAAAGCACCTCGCCGTCGACCTCGATGCCGTGCTCGCAGTCGACCTGGCGTGGCGGTCGGCCCTGACCGAGGTCGAGGGACTGCGGTCCAAACAGAAGGCGGCCAACAACGAGATGGCGGCGCTGAAGAAGGGTTCGCCGGAGTTCATCGCGAAGGTGCAGGAGATGAAGGCCGTCTCGACCGAGATCAAGGTCCGGGAGGAGACGCTCAAGCAGACCGAGGAAAAATGGCACGCGGCCATGCTCTCGCTGCCGAATCTGCCGCACGCCACCGTGCCCGAGGGGCGGACGCCGGAGCAGAACGGCGTGCAGGCGACGCACGGCGACCCCGCCGCCGTGTCGCCGCAGGCGGTGCCGCACTGGGAGATTCCCGGTTTCGACCGGCTGATCGATTTTCCCCGTGGCGCGAAGGTCACGGGCGCGGGCTTCCCGTTCTTCATCGGCGACGGCGCGAAGCTCGTGCGCGCGCTGCTGCAATTCTTTTTGGATGAGAACGTGAAGGCCGGCTACACCGAGGTCAGTCCGCCGATCTTCGTCAACGCCGCCAGCGCCACCGCCACCGGCCAGCTGCCCGACAAAGAGGGGCAGATGTATGAGACGACGCCCGACCGGCTCTTCGCCGTGCCGACCGCCGAGGTGCCGCTGACCAATTTCTTCCGCGACGAGATTCTCGACGAAAGCACGTTGCCGGTCTGCCGCTGCGCCTACACGCCGTGCTTCCGCCGCGAGGCCGGCAGCTACGGCAAGGACGTGCGCGGCCTCAACCGCGTGCACCAGTTCGACAAGGTCGAGCTGCTCAAGTGGGTGCATCCGGCCACCAGCTACGACGAGCTGGAAAAGCTCCGCGCCGACGCCGAGCGACTGCTGCAGAAGCTCGGCCTGCCCTACCGCGTGCTGCTCATGTGCGGTGGCGACCTCGGCTTCGCCCAGTCGAAAAAATATGACCTCGAGGTCTGGGCCGCCGGCCAGAAGCGCTGGCTGGAGGTGTCGAGCTGCTCGAACTTCGAGTCGTTCCAGGCCCGTCGTGCCCAGATCCGCTTCCGCAACAGGGCGACGGGCAAGCCCGAGCTCGTCCATACGCTCAACGGCTCCGGCCTCGCCGTGCCGCGCGTGCTCGCCGCTCTATTGGAAAACAACCTGCAGGCCGACGGCCGAGTGAAAATCCCCACGGCCCTGGTCCCGTATTTCGGCAAGGAATATCTCAGCTTCCAGTGAGCCGACCGCCGCACCGTCCGCGTGACTGGCCCGCGAAGGCCGTGCGGATGGGCGAGTTGCTGCTGCGCGAGCGACTCCATCCGGCCGTGCTCGCTTGGACGGCGCGCCGGCCGAAATCCGAGCCGTGGTGCGTGGCTTTCTCGGGCGGGGCGGATTCACTCGCGCTGTTGTTCCTGCTGTGGGGGCACTGGCCGGAGCGGCGCCGCCGGCTGGTGGCGCTGCATTTCAACCACCGGCTGCGTGGCCGGGCGTCCACGGCGGACGCGGCGTTCTGCCGAAATGTCTGCCGCGCGCTCGGAGTGAAACTGCGGGTGGGGGAGTGGCTCGGCGCGCACCCCGGTGCCAGCGAAGCCGAGACGCGTGCGGCCAGGCACGTTTTTTTTGCCCGCGAGATGATGCGCGCCGGCGCCCGCACCCTCTGGCTCGCCCACCAGCAGGACGACATTGCGGAGTCGTTGCTGATGCGACTCTCCCGCGGCAGCGGGACGGGCGGACTGGCCGCGCCGCGGCCGGTTCAACTGCAGACCGACGGACGTGTCCATCTGCGGCCTCTCCTGACGCTGAAAAAAGCGGAACTCGTGGCGGCGTTGCGCGCCGCCAGTGCGGTCTGGCGGGAGGACGCTTCGAATGCCGGGGAAAATTACTTTCGCAATCGTGTCCGCCGCACCGTGCTGCCCGCCTTGGCCAAGGCCGCTGGACGTGACGCGTTGGCCGGCATGGCGTTGTCGCGCGAGCGGCTGGAGGAGGACGATGCGGCGCTTGAGGCCTGGCTGGCGGAGCTGAAGCCTTGTGTGCGAGGACGGCTCGAGCTGCGCCGCTTGCAGGGCAAGCCGCGGGCGCTCTGGCGGCGGGCGTTGCACCGCTGGTTGCTGATGCAGCCGCTGCAATCCGACCTTTCGCGGCAGGGCTTTGCGGTGTTGCTGGCTGCTGTCGAGTGCGGACGCCCGACCCGCTTCAGTCTTGGCGTCAACGGCTTTGCCGTCATTCGCGACCACCAGCTGCGCCTGGAAATGAGGCGCCGGCGGCGCAGTTAATTTGGAAATACCGTCCCATTTTCCAGACCCCGGGGTATTTGACATATCCCGCCGGAACATCCACGGTCACCGCCCAGTCCCAATCCCCTGATGTCCGACAACCAAGACAACAACAAGAAGCGCCGGCCCCTCAAAAACCTGCCACCCGAAGGCATTCAATGGAAGGTAGGCCTCATCTGGGTGGCCATCATCGGCGCGATTGTCGCCCTTTTTCTCTTCAATCCCGCCCGCAGTGCCCAGCCCGCGAGCCTCAAGGTCCAGCAGGTCGTGGAGATGGCCGAACAGGGCAAGATCGCCGAGGGCGCCATCCGCAGCGATTCCACGGGCGGGCGCGACTGGTCCATCCTCACCGGCGAGACCAAGGAACCCATCCTGCACAGCGAGACGGGCCCGACCAAGACCTTCGTCGCCACCGGCCGGCTCACTGACACGAGCCTCGAGCGCCTGCAAAAATCCCAAGTGTTCGCCGAGAAACCCGCCACCACGGTCACAACGCAGCTGCTCTACAACATCCTGCCCTTCGTTATCGTCATCGGTTTGCTGTATTTCCTGTTCATGCGCCAGATCCGGCAGGCGGGCAAGGGCGCGCTCAACTTCGGCAAGAGCCGCGCCAAACTCCTCACCCGCGAGAAGGACCGGATCGTCTTCGCCGACGTCGCCGGCTGCGACGAGGCTAAGGAGGAGGTCAGCGAGGTGGTCGAGTTCCTCAAGGATCCGAAGAAATTCACCAAGATGGGCGGCAAGATCCCCAAGGGCATCCTGATGGTCGGTCCCCCAGGCACCGGCAAGACACTCCTCGCCAAAGCCGTCGCCGGCGAGGCCGAGGTGCCGTTCTTCTCCATCAGTGGTTCGGACTTCGTCGAAATGTTCGTCGGCGTCGGCGCCAGCCGCGTGCGCGACATGTTCGAGCAGGGCCGCAAGAACGCCCCCTGTATCATCTTCATCGACGAGATCGACGCGGTCGGCCGCCAGCGCGGCGCCGGCCTCGGCGGCGGCAACGACGAGCGCGAGCAGACGCTCAACTCCCTCCTCGTCGAGATGGACGGCTTCGACACCACCGAGGGCGTCATCATCATCGCCGCGACCAACCGGCCCGACGTGCTCGACAGCGCGCTGCTGCGCCCGGGTCGCTTTGACCGCCAGATTTACGTCGACCTGCCCGACCTCGTCGGCCGCGAGCAGATCCTCCGCGTGCACGCCCGCAAGATTTCCCTCGCCGACAACGTCGATCTCGCCGTCATCGCCCGTGGCACGCCCGGCCTCTCCGGCGCCGAACTGGCCAATCTCCTCAACGAGGCCGCCCTGCTTGCCGCCCGCCGCAACAAGAAAAAAGTCGAGATGATCGATGTCGAGGATGCCCGCGAAAAGGTGCAGTTCGGCCGCGAGCGCCGCCGCGTCATGGACGACGAGGAGAAGAAACTCACCGCCTACCACGAGGCCGGTCACGCCCTCATCCAGGCCGTTCTCGACGATGGCCACATGCCCGTCCACAAGGTCACCATCATCCCCCGCGGCGCCAGCCTCGGCAGCACGATGTATATTCCCAAGAAGGACGTGCTCACCCACGCGATGAAGCGCCTGCTCAACCAGATCGCCACCGGCCTCGGCGGCCGCATCGCCGAGGAGTTGGTGATGGGCGACATTTCCAGCGGCGCCTCCGGCGACATCAAGCAGGTCACCAAGATCGCCCGGCACATGGTCTGCGATTGGGGCATGAGCCCGCTCGGCATGATCGCTTACGGCGAGAGCCAGGACACCGTCTTCCTCGGCCGCGAGATCACCCGCAACCAGGCCTACTCCGAGGAAACCGCCCGCCGGATCGACGCCGAGGTGCAACGCATCATCGACGAGCAATACCAGCGTGCCCGGCAGATCATCACCGAGCGCCGGACCGTGCTCGACAAGATCGCCGCCGCCCTGCTCGAACACGAGACCATCGAGGGCCGCCATGTCATGGAACTTTTGGAGCACGGCGAGATCCGTTCGCCGGTCATCGGTGTCAAGCCGCCGCTGCTCGCCGCCCCCGCCAAGCCCGCCGAGCGCCCCGCCGCGGAATCTGCCGGCAGCGCCGGCGCCCCCGCCCCCAGTCCGGCGTGAAGCTGTCGCCGGCCGGCGCGTTTCGCGGCGGCGCCTCCGGGTAAAATCGTCCTTGGATTCCGCCGGACGCCCCGGCAATCTCCCGCCACTTTTCCATGAACATCTGTTGCATAGGCGCCGGTTACGTTGGCGGGCCGACCATGGCCATGATCGCCCTGAAGTGCCCCGACATCCGCGTGAACGTCGTCGACATGAACGCTGCCCGCATCGCGGCGTGGAACGACGGCCCGTTGCCCATCTACGAGCCGGGCCTCGACGCTGTCGTGCAGCAGGCGCGCGGCCGCAATCTCTTCTTCTCCACCGATGTCATCGGCGCCATCAAGCAGGCCGACCTCATCTTCGTCAGCGTCAACACCCCCACCAAGACCTACGGTGTGGGCGCCGGCCGCGCCGCCGACCTGCGTTTCATCGAGTCCGTCGCCCGCACCATCGCCGAGCACGCCGAGAGCGGCAAGATCATCGTCGAGAAGTCCACCATCCCGGTGAAGACCGCCGAGTCCATCTCCGCCATCCTCGCCTCCAACACCCGCGGCCTGAAGTTCCAGGTGCTTTCCAATCCCGAATTCCTCGCCGAGGGCACCGCCGTCAAGGATTTGGAAAACCCCGACCGCGTGCTCATCGGCGGCGAGCGCACGCCGGAGGGCGACCGCGCCGTCGCCGCCCTCGTCGCCGTCTACGCCCGCTGGGTGCCGCGCGAGCGCATCCTCACCACCAACCTCTGGTCCTCCGAACTTTCCAAGCTCGTCGCCAACGCCTTCCTCGCCCAGCGCATCTCCTCCATCAACTCCATCTCCGCCCTCTGCGAGGCCACCGGCGCCGACGTGGACGAGGTCGCCAATGCCATCGGCAAGGACAGCCGCATCGGCCCGAAATTCCTCAAAGCCTCCGTCGGTTTCGGCGGCTCGTGCTTCCAGAAGGACATCCTCAACCTCGTCTATCTCTGCGAAAGCTTCGGGCTCCCCGAGGTCGCCGCCTACTGGGAACAGGTCGTCCGCATGAACGATTTCCAGAAACGCCGCTTTTCCGCCCGCATCCTCCGCACGCTCTTCCACACCGTCGCCGGCAAGAAAATCGCCGTCCTCGGCTTCGCCTTCAAGAAGGATACCAACGATACGCGCGAGTCCGCGGCCATCAACGTCTGCCGCGACCTGCTCTCCGAGCATGCCCACGTCTGCGTCTACGACCCGAAGGTGCCCGCCGACGAGATCCGCAAGGACGTGCTCAACGGCGCCGCCGACAATCCGAGGCTCACCGTCGCCCCGGACGCCTACGCCGCCTGCGCCGGCGCGCACGCCATCGCCATCGTCACCGAGTGGGACGAGTTCCGCACGCTCGACTACGCGAAGATCTACGCCGGCATGAGCAAGCCCGCGTCGCTGTTCGACGGCCGCAATATCGTGGACCTCGCCGCCCTCCGGAAGCTCGGCTTCCACGCCCACGGCATCGGTCGGGCCTGACCCGAGAATCGGTCGGGCGTTGCTGTAAAGCTTCGCCTAATTCTGTCAGCGACTTGCAGCGGCGGGCTATCGGGATACAATTTGGTTCAATATGAACATCGCAGAACCGGCCGTGTCGATGTCGGGGCAATACCCGCTGGGCATTGTGCTCTCGGGCGGAGGCGTCCGCGGGGTCGCCCACATCGGGGTGCTGCGGGCGTTGATGGAGCACGGCATTCATCCGGACTTTGTGGCGGCGGTGAGCGCCGGGGCCATCGTGGGCGCGCTCTACGCCGCGGGACATTCCGCACGCGACATGCTGAGATTTTTTCAGGAAACCCATCCCCTCCGTTTTACCCGCTTCGCCTTCGCCAAGCCGGGTTTCATGGACACCCAGAAGTTGGTGCCGTTCTTCGGCGAATACTTTCCCGGGAATTCGTTCGCCGCGCTGAAGAAAAAACTGCGGGTGCTGGCCACTGACATTCTCAACGGCCAGCCGGTGGTCTTCGACGAGGGGGAACTGATCCTGCCGCTGCTCGCCTCCTCCTCGGTGCCGATGGTCTATTCGCCCACCGAGATCAACGGCCGCTGGTATAGCGACGGGGGCATCGCCGATAATTTTCCGGCCGGCCTGCTGAGAGGTCGCTGCGACCGGATCCTCGGCGTGTATGTGAGCCCGCTGCAGATCGTGGAGATCGCGGAGCTGAGCACCTCCCTGTCGGTTCTCGAACGGGCGATGGATGTCGGCATGTTCCTGCAGTCGCAGGCCAAATTCCCTCTGTGCGATCTGGTGATCCAGCCGCAGGGGCTGGACGGCTTCGGCCTGTTCGACACCCGGCACCTCCGGGATATCGAGGCCATCGGCTACGAGACGGCAATGGCGCAGATGGCGGACATCGACCGGATGCTGGCTACGCCAGTCGGAATATAGCGTCGATTAGAGGAAGCCGAGCGTGCGGTGCCCGGTGCCAAGGATCCTGGCTGAATCACAGCCGAGCCAACGGTCGAGCACGGTTGCGTAGACTTGACGGAAGTCGGTCGAGAACTCGAGGTCCTGGTTCCGGTCCACGGCAAGGTTGGGGGCGGTGCCGTGCAGTCCGGCTTTCACCCGCGGGCCCATCACAAACAATGGCGCAGACGTTCCATGATCGGTGCCGCGGCTTTCGTTTTCGCTTGGGCGGCGGCCGAATTCCGAAAAAGTCATCGTGAGCACCTGGCCGTCAAGCCGCTTGGTCTCGAGGTCGTGTTGGAAGGCCGCGAGTCCCTCGCTCAATTGCCGGAGCAGATGGGCGTGTGTGCCGGGCTGGTTGCTGTGGGTGTCGAAGCCCGTCAGCGAGACATAGTAGACTCGCGTGGCCGTGCCCGCCGCAACGAGCGCGGCGACGTTGCGCAGTGAGCCGGCGAACGGCGTGGCCGGGTATTCGGCCCCGGCCGAGTAGTCGGCTAGGATTTTCTGGAAGCGTTTTTCGGTGACGAGCGCATCCATCATCGTGTGTCGCAGATAGCCGGCGTTGCCGTGGTCGTCGGGGCTGTGCGCGAGCAGGCTCTCGAGCAGCGGGAGATTGTCGCGTCCCGCGCGGCCGCCGCGCGGCTGGGGGGAGAGACTGAAAGTCGGGTGATCGTGTTCGCTGAGGAACGACTGCGGCAACTCGTGGCTGATGTTCACGCCGCAGGGATCCGGGTCCGGCGCGCCGGGGCAGGCATTGTCAAAATAACGGCCCAGCCAACCGGTGGGCAGGGTTTGAGTGCTGGCCGCGGCGGTCTCCCAGATCTCCGTCGACCGGAAGTGGCTGCGGTTGGGGTTGGGGTAGCCGACGTTCTGCACAATGCCCAGCTTGCCTTCCTGCAGCAGCCGGTGGAGCGGAGCGCAGGCCGTGTGCAACGCCAGGCGGTCGTCAATCTTCACGAGTTGGTCGGCGGCAATGCCAAGAGTGGGGCGCAGACGGCGGTAATGGGGATCGGCGTAGGGCACGACCGTGTTCAACCCGTCATTGCCGCCCGCCAGCTGGATGAGGACAAGGATGGTGCGGTCCTTCTCGGGCGCCGGTGCCTGGGCGGCGACAGACTCAACGAGAAAACCCGGGGCAACCCGGCTGAAGGCCAGCAAGCCGATGCCGCGCGAGCTGAAGCGCAAAAACTCCCGGCGGGTGAAGGGCAGGTATGGCGTGGGTTTTCCCATGGTTCAGCAGAGTTGGTAACCGGGTGATTCAAGCAGGGCGGCCAGCGCGGCGCGCACAGTCGTGGCCCGATATTCACCGGAGTTGCGGACAAAGGCCGCGATCTGGCCCGCGAGTTCAGTGCTCGGCGGGGACGGCTGGGCCAGCGCCAGTAATTGGGCGGTCAATTCCGCGTCTGGCCGCGAGGCCCACTGCTCAAACCAGGCCTCGTCGCGGCTGAACCTGACGGAGCTCTCCTGCTGGGCGCGTTCGAGTGCATGCCGCTCGTCGGCGTTGAGCGCCTCGGTGTTGATGGGCCGAAGCAGGCCATTGACGACCTGGCGGCGTGCGGCGAGCGTGGTGGAGTTGATCCAGGCGCGGCCGCCGACCCAGCCGCGGACATTGGGCGGATTGAACGGCATCTGCCCCATCTGACGCAGCGCGCCGATCACGTAGCGCGGCACCGGCATGACCTGCAGATCGAGATCCTGCAGCAGCCCGAGGTAGAATTGCACCGGGCTCTTGATGTAGTTGCCGCGGAAT
The DNA here is from genome assembly GCA_023269565.1 of Opitutaceae bacterium. GTDB lineage: Bacteria > Verrucomicrobiota > Verrucomicrobiia > Opitutales > Opitutaceae > JAHFTD01. The sequence continues at coordinate 7,421 of JAHFTD010000027.1, read as the reverse complement.
TCCGGTGCAAAGAAAAGCCGGCTGCCGAAAAACCGCAGGGTAAGCTGACGGAGATCGTAATCGTGCCCGGCCCACCAGGCCCCGAGGACCGCCAGGTGGGCGCCTGGCAACGGCGCGTCGGTCAGATAAAATCGCGCCATTTCCCGCGGCAGAAAAGTGCCGGCGGCCGGCTGGCGGAAGGCGAGGTCGATGATCCCGTCGCCGTTGTAGCTGCCCGTATGGCCGAAGACCGTCTTGCGGCCGGTATCATGCTGACGACGGGCTTCGATGAACTCGCCCAGCCGCTGTCGGTAGCCGGTGAAGGCGCGCGCGGCCTGCTTGATGTCATTCTCCGTATAGTGGCCTTCGCCGAGGGTGAAGAGCTCGAACAGCTCGCGGGCAAAGTTCTCGTTCGGGGCCTTGGGTTTGCTCTCCTGCAGGTCAAGATAAACGATCATCGCGGGCGAGCGCGAGACGGCCTTGGCCAGGGCGACTTCGCTGCCGAGCGCGTGCCGCCGCAGGATGTCCTGATGCTGGTGGATGAGGATCGTGTTCTTGACCTTGTCGCTGCCGACAACCCAGATGTCTTGGAGAAATAGGAGCCACTTTTCCGCGATCGAATTCTCCAGCCGGCTGGCGTGTTTCAGCCAGGCGAGGGTCAGATCGGCCAGCGCTTCGCGGGAGCGTTCCCGGGCCCTCTGCCGGGCGCGGCGTTTTTCCGCGCCCTCCGTGCCGCGGATCGATTCGACCAGGGCGGGTAAATCAGCCCGAAGATCCGTGATGCCTTTGGGCGGCGGGAAATCCGGCATGCGAGCGAAGGCACGATCCAGCGTGGCGCCCAAGCCGTCGTGCTGCGCCTGCACCAGCGCCGCAGGCGTGGCGCTGAAGCCGATGCGCTGAAGGAGGTGACGGGCGGCGGACTCATCCCACTGGGCTTTGGGCAGTGGCTCCCATGCCGTCTGTGGGGATAGCGTGGAGAGCGGATCAGACATGGCCCGAGTGATGGCAGTCGTGACGCCGAGGATCTGCAGTTGGTTTCAAACGCTAGCGGCGTTGCGGTAGAGGCGCGGCACGCGCTTGGTGACGCTGGTGAGCGTTTCCCAAGGGATTGTGTCGGCCCAGCCGCTGAATTCGGCGAGCGCGATCTCGGCGCCCTCTTGCCGGCCGACGAGAACCACCGGGTCGCCGCATTGCACTTCGCCGGGCACGGCGGTCACGTCGACGACGGTCTGGTCCATGCAGACGCGGCCGAGGATGGGGCAGCGACGGCCGTGGATGAGCACGGCGCCGCGATTGCTGCAGGCGCGGGCGAGTCCGTCGCCATAGCCGGCGGTAAGGACGGCGGTGCGGGTGTCGCGCGCGAGGCGGTGCGTGCGGCCGTAGCTGACGCCGGTGCCGGCAGGGAGGGTTTTGACGAGGCCGACCCGGGCGTGGAAACTGAACACCGGCTCCGTGCGCACGCGGGCGAGGAGTGAGTTAGGGTGGGGCAGGACGCCGAACTGCAGCAGACCGACGCGCACGGCGTTGAACACGCTGCCGCCGTCGGGTGTCGTCGCAAGGCCGGCGGAGTTGTCGGCGTGGATGAAAAATTTTTCCGGTTCGAGGCCGGGCAACTGCGTGAGGACGTCGAGAAAAAGCCGCCGCTGCTCCTCGGTAAACGCCGGATCCTCGTCCGCGCTGGCGAAGTGGGTGAAGATGCCCGCCAGCCGCACGCCGGCGGCGGAGCGGATTTGGGCGTAGAGTTCCGCGGCCTCCGCATGCCACACGCCGGAGCGGCCCATGCCGGTGTCTATCTTGAGGTGGACGTCGATGGGCTTGCCGGCGGCGCGGCCGGCGGCGTCGAAGCGCGCAACTTCGCCGGCGCTGGAGACGGTGGCGGCGAGATCGTGCGCGGCAAGGTAGCGGTCCTCGTCGGGCAGCACCGGGCTAAGGAGGAGAACGGGCCAGTTGTCGCTCAGTTCGCGGACCACCATGGCCTCGGCGATGTTGGCGACAGCGAAGAGGTCGGCTCCGGCGTGCATGAGGCGCGCGGCGGTGTGGGGCAGGCCGTGGCCGTAGGCGTCGGCCTTGAGCACGGCGACGTAGCGGATGTGCGCGGGCAGCGAGGCGCGGATGAGCTTCAGGTTGCGTTCGAGCGCGGCGAGATCGATCTCCGCCCAGCAGCGCAGCGGGAGTTGCGGCGAGGCGGTCATTTCCGGGCAGCAGGATCGGCGCGATGGATGCGCGGCGGGGATTTCTTGTAGACGGGCGCCTCGTGGGAGAAGGCGTCCGGTGCATCTGTGGAAGTGAAGAGATCCTTGTCCGGCTGCGCGGCGAAAAGCGCGGCGAGATCGTAACCACAATCGCGGGTCGCGCGCGGAGCGGCGGCCCACGAACGAAAGGCCGACGGCTGCCAGAGCTCGCCCGGCAGCGCGGCGACTTCGGCCACGGGCAAACGTTGCAGGGCGGAAATCGATCGGCCCGCGCCGACAGTCACGCAGTGCCACGAATCGCGGCGGGCATCGGCGATGACATTGAAAGGCATCGCGGTGCCGGCCCGGAGCAGTTCGTGCGCATTGAGCGGCAAGCTTTGGTAGCAATAGGCCGGGCGCGGTGCGATGGCCTGCCAGGTGCGGATGGCCATCGCGGTGGTGCGGATGCCGAGCATCGAGCCGGGGCCTGCGCAGAAAACGAACGCGCCGATGCCGGCAAGTTCGAGTCCGGCCTCGCGCAGGCAGGCATCGACGCCGGTGAAGAGCGCGGTGCCGGCCTCGGGGCCGGCGGAGCGCCAGAGCGGCGGCCGGCCGGCGCGCAGCAACCCCACCTGCGTGGTGGTGGACGCGGCGTCAAGCACGAGCAGGCTGCCGTGCGCGGCAAGGAGTTGGGTGAGCGTGGCCATCGCTTGGCCGGCAGCTTGGAAGCGGAGCGGGAAATGTCCATTTTCATCCATCCGCGGCGCGGTGGAAACCGGCCTTGACCCGGCGCGCGGCGGTCACCTAGCTTGGCCGGTTTAACGCATAGAATTTACCGTGAACGTTCAAATCACCGACATCAACGAGACCCGCAAAACGCTGACCGTGACCCTCGACAAGGGCGAGGTTGATACCGAGCACAAGGCCATCCTGGGTGAATTCGCCAAGGAGGTGCGGCTGCCGGGTTTCCGGCCGGGCCATGCGCCGCTGGCGATGGTCGCCAAGCGCTTCGGCAAGGAGCTGCAGGAGGAGTTCAAGAACCGCGTCATCGGCAAGGCCTATCGCGATGGCTTGCAGCAGGCGAAGCTGGAGGTCATTTCGCTGGTGGAGGTCGAGGAAGGCGCGATCCAGCCCGGGCTATCGGCGGCGATCAAGCTGACTGTGGACGTCCGGCCGGAGTTCAAGCTGCCCGACTACACCGGCATCGCAACCGAGGTGCGGCCGACGGAGCCAACTGACGCCGAGGTCGACGCCGTGATCGAGGGCTTGCGCGCCGACCGGGCGGACTTCCAGATGGCCGCGCGCGCCGCCGCCAAGGGCGACTATGTGCGCTTCGGCTACGAGGGCACGCTCGACGGCCGGCCGCTGGCCGAAATGGTCGGCGACAAGGGCATCTACGCCAAGGCGCCGCAGACCTGGGAGGAAGTCGAGGGCGCCAACGAGGGGGTGCTGCCCGGCATGGGCGCGCAACTGGCCGGCCTCAAGGCGGGCGACAAGAAGGCCGTTGGTATTTTCTTCCCCGCCGGATTCACCGCAGTGCCCACGCTGGCCGGCAAGACCGCCAGCTATGCCATCGAGGTGCAGGAGGTGCGCGAGCGCACGCTGCCGCCGCTCGACGGGAAGTTTTTCAAGGAAAACCAGGCCGACAGCCTCGACGCACTGAAGCAGCAGGTCCGCCGGACCCTCGCCATGCGCAAGGAACTGGAGAACCGCGCGGCGCAGCGCCGACAGGTGACCGACGCGCTGATCGCCGGTGTGAATTTTCCCGTGCCCGACAGCCTGGTCGCCTCCGAGCGCGACGGCGTGCTGCGGCAGTTCATCGAGGAGAACATGCAGCGCGGCGTGCCGCAGGAGAAGTTCGAGGAGAACAAGAAGGAGCTTTACGAGAGCGCCACCAAGGCGGCCGTCGCTCGCGTGAAGGTGCAGCTCGTCCTTGCCCGCATCGCCGAGGCGGAAAAAATCAAGGTCGACGAGCAGGACATCAACCAGTGGCTGATGCGCGAAGCCCGGCGCAACGGTCAGCGCCCCGACAAGCTGGCGAAGGACCTCGGCAAGGACCGCGACCAGCTCCGCGCCATCCAGCAGCAGATCCTTTTTGACAAGGCCCTTGATTTCCTCGTCGCCCGGGCTACCGTGAAGACGGCCACCGCGCCGAAATCATGAGCTACTACGTCCCCATTGTCCTCGAAAACACCGGCCGCGGCGAGCGGTCGATGGATATCTACAGCCGCCTCCTGAAGGACCGCATCATCTTCATCGGCACGCCCATCGACGACATGGTAGCCAACCTCGTCATCGCCCAGATGCTCTACCTGCAGATGGAGGACCCGAAGAAGGACATTCATCTCTACATCAACTCGCCCGGCGGCGTCGTGACCGGCGGCATGGCGATCTATGACACGATGAACTTCCTGCAGTGCGACGTCGTCACCTACTGCATTGGCATGGCCGCGAGCATGAGCACCGTCCTGCTCGCCGCCGGCACCAAGGGCAAGCGCTTCGCCCTGCCCAACAGCCGCGTGATGATCCACCAGCCCTCCGGCGGCGCGGGCGGCCAGACGGCCGACATCGCCATCGCCGCGAAGGAAATCCTCCGCTGGCGCCGCACGCTCAACGAGACCATCGCCAAGCACACCGGCAAGTCCGCCGACCAGATCGAGAAGGACTCCGACCGCGACTACTACATGAGCGCCGAGGAGGCCAAGACCTACGGCCTCGTCGACCACGTTGTGGCCTCGACGCGCGACGCCCAGAAGCTCGTCGTGCCCAGCGCGGCCTGAGGCCGGTCAATCCGGCCGGGCGGGAAAATTCCTCGACTAACGCCCGCCGCCCGCCGATATACCAAGCCCATGGCCAAGTCCTCGCGCATGACGCTCTGCTCGTTCTGCGGCAAATCGCAGGCCGAGGTCCGCAAGATCATCGCGGGCCCCGGCGTCTATATCTGCGATTCCTGCGTCAACGTCTGCAAGACCATCATCGACCGCGAGGTGAAGGCCGCCCCCGCCGAGAACCAGAAGCCCGCCTTCCGCCTCGTCAAGCCCTCCGAGATCAAGCGCAGCCTCGACGACTACGTCATCGGCCAGGACCATGCCAAGAAGGTTCTCTCGGTCGCTGTTTACAACCATTACAAGCGGCTCAATTTCAACGCCGGTTCCGGCAACGCTCACGAAGCCGCCGCGCTGCCGGCCGAGTTCAGCGACGTCGAGGTCGAGAAGAGCAACATCCTCCTCGTCGGCCCCACCGGCTCGGGCAAGACCCTGCTCGCCCGCACGCTCGCGCGGATCCTCGATGTGCCCTTCGCCATCTCCGATGCCACCACGCTCACCGAGGCCGGCTACGTCGGCGAGGATGTCGAGAACGTCGTCCTCCGCCTCCTGCAGTCCGCCAGCTACGACGTGAAGAAGGCCGAGTGCGGCATCATCTACATCGACGAGATCGACAAGATCCGCCGCACCACCGAGAACGTCTCTATCACGCGCGACGTTTCCGGCGAGGGCGTGCAGCAGGCGCTGCTCAAGATCCTCGAGGGCACCACCTGCAACGTCCCCCCGCAGGGCGGGCGGAAGCACCCGAACCAGGAATACATCCAGGTTAACACCTCGAACATTCTCTTCATCTGCGGCGGGGCGTTCGTCGGCCTCGACGCCGTGCTCAAAAAGCGCCTCGGCCACCGCTCCCTCGGCTTTCACGTCAACGAGAAGGACCGCGGGATGTCACCGGACGAGATGATGCGCGCGGTCGCGCCGGAGGACCTCATCCGCTTCGGCATGATCCCGGAGTTCGTCGGCCGCCTGCCGGTCGTCTCGGTGCTCGACGAGTTGAAGGTCGCCGACCTCGAGAAAGTTTTGCTCCGGACCAAAAACGCGATGGTGAAGCAGTATTCCAAGCTCTTCGCGATGGACGGCGTGCAACTGAAGTTCACGCGCGACGCCGTGCACGCCATCGCGGTCAAGGCTCTCGAGCTGAAAACCGGCGCCCGCGCCCTCCGCGCCATCCTCGAAAAGCTGATGCTCGAGGTGATGTATGACCTGCCCCTGCGCGAAGACATTACCGAGGTCATCATCGACCAGTCCGTGGTCGAGGGCCGTCGCAAGCCGCAGTTGAAGAAAAATGCCCGCCGTCCCACCGCCAGCAAGGACGCAGCCTGAGACGATCATCCGTGGACGAAAAATAGGCGCGACCGTCGAGTCGCGCCTTTGTTTTGGGGAAAGTTAAAGCCTCACCAGTTGAAGCTCTCGCCCTTGCCGATGGACTTGGCGAAGGCGACGAAGAGCTTCACGCAGTTCTCCACGTCGCGCAGGTCCACGACCTCGCTCGGCGTGTGCATGTAGCGGAGGGGGATGGACACGAGGCCGCAGGCCACGCCGCCGCGAGCCATCTGGATGGCGCGGGCGTCGGTGCCGGTCGGGCGCGGGTCGGCCTCGAGCTGGTGGGGGATCTTCGCCTTCACGGCGCAGGCGAGCAGGCGGTCGAAAACCTTCGGGTTAATGTTGGGCCCGCGGCAGATGATCGGGCCGCCGCCGAGCTTGGTCTCGCCGTATTTGCGGTTGTCGCAGTCCGGGTGGTCGGTCGCGTGGCCGACATCCACTGCCAGCGCGACGTGCGGGTCGACGGCGAAGGACGAGGTCTGCGCGCCGCGCACGCCGATCTCCTCCTGCGTGGTGGCGACGGAGACGATGCGGGCGTGCAGCTTGGCCTTTTCCCGGGCGAGCCGGATGAGCGCCTCGCCGACGATGTAGGCGCCGACCTTGTTGTCGAACGCCCGGGCCGTGCCGACGCTGCCGTGGATGAGTTCGAACTCGTGGTCGTAGGTCGCCACGTCGCCGATGGCCACGCGCTTGAGCGCCTCGGCCTTGGACTTGGCGCCGATGTCGATCCAGATCTCGTGGATCTCGGGCACCTTCTTGCGGTCGGCCTCGTCCATCAGGTGGATGGCGCGCTTGCCGGTGACGCCCTTCACCGGGCCGCGGGCGGTCTGGATGATGACGCGGCGGCCGGAGATGATGCCCTTGTCGTGGCCGCCGATAGTGTCGAAGTAGATGAAGCCGTCCTTGTTGACGTAGGTGAGGATGAGGCCGAGCTCGTCCATGTGGCCGGAGAACATGACGGTGGGTGCGCCGGCGGCGTTGAGGGTGGCGAGGCGGTTGCCGAGGGCGTCGTTGGCGTAGGCGGCGGCGTGCGGGCGCACGTGGGCGTCGAACACAGCCTGGGCCTGGGCCTCCGCGCCGGAAGGCGACTTGGCCTGGAGCAACTCGGTCAGGAAACGGGGGG
>JAHFTD010000026.1:11701-26827 GCA_023269565.1 Opitutaceae bacterium | reverse complement strand
GAGCGGCTTCGATGTCTGCCGCGAGTTGCGCAAAAAACACGCAGTCCCGGTCATCTTCCTCACCGCCCGCAGCGACGCGGTGGACAAGGTCGTCGGCCTCGAGCTCGGCGCCGACGACTACCTCGCCAAGCCCTTCAGTCCGCGCGAACTCACCGCCCGCGTCCGCGCCGTGCTGCGCCGGAGCAACGGCGCGCCCTCCGCTCCACCGGCCGGGTGGACGCATGACGAGGCCCGTTGCCGGATCAGTTACCGCGGCAAGGCGCTCGACCTGACCCGCAACGAATACCGCCTGCTCGGCGCGTTGCTGGCCTCGCCCGGCCGGGTGTTCAGCCGCGACCAACTGATGGCGGCGGCGTGGGACGATCCCGGCGCGGCGATGGACCGCACCGTGGACGCACACGTGAAAACCCTCCGCGCCAAGCTCCGTGCGGCCGCGCCCGCCGCCGACCCGATTGTGACGCACCGCGGGCTGGGTTACTCGCTGCGGGAGGATACTTGAGGATCCGCACGGCCATCTTTGGGGTCTATGTGGCGGCGTCAGCTATTGGATTCGCCGGCGTGATGGCGTTGGTGCTCCGCGATGTGCGCTTGCGCTATATCGAATCGATGCGGCGGGTGATGGGCGACACGGCGGCCTATATGGCGGTGTTTGTCACCCCGGAGTCGCCGGCGGAGGATTGGACGAGGAAGCTGGCCGTGCTGCCAACGCAGGCCGAACTGCTCCGCGTCTTCGCCTGCGACACGACCGGGCGGGTGGTGTTTGACTCGGCGGACCGCGACGTGGGGCAGATTTACCAGTGGACCGACCGGGGCGGCGGCCGCAACGCCTCGGAAAATTACACGGTCTCCAATGTCGCGGAGGTGGGGGCGGAGCTGCGGGTCGCCGCCCGGGTGCGGCACGGCGGAACGTTGCTCGGCTGGGTCGGCGTCGGCCGGCCGCTGGCGACCGTGGCCGAGGGCGTGCGCGCGGCCCGCTGGCGGCTCGTCTGGATGGCCGGGAGCATCGCGCTGTTGATGCTGGCGGCAGGTTGGTGGATCGCGGCCCGGCTGACCCGTTCGCTCGAGCGCCTGACCGTCTATGCGGAGAATGTCCGCGACGGGCGCATGGCCGCGCCGCCCAGATCGCGGGCCACCGAGATCGCAGCCCTGGCCAAGGCCTTTGAGGAAATGCGCGATGCGCTCGAAGGCCGGCAGCACGCCGAGCGCTACACCCAGGCGCTGGCGCACGAGGTGAAGGCGCCGCTCGCCGCCATCCGCGGCGCGGCCGAACTGCTCGACGAGGACATGCCGGCGGAGCAGCGGCAGAAATTCCTCGCCAACATCCGCAACGAGTCCGCCCGCATCCAGCGCATCATCGAGCGCCTGCTGGAGCTCTCCTCCCTCGAGGCCCGCAAGGCCCTGCGACAAACCGAAACCCTGCCCGCGGTGACGCTGGCAAATGACGCGGCCGACGTGGTTCGGCCGGCCGGTGCGGCCCGACGCGTGACGCTCGCCGTGCGCCAAAACAGCGACGCTGCGCTGCGTGGCGAAGGCGTGCTCCTGCGCGAGGCCCTCGTGAATCTGTTGCAGAACGCCCTGGATTTTTCCCCGGACGGCGGCGAGATCACACTGTCGATTTCAACGGAGCCGGGCCGGGTGGTCTTCGTGGTCGAGGATCGCGGGCCCGGCGTGCCGGACTTTGCGCTGCCGCGGGTATTCGAGCGCTTCTACTCGCTGCCGCGGCCGGGCACGGAACGGAAGAGCACGGGCCTCGGCCTGGCGCTCGTGCGCGAGATCGCGGATCTGCACGGCGGCGATGCGAGTCTGGAGAATCGGCCCGAGGGCGGCGCCCGGGCGGTGCTTTGGGTGCCGGCGGCCTGATTTCCGCGCGATTTCATCGTCGCTTCATCAAGGCTTCACACGGGCCGGGCAGGATGGGGGCATGGACTCCGCACCAGAACCTCCGGTCATCCCCACGCCGGCCTCGCGCCGCCTGTCACTCTTCCTCAAGATCACCGGCATCTGCCTGCTCATTCCGTTTCTCCATATTCCGCTCGCCCTGACGAACGGTGTGCTGCACGAGCGACAGGGTTACCAGATCCAGGCCGCCCGTGAGATTGCCGGCCTCTGGGGCAAGGCGCAGCAGGTCACCGGTCCGGTGCTGGCCGTGCCCTATGCCTACAGGACGACGGTCATCCGCCAGAAGATCGTCGGCGAAAAGGTCGTGCCGGTGGAGGAACCCGGACTGCAGTGGTCCATGGCCTATTTCCTGCCGGAGAAGCTGGCGGTGCAGGGAACGGTCGAGCCGGAGGTGCGGCACCGCGGCATCTACGAGGCGGTGGTGTATTCCACCAAGCTGAAGTTTGCGGGCAGCTTTCAATCTGACTTCGCCGCGGCGGGCATCGACAGCGAACGGATCGACTGGGCGCAGGCGCAGGTGCTGCTGGGCGTAGCGGACCTGCGCGGCATCCGCGCCCTCTCGGCCTTCCAACCCGCGGGGGGCAAGACGGCGGCTTTCGAGTCGGCCGACTCCTCGCGGGGCGGATTCCTGCCCCTCGGGGCCAAGGTCGGGGACCTCGCGCCGGGAGTGCGGCTGGATTTCGAGTTCGAGGCGGCCCTGCAGGGCAGCGAACGACTGCAAATCGTTCCGGCCGGCAAGGTCACCACGGTGAAGCTGGCCGCGCCGTGGGCGGATCCGTCGTTCTGCGGCGCCTACCTGCCGGTGACGCGTCAGGTCGGCCCGCAAGGCTTCGCGGCCGAGTGGGAGATCGCGCATTTCAGCCGCGGATTCCCTCAAAGCTGGACAAGCCGCACCGCGAACCTAGCCGAGTTGGGGCCGAAACTCGACGCGGCCGGCTTCGGTGTGGCGTTTGCGCAGCCGGTGGACGGCTACCGGCTGGCCGAGCGGGCGCAGAAATACGGCGTGCTGTTCTTCGTGCTGGTTTTCGCGGTGTTCTTCCTGTTCGAGATCACCGCCCGGCTGAAGATCCATCCGCTGCAATACGCGATGGTCGGTGCGGCGCTGTGCCTGTTCTTCCTCGGTTTCCTGGCGCTGTCGGAATTCTGGACAACCGGCCTCGCCTATGGCGCGGCGGCGGCGCTGTGCACGCTGCTGGTGTCGGCTTATGCGTGGAGTTTCCTGCGGACTGGCGTGCGGACGCTGACCATCGGCGGCGGGCTGGCGGCGACGTATGGCTATCTCTATTTTGTCCTGAAATCGCAGGACTACGCGCTCGTGGCCGGAACGGCCGCGCTGTTCGGGGCGCTGGCGCTCGTGATGTTCTGCACCCGGCGGATCAACTGGTATTCACTCGAAATGAATGCCCCGGCCGTTTCGACGGCCGAAAGCAGCTAAGAGCGCGAAGCCCTCGGGGCCGGTTGGTGGCGCTCTATAAAAGCGCCGGCTGGCCGGCCCGGGTGGTTTTCAGACCCATCGGTCAGTTTGCGGTCATCGCCCAAAGGCCAGTGGCGATGCAGATGAGGGCAAGGGTGACAAAACTGCACTTCACCAGTCTTGCCCCTCCAAAGCGGTAGAGAAAGGAGAGCAATAGATACGGACCAAGGAGATGCGTTAGGATTAGCCGCGACTTCCAGTTCTCCCATCTCTTTTCCCTGAAGAACTCTTCACGTCCATAGGCGAACCAAAGAAGGTAGATGCCTGGAATCAACAGTATCAATCCGATCACTAGGTTCTCGAACCCTTGTCCATTGCTATAGCAGCGACTGCTGATCTCCTGTCGCCGCCTTCAGGCCGACGGCGTGGTAGCCCTTGGCGGTGAGGACGCGGCCCTGCGCGGTGCGGGCGAGGTAGCCTTCCTGGATCAGGAAAGGCTCGTGGACTTCCTCGAGGGTGTCGGCCTCCTCGCCGACGGCGATGGCGATGGTGCCGAGGCCGACGGGGCCGCCGGCATAGTTTTCGGCCATCAGCCGCAGCACGCGCTTGTCCATCTCGTCCAGCCCCGCTTGGTCGATCTCCAGCAACTCGAGCGCGGCGGCGGCGACTGGCTGCGTGATTTTGCCCTGCGCTTTTTCCGAGGCGAAGTCGCGACAGAAGTTGACAAGGTTGTTGGCGATGCGCGGCGTGCCGCGGGCGCGGGTGGCGATCTCGTGCGCGCCACCATCATCGAGGTCGACTTGGAGCAGCCGGCAGCTGCGGCGGACGATGCCCTCGAGGATGCCGCGCTCGTAGTAGTCGAGCCGGGTGTTGAGCGTGAAGCGCGAGCGCAGCGGCGCGGTAAGCAGGCCGGCGCGCGTGGTGGCGCCGACGAGCGTGAATTTTTTGAGGTCGAGCCGCACGCTGCGGGCGTTGGGACCCTGGTCGATCATGATGTCGAGCCGGTAGTCCTCCATCGCGGAGTAGAGATATTCCTCGACGGTCTTTGGAATGCGGTGGATCTCGTCGATGAAGAGGATGTCGCCCTCCTCGAGGTTGGTGAGCAGGCCGGCGAGGTCGCCCGGTTTCTCGACGACGGGACCGGAGGTGACGCGGACGTTGCGGCCGAGTTCCTGGCCGAGGATGAAGGCGAGGGTGGTCTTGCCGAGGCCGGGCGGGCCGGAGAACAGGATGTGGTTGAGCGCCTCGCCGCGGCGCTTGGCGGCGCCGACCATGACCTTAAGGCGCTCGACGGTCTTGGCCTGACCGGCAAAGTCGGCGAACGAGAGCGGGCGCAGCGCGGCCTCGTGCGGCGAGAGCGGCGCCGTCAGGGTCTGCGTCACGAAATCGATCCCTTTCTTTTCGGGCTTTTTCGTCATGGGAATCATTTCCATTCCACCTGGGCGCCAAGGCTGCGGAGGTTTTCGACGAAGTTGGGGTGGGCGCGCTTGATGGTGTCGGCGTTCTTCACGACGGATTTGCCCGGGATGCTGGCGGCGACCATATAGAGCGCCACGGCGGCGCGGATGATGTAAGGCGCCTCGACGACGGCGGGCCGCAGGGGCTTGGCGCCGAAGACCGTGATGCGGTGCGGGTCGCTGACGACGACGTGCGCGCCGAACTTCGACAGCTCGGACATCCACGTGAAGCCGCCTTCGTAGACCTTGTTCCAGAACATCACGGCGCCCTCCGCGCGGACCGCGAGGGCGATCATGCACGGCAGCAGGTCGACCGGGAAATAGGGCCACGGCGCCGCTTCGATCTTCTGGAGCAGGTTGGCGGTGAACGGCGGCTCGACCGCGAGTTTCTGCCCGGCGCGGACGAAGGCGGTGTCGCGATCGTATTCGACCTTCACGCCGAGCTTGGCGAAGGAGCGGTTGATGAGGTCGAAGTGGTGCGGGAGGGAATGCCGCACGCGCACCTCGCCGCCCGTGATGGCGCCGAGCGCGAGAAAAGTGACGACCTCGTGGTGATCGGAGTTGATGGTGAACTTGCCGCCGCGGAGCCTTTTCACGCCGCGGATGGTGAGCATGCTGGTGCCACCGCCCTCGATGTCCGCGCCCATGCTGGCCAGCATGGCGCAGAGGTCCTGCACGTGCGGCTCGCTGGCGGCGTTGATCAGCCCCGACTCGCCCGTGGCCAGCACGGCGGCCATGATGAAATTCTCCGTGGCGGTGACGGACATGTAGTCGGCCCAGTGGCGCGCGCCCTGGAAACGGCCCTTGAGGCGCATGACCAGTCCGCCGTTGTGCGAGACCTTCGCGCCGAGTTTTTCCAGCATCTCCAGGTGCGGATCGAGCTCGCGCACGCCGAGTGAGCAGCCCTTGGCGTTGGAGGCGATGGTGAGCTTCTTCATGCGGTGCAGCAGCGGCGCGAAAAGCAGCACGGAGGAACGCATGCCGGCGGGCAACTCGCCGTCGAGCCGGCGGGCGTCGAAGGTCGAGTGGTCGATGTCCATGCGGCCGGCGCCGCGGTCCCAAGTGATGTGCGAGCCCTGCGCGGTGAAGAAGGCGACGAGCTTCTCGACGTCGGTGATGCGGGGGACGTTGAGGAGCGTCACCTTTTCGTCGGTGAGGAGCGATGCGCAGAGCATCGGCAGCACCGAGTTCTTGTTGCCCGAGGGCGTGAGGATGCCGCTCAGGGGTTTGCCGCCGTGAACGATGAGGTCGGCCATGATATTATTTTGTCATCGCGAGCGGCGCAGCCGCGTGGCGATCCAGCTGGATTGCTTCGTCGCTTCGCTTCTCGCAATGACAAGGCATAAAATAAAAGGCGTCCGCGGGTAGCGGACGCCTGATTATGCGTGTCGCGCGGGGCGCGATGGCAAGAGGTTAATTCACCGCCGGGCCGCCGGGCTCGCCGCCGCCGCGGTGTTCGCCGCGCTGATGGCTGTGGCTCCGGCCGCGGCCGCCGCGGTGACGGCGGTGACCGCCCCCGTGTTCGCCGCGATGCTCGCCGTGGCCTTCGCCGCCGGGAGAGGCATGTTCCCCGCGGGGCTCTCCGCCTTGGCCACCAGGCTGGTAACCGTGGTTGCGACCCCGGCCGCCGCGGTGGCGGCGGTGACCGCCGCGACCATCGCGGTCGTGACGGTGCTCCCCGTCGCGGGCTGGAACTGCCGGTGCGGTGGGTGTGCTGCTGAAGAGGGATTTGAGCCAGCCGAGGAAGCCGCCGGTTTTCTTAGCCGGCGGGTTGGAACGAGCCGCTGCGGGGAGCGGGCCGCGCTGGGGCAGCGGGCCGTCCTTGGCGCGTTCGTAGCGGAACTTGGCCGGAACAGGCACTTCCTCGCGGCGGGGACGCTCGGTGCGTTCGCCGGCGCGGGACTCGCGGGGCTCGCGGGCAGGCCGGAAGCCCTCGCTCTCCCAAGTCTGGGCAGGAACGGCCTTCGGGCGCTCCGGCTCGAGGATGTTGAGCCCGACTTTCTCGTCCGTTGGGGCGGAGGAGGGCGCGGGAACAGGCGTCTCGAGCGGGGCGGGTGTCGCGGCGGGGGCGACGTTGACGACGGGGGCGACGGGAGCGGGCACGGGGGCCAGCTCGGGCGTCACGGCAGCCGGCGTTTCAGCCGGTGCGAACGGGTTCTGGTATTCACGCGGGGCGCTGACGACTTCGATGGCAGTGGGCTTGTAGTCGCTCGGGGCGGACGCGGTGGGGGCGGCGGGGCTGGTGCTGGGGCGCTTGCCGCGGGCCAGACCCGAGCCGCGGCTGGAGCCGAACTGGGTAGGCGCGGCGGGATTGGCCGGCGGGGTCGCGGTGGGCTCGGCTGGGGCCGCACCGGACGATTCGTTGGATGACATGACTTGCTTTCTGGTTGGTTGATGGCGCCAGCCGGGGAACGGCGGCGCGGTGGGTTGGAAGCCGGCCGGAGGGCGAAATTCGCGCTCGACGGCGGCAATAACCCGCCACGGTCGCCCAGGGCCGGGGGCAGGGCAACCTAATTTTTCCACGGCGGCGGGCTTGCCAGCGATGGGGTTGCGCATCACTTTGCCAACCATGGACAAACTTGAGGAGATTTTCCGCATGCAGGATGCACTGAACCGGCGCATCGGAGTCAACCTACCACCGCCCAGCGACGAGGAGAAGGCGAAGTGGATTCTTAATTACACCCGCGCGATGCAGCAGGAGACGGCCGAGCTGATCGACAGCGTGCCGTGGAAATGGTGGGCCAAATACCAGAAGTTCGACGAGCAGAACGCCAAGGTCGAGGTCGTGGATCTGTTTCACTTTCTCGTCTCCCTCGCCCAGACCCTCGGCATGACGCCCGACGATGTCTACCAGGCCTACCTGAAGAAGAACGCGGTCAATTTCCAGCGGCAGGACAGCGGCTACGCGAAGAAGGACGAGTCCGACTCGAAACACATTTAGCGTAACTGTAACCAGACCCCTGCAAGAACCGGTCTCATACCACCGTCGTCCCTATGGTTTGGACTTTGCGGTGCCTGAGACGGTTGGGGCGGGTGTCCTCAACCGCCCTCGGTTCGGCCAGGGCCCTTTGAGGTAGGGGCGCTTGCCCCCAAGCGCCCTTTCCCCTTGGGCCGTTGAGGGCAACGGCCCCTACCTGAAGCGTCTATTCTTCAAGGGGCGTTGGGATCACACCACCGCCACGAAAATGCCGCTGAACTCGACCGCGGGCTTGCCGGGGGAACCTTCGACGGTCGCAGCCAATTCCATGCGTGCCTTCCCGTGGCGGCGCAGGTCGCCCAGAAACTCCGCGACGCGCGCTTCCGCCGGTCGTTCGCAGACGGCGCGCAGCGTGCCTGTGACCGGCGCCCGGTAGGCCGCCGAGCTGCGCTTCACGACGACATGGCCGTCGATTCCCGCCTCGCGCAGGAGCGTCCACAACACGCCGTAGCACGCGAGCGTGGGCAGCGCGTGCAACGAGCCGCCGAAGGCCGTGCCGAGGTGGTTGCGGTTCGGCGCGAGCGGCGCCTCAAGCACCAACCGCGGCGGGCTGGTCTCCGCGACGCGCAATCCCATGGCGCGGGTGAGCGGGATTTTTTCGTGCAAAAACCCCTCCAGGTCGCGCGCCGACATACTGGCGGGGGTGAGCAGGCTCATGCGGATGCTTGGGCGAATGTTGCCCGGCCAGTGCCGGGCAGGAGGCCGCGGAGGGTCAGTCGCTGCCGTTGACGAACTTGTAGGCGGTGGCGGCCACCGCGCCGCCGGCGAAGCAGGCAACGAGGTAGATCCAGATACTGCTCCACGAGATGATGCCCATAGTGCAGACGCCGACAGCCACGGCGGGATTGAACGCCCCGCCCGAAATGCCGCCGACCGCGAGCGCGCCAGTGGTCACCGTCAGGCCGATGGCGAGGCCGTAGAAGGAGTTGCCGCTCGTGCCCTTGGCGGTGGCGGTGTTGAGCACCACCCAGCAGAGGGCGAAGGTGAAGATGAATTCCGCCAGCAGGGCGGGGAGCATTTCGGGTGTGCCCGGGCCGACCATCATCGCGGCCTTGGCGACGAGGCCGGTCTTGAGCGCCTTCACCGCCAGCGAGGCGATCAGCGCGCCCGCGACCTGCGATCCCATGTAGGGGCCGACGTCGGCGGTGTCGCACTTGCCGCGCAGCCACACGGCCAGGGTGACCGCGGGATTAAAGTGACCGCCGGAAACGTGACCGCCGGCGTAAATCATGATGGCGAGGGACAGGCCGATGGCGACCGGGGTGAGCACTCCGGCGCCGGGCGAGAGGACCGTCATGCCGACGGTGAACACGAGGAAGAACGTGCCGATGAACTCGACGAGGTATTTTTTCATGGGGTGGAGGGTGTGTGCCGGGGATTTCAACCGGCGCGCGCAACGAGTCGAGCCGGAACCGACCCGCGCCCCGGCTCAGGCCAAGTGCCGCCCTTCGCGGAGGCCGGCGGCGTAGGCTTCGAAAACCTTCCTGATCTCGTCGCGCACGCGGCGGAACTCGGTGAGAACTTCTTCCTCGGAGCCGGTGGCGTGCGCGGGGTCGTCGAAGCGCCAGTGGTGTCGGTTCACCTGGCCCGGGTAGATCGGGCAGGCTTGGTCGGCATAGCCGCAGACGGTGATGACCGTCGTCACGCGGCGCATGAGGAAATCGGTCATATGCTTCGACGTGTGGGTGGAGATATCGAGGCCGATCTCGCGCATCACCTGGATGGCCTTGGGGTGGACGTAGCCGGCGGGTTTCGAGCCGGCGCTGTGGACTTCGACGAGGTCGCCTGCGGCCGCGCGCAGGATGCCTTCGGCGAGATGACTGCGGCAGGAGTTGCCCGTGCAGAGGATGAGGACGGAGGGTTTCATGTCAGGGGGGAGGATTGGCCGGCGGAAAACCAGCGGCGCTGGAACCAGAAGGCGACGTGGACCAGCCCGATGAGTGCGGGCACCTCGACGAGCGGGCCGACGACGGCGGCGAAGGCTGCGCCGGAGTTGAGGCCGAACACCGCGATGGCGACGGCGATCGCGAGCTCGAAGTTATTACCGGCGGAGGTGAACGCGAGCGTGGTGGCGCGCGGGTAGTCGGCGCCGAGTCGCTTCGCCATCGCGAAGCTGGCGAGAAACATCACGGCGAAATAAATCAGCAGCGGCAGCGCGATGCGCAGGACATCGAGCGGGAGCTTCACGATGGCGCCGCCCTTGAACGTGAACATGACGACGATGGTGAAGAGCAGCGCGCCGAGCGTGAGCGGCGAGATGCGCGGGATGAATTTTTTCTCATACCACTCCTCACCCTTGAGCGGCACGAGCACGAGGCGGCTGAGCACCCCGGCGGCAAACGGGATGCCGAGGTAGACCATCACGCTCCAGAAAATATCCAGCATCCGCACCGGCACGATGGTGCCGGCCAGCCCGAAGTAGGGCGGGAGCACGGTGATGAACACCCACGCGTAGAAGCTGTAGCAGACGATCTGCGCGATACTGTTGAGCGCGACGAGGCCGGCGGCGTATTCGGGACTGCCTTTGGCGAGATCATTCCAGACAAGCACCATCGCGATGCAGCGCGCGAGGCCGACGAGGATGAGCCCGACCACGTAGTCCGGGTGGTCGCGCAGCAGCGTGACGGCGAGCAGGAACATCAGCACGGGGCCGACGAGCCAGTTTTGCACGAGCGAAAGCGTGAGGATGCGGGTGTCGGCAAAAACCTTGGGCAGCTGCGAGTATTTCACCTTCGCGAGCGGCGGATACATCATGATGATCAGGCCGAGCGCGATGGGGAGATTAGTCGTGCCGACGGTCAGCGGGGCGAAGAACGCCGCGGGGTCGGTGATGGCAAAATTCCCGAGGACCACGCCGAGTCCCATGGCGGCGAAAATCCAGACCGTCAGGTAACGGTCAAGGAACGACATTTTTTGCGCGATGGATTCGGTCATGGCGCGGGTGGGCGATCAGTGCTTGCGGGAGAGGCGGAGGATGTGGCGGCGCGGGACGGTGGTGGTGGCGCAGTCGCAGTCGACTCTGGCGGCGAGCTGCGTGAGTTTGGCGCGATCCTGCCGGAGCTGCGGTTCCTCCGGGAGCGCGTCCTGCAGGCAGGCGAGATTGGCGGCGAGGGCGTGCGGGCGCGGAGTGGCGAGCGAGTAGATGCGCCACGGGCCGCGCTGCTCGACCGCCACCATCCCGTTGCGCCGCAGGTAGGCGAGGTGGCGCGAGATCCTTGCCTGCGGTAGCCGGAGCACCGCTTCGAAATGGCAGACGCATAGCGGACGCACGGTCAGGAGGTTCAGAAGGCGGAGCCGGGTGGCGTCGCAGAGGCAGTCGTAGAGGCGGAGGAGTTGCACCGGCACAGTGAAAGGGGTTAAGTCATATTCGCCAATACAAATATGAATTGGATCTCTTTGTTACCGAAATGTCACCCGCAGTAGGTGCGGATCGGCCTTGGACCAGACCGAGTCCCCCGCCGGGGCCTCAGCTGCTGCCATCCTCAGTGGGCTGGCGGCGGGCGCGGGCGGCGAGCAGCAGGTCGGGCAGCCGGTTGAGCCGCAGGGCGAAGGCGCCGTAGACCACGCCCAGCCCGGCGAGGCACCACTGCCCGAGCAGGTGGTAGCGGTGGCGGATGAGCGCCTTGGTCCAGCCGAAGTCGTCCATCAGCTTGTTCATGTCGCCGCCGCCATCCTCCTCGCCGTTGATGAGTGTGCCGAAGGGGATCTCCTCAAGACCGTGGTAGACCTTGTCCCACCTCAGGTAGATGTTGAGGAAGGCGGTCGCGCCGATGAGGAAAAAAACGTAGCGGCAGGCGCCCCACCGGAATTTCTCCGGCAGCTCGACGAAGTAAAACGCCATGAACAGCGCGCTGAGGTAGAATTCGCCGCCCACGCCGCCGAACGTCCACCAGAATTCCTGGTCCGGCAAGCGCAGCCGCCACGTCATGTGGTATTGCAGCACCCCCAACGCGACCGCCGCCAGCATCGGCCACACCTTGCGCTCCTTCCAGCCGGCGGCGAAGAGCACGCCGAGCAGGAACAGCAGCCCGAAATACACGAAGGGGGAATAGTCCGGCTCGATCGGCGTCCACCCGAACGGCAGCGGCGTCGCGCGCCGGCCGGTCAGCCACGCCGCCGTGGCGTGGCCGAACTCGTGCATCCAGACGTGAAAACCCGTCAGCAGCGATCCCAGCGGACTCGCATTCGCCAGCCAGGTCAGCCCGAACAGCAGCGGCGGCACAAGGACGTTGACCTTCCAGTTGTCGAAGGCAAAGAGCACGAACGTGTCGTCGCCCGGTGCGCGCGGCGGCAACACGGGTGGGGTCAGCAGGCCCGCGGGACGGGCCGGGGGTGGCAGCGAGCCGGGCACGCGGGGGCTGGCCGCCGTCTGCCGGTCCTGCTCGGCCTTGGCCGCGGCCAGCAAGGCATCGTGTGCAGCCCGCAGCCGCAGCCGGTCCTCCTCGGTGCCGCCCTTGATGAGCGCGAAGTTTTTCCTCATGAACGCCCGTTCGATTTCCTCGGGCGCGGCCCCGGCCGTCACTTCCAGCAGCGCGCGGCATTGTTCGAGGTCGGGCTCGTTCATGGCGTGCCGCGGAGAGTGGGCGGCAGGCAGGAGCACGACAAGTAATTTGAGGGTCTGAGCCGTAATGCTCAGTTGGATGTGGGAGGCTTTGCCTCGACGGTGGCTGGTTCCATTTGAACCAAGGCATCGAGATCCTTGCCGATTCGGGAGAGGCAATCACGCAGCGCCTCTACCACCGAATCCTCGATCTCACGGGCAGAATTCCACCAATTCACAGCATTGACGCGACCGCGGTAGATGCGTGTCAGAGCGGCGTTGCCGGGAGCTTGGATTTCCAGTTCGAGAACAACATTCGCGTTCTTCGAGACCGCAACACTGGCCGTATAAAACTGTCGAAGGCGAGGTGTGACATGCCAAGCCTGCGCATCGCCATCCGGTCGGACGGTATAGTGGTATCCGTGCAGTGTCTGCAATGAACGGTCGATCCACACGAGAAGTTCGCGGGCGACGACCTCACGCCCGCCGATATGGCCGACTCCTGTCCGCTGATACGCCGGGCGGACGTCGATAGTGGGAGCCATGATGATCTGAACCGCGTGCGGAGTAGTCACTATGCCGGAAACGGCTGGGACGATCGGAGTTTCGGCGAGTGAAAGTGATACGGGTGACGAGGAGCAACCGAGCAGCGCGAGCAGTGCCGCACCTGCCGCCAGAGCAGTCGGATAGTGCTGCGTCATTCGGTCGAGGAGAGCTCGCCCGTCTGCAAGCGGACCCACTTGCGGTCGCCCTGCTGTCGGGCGATCATACCCTTGATTGCCAGGCGCGAACCTGCGACCGCCCCGATGCGGCCGGTAGCCGGGGCGGATGATGTGAGCGACTCCTTTGGGGGAGTGTTGGCTTCGGCTCCTTGAGCAAGGTCAAATCTGATCATTGCGGCGAGTTCGGTGAAACAACTAATCATCGCCTCGCGCGCCATCGCTCCCTTGTCGGAGGCCCAAGCAGTCGCCGCGGCAATCCGCCCAGAGCCGGAATGCATGGGCAGGTTGCGATAGGTGGCGAACTCATTGGTGTAGAGATCGGGCACAGCGTTGTCATTTCTTGCCGACTGGGGTGTAATTAATCTTACCCTGGCGAGCACCCGAATGGATTCGAATTCAGTGGTGAGGTGGTAGTCAGTTGAGATCAGGAGAATCGCATTCGTCTTGCTGGAGGTAGTGAGCTTGCGGATGGCCGCGCCATCCTTGGCCTCGGCCAGGTAGACAGACGTGACCGGGAAAGGTGAACCGCCATCTTGCAATTGGGTCGCCAGAGCGGCACGCAGTGCTTCCGGAGCGCTGAAATCAACCAAGGCATCGCGCACCGGAGTGATGTCGCTTTCAGCGCTCTTGGCCCGCTTGGCCTCTATGGTGGAATCAATCATACTGACAACGGCTCCCGCAATGAAGCCACCGATGAAGCCACCGCCGGTCACCGGAACGGGAGTGTTGGAGCGGAGCACTTCCGCTCCGAGTTCCGGTTGACTGACGGTCGCGGCAACTGCGACCGATTTTAGCCCGCTCATGGCCGTCGGGGCCAGGGCGATTCGATTTGAACTGACACAGCCGGTCTGGGCCACGGCCACAGCCAGCATTAGGCAAAGAGAAGCTCGGCGGTGCCGGCTCCCCCGAAGGAGCAATGCAGTAATCATGGGGTGGGGGGACGCTTGTGGCCCGCAAGCTGCGGCGACGTAAGCAAGAAGGTGGCGCAGGTGTCAAGATATGGACAACAAGTAAAACTTGCGCACGACTCATGCACGGTTCACGCAGGTTGCCTCCATGGCCCAGACAGAAGTCCCGAAAATCATCTTCTCGATGCTTGGCGTCTCGAAGAAAATCGAGCGCAAGGAAATCCTCCGCGACATCTCGCTGTCGTTCTACTACGGCGCGAAGATCGGCGTGCTCGGTCTCAACGGCTCTGGCAAGTCGTCGCTCATGCGCATCCTCGCCGGCCGCGACCGGGAGTTTGATGGCCACGTGGCGTTCGAGCCGGGCTATAGCGTCGGTCTGCTGGAGCAGGAGCCGTCACTGACCGCCGGCGCCACCGTCCGGGCGTGCGTCGAGGAGGGGGTGAAGCACCTCACTGAACTCACCGCGGCCTACGATGCGACCTGGGATGAACTTGCCGCGTCGGCCGACGACAAGGCGCGCGATGCCGTCGCCGAAAAACAAGCGAAGTTGCAGGAAAGAATCGACGCGCTCGGCGCCTGGGACACCGCGCCGCTGGTCGAGCAGGCGATGGACGCGCTGCGCTGCCCGCCGCCAGAGGCCGTGGTGGACAATCTCTCAGGCGGCGAGCGCCGCCGCGTCGCGCTGGCGCGGCTGCTCTTGCAGAAGCCGGCCGTCCTCCTGCTGGACGAACCGACCAACCACCTCGACGCCGAAAGCGTGCAATGGCTGGAGCAGCACCTCGCGCGCTACGAGGGCACGGTCATCGCCGTGACGCACGATCGCTATTTTCTGGACAACGTCGCCGGCTGGATTCTCGAGCTCGACCGCGGCCACGGCATTCCGTGGAAAGGCAATTATTCCGAATGGCTGGAGCAGAAGCAGCGGCGCGGCGCGGTCGAGCAGCGCACCGAGGACCGCCGGCAGAAGGCGATGACGCGCGAACTCGAGTGGATCCGCTCGTCCGCCAAGGCCCGGCAGGCCAAGGGCCAGGCGCGCATCAACGCCTACGAGCAGTTGCTCAAGCAGGACGTCGCCGAGCAGGAGAAGAAATTCGAGATCATCATCCCGCCCGGGCCGCGACTCGGCACGCTCGTGGTCGAGGCGAAGGACGTCGCCAAGGCCTACGGCGACAAGCTGCTGTTTGAGAAATTGTCGTTTTCGCTGCCGCC
>JAHFTD010000026.1:0-11601 GCA_023269565.1 Opitutaceae bacterium | reverse complement strand
CCCGGTAGGCACGCGCGGACTTGAGCTTTGGCCGGCGCGGCGTTTGCATGGGTTCCACTCCATGAAGACCCCCGCCCGATTCCTGGCCCTGCTGCTCGTTCCCGTGCTGGCGTTCGCCGGCGACAAGCTCGTCGTCAAGGCCGCGCGGTTGCTCGACGGCAAGGGCGGCGCGCCGCTCGCCCCGGCGATGGTGCTGATCGACGGCGACCGCATCGCCGACGTCGGTTCCTCCCTCAAGGTGCCCGATGGCGCGCGCGTCATCGACCTCGGCGGCGCGACGCTGCTGCCCGGCCTCATCGACCTGCACACGCACCTCTGCGGCCACTACGGCACGCATTGGGAGGACGAGCTGATCAAGACCACGCCGGCCTACTCCGCGCTTTGGGGCGCGCGCAACGCCCGCGTGACCCTTGAGGCCGGTTACACCACCGTGCGCGACATGGGCACCGCGTGGCCCTACGTCGACGTCGAACTGCGCAACGCCATCAACGCCGGCGCCGTGCCCGGTCCACGGATGTTCGTGGCTGGCGCCTATGTCTCCTCAACCGGCGGCGCGGGCGACGCCGCGCAGTTCTCCGAATATGTGCTCGTGCCCAGCGTCGACAACCTCGCCGACTCACCGGAGGAGGTCGTCAAGCAGGTGCGCAAGAATTTCAAGCACGGCGCCGATTTCATCAAGCTTCTCGCCACCGGCGCGATCCTCTCGAAGGGCCAGTCACCCGGCGCGCAGCAGTTCTCCGACGAGGAAATCCTGGCCGCCGTGACCGAGGCCAACCGTTGGGGCCGGCAGGTCGCGGTGCACGCGCACGGCCTCGGCGGCATCAAGACCTCCATCCGGGCCGGCGTGCGCACCATCGACCATGGCTCCTACCTCGACGACGAGGCCATCGCGATGCTCAAGGCGACAAACCGGAAAACTTTTTACGTGCCGACCCTCTACACCAGCAAGATCATCGAGCGCGACGGCCGCAAGAACGGCGTCCCCGAATCCGAGATCCAGCGCAGCCGGATGATCTCCGGCATCAAGGACCTCGGCTTCAAGCGCGCGCTCGCCGCCGGCATCCCCATCGGGGTTGGCTCGGACTCCGCCGTTATTCCGCACGGCGAGAATGCGCAGGAACTCGTCTGCCGTGCCGAACTGGGTGAGTCGCCGATGGTCGCCATCGTTTCCACGACCAGCCTCAACGCCGAGATCATGGGCTGGGCCGACCGAGTCGGTGCCGTCGAGATGGGGAAATTCGCCGACCTCATCGCCGTTGCCGGCGACCCGCTGAAGGACATCGCCGAACTCACCCGCGTGCGCTGGGTGATGAAAGGCGGCGAGGTGGTGAAGGACGAGCTGGCGCGGAAGTAATGGACTGTAGGCAGCGTGTTCGCACGCGCCCGGACAATGTTCCGCGCGAGCAAGCTCGCTGCCTACTCAAACCCGAAGAGCCGGCCCATGTCGCGGCGGTCCTTCTTCGTCGGACGGCCTTTGCCCCGTTCGCGTGCCAGTAGGTGCTCCAGCCGCGCCTGCTTGGCCTTTTCGTATTCTGCGGACGGAGTGAGGTCGGCGACGAACTCCGGCAGCTGCTTCGCGCCGACCCGCGAGCGCGGCACGCCCACGATCTTCAACGTCCGTCGCACCAGACCGACACGCACGGCAATTATTTCCCCGACATGGATGTCCCGGCCCGGCTTGGCCTCGAGGCCGTTGACCTGCACGGAGTTGCCCCGACAGGCGGCCGTGGCTTCGGCGCGGGTTTTGAACACGCGCACGTTCCAGAGCCACTTGTCCAATCGGCAATCCTGCATAGGGTGAGGCGGCCAATGAAGCGCACGCGTTACCTGCCGTCGAGCAAACTCCCGTCCGTGCGGCCGGGGCGGCGCCGGCTGACAGAGGCGCGCGTGCGCCGGTCCGTGCAGCCCAAGGCCTGGCGGGCACCGGTGCTACGGCTGACGGGAATAGAACCGCGGCGGCCCGGCTCCGACTCCCGCACGGCATGAAAACAATTCCCCGGTTGCCCACGGCCCTTGCGGCGCTTTCCCTTATGACCATGACTTCCTCCCCCGCGGCGGAGGCGAAGGCCTCCCACGAATTCGCCACCTTTGGCGGCGGCTGCTTCTGGTGCCAGGAGGCCGTGTTCACGCGCGTGCCCGGCGTCATCCGCAGCGTCAGCGGCTACTCCGGCGGCCGGACGGTCAATCCGACCTACGAGGACATCTGCAGCCATGGCACCGGCCACGCCGAGGTGGTGCAGCTGGAGTTCGACCCGGGCGTTGTCAGTTACGAGCGGTTGCTGGAAATCTTCTTCGAGTCGCACGACCCGACCACGCTCAACCGCCAAGGCGCGGACGAGGGCGACCAATATCGCTCGGTCATCTTCACGCACAACGACTCCCAGGCGCGCGTCGCCACCCGTGCCAAGATCACCGCGCAGTCGCACCACGACGACCCCATCGTCACCGTCGTCGAGCCGCTGCAGAAATTCTGGCCGGCCGAGGATTACCATCAGGATTATTTCAACAAGCACCCCGACCAGGCCTACTGCCGCTTCGTTATCAAGCCGAAGGTCAAGAAGCTGCAGGACCACGGCGTGATCACGAAGTGAACCGTGCGCGGGCGGGGCGCGCCAGTTAGCACAGCGGGGGTGATTTCGGGGCAAACAGGATTTTGCGCGTTGTGCGCGGCGCGACGGGTTTCCATCCTGACTCATGGAACCGGAAAAGAAATACCCCTACGTCACGCAGCTCAACATCCAGTTCAAGCCGCTCGAGTTGATCGACGAGAAGGCGATCGCCGACGCTTGTCCACACCGCTGGTTCAACCAGACGCTCTGCGCGGTCAACGATTCGGTCGTGCGGCTCGGCGTGGTGGAGGGCGAATACCACTGGCACAAGCATGACGATGACGACGAGTTCTTCTACGTCGTGGAGGGTCTCTTCCACATTGATCTGGAGGGTCGCACGATCACACTCGCGCCGCGGCAGGGCGTGGTGATCCCCAAAGGCGTGAGGCACCGGCCCCGCGCGCCGCAGCGGACGGTCATCCTCATGGTCGAGACCAAGGCCATCATGCCCACCGGGGATTGACCGCGGCTCCCGAACCGAGCCCCGGGACGCGCGGACCGTGCAGCTTTCTCGACAAAGGCCGGCAGACCATGCACTGAAAGAGCATGAGTCTGTGGGAAATCACCGGCACCGTGCTGGGTGTCATCGGAGTGTGGCTGATGATCCGGCAGAACATCTGGGGCTGGCCCGTCGGGCTCGTGCAGGTGGCGGTGTATGCGTGGGTATTCTATGACGCCAAGCTCTACTCGGACGCGCTGCTGCAGATCGCGTTCTTCCTGATCCAAGCCTACGGCTGGTGGCACTGGCTGCACGGGGCGCACGCGGCGGCGCGCAGCACCGCGCCCGTCACGCGGCTGGGCGCCGCGGCCCTTTCCAGTTGGCTGGCGCTGGGCGCGGCGGCCACGGCGGGCTGGGGGACCTTCATGCACCGCACCACCGATGCCGCGCTGCCGTGGTGGGATGCGTTCATCCTCGTGTTCAGCCTCATCGCGCAATGGTGGCAGGCGCGCAAAAACCTCGAATGCTGGGCCGGGTGGCTCGTCGTCAACTCGGTCGCCATTGGCGTCTACTGGGCCAAGGACCTGCGGCTCACCGCCGGGCTCTACGCGATTTTCTGGCTGATGGCCGTGTGGGGCTGGCGCGAATGGCGTGCGACGATGCAAGTGGGGGCGCTTGCCTCCAAGCACCCGGAGGAGGGCCGTTGAGGGCAACGGCACCTACCGATATGGACACCGAGGTGAAACGCATCGCAGTTTTCGGGCCGGAGTCCACCGGCAAGACGGAACTCGCTACGAAACTTGCAGCGCATTTCGGCGCGCCGCTCGTCGCGGAATACGCGCGCGAATTCTGGGATGCGCACGGCGGCATCGAGCTGGGCGATATTCCCGCCATCGCCCGCGAGCAATGGCGCCGCGAGGAAGTGGCCGTCGGGAAATGTCATATAATAGATGACATTCAGCGGAGGGCGCGGGGGCTCATCATCTGCGACACCGAGGCGCTGACGACCGTGCTCTGGAGCGACCTGCTCTATGGCACGTGTCCCGACGACATCCGCCGCGGCGCGGACCAGCGAGCCAAGAACTACGCGCTTTACCTGCTGTGCGACATCGACGCGCCGTTCACGCCCGACCCGCAGCGGTGCTTTCCCGATCCGGAGGACCGCGAGAAATGCATGCGCGTCTGGCGCGGTGCACTCGAGCGCCGGCACCTGCCATTTGTCGAGATCAAGGGCGACTGGGCAGCGCGCAAGGTCGCGGCCATAGCAGCGGTGGAGGAATTGCTCAAATCCTGACGATTATTCGGCGCGGAGGGCTTGCATGGCGTCGACTTTCCCGGCGCGGCGGGCGGGCAGCCAGCAGGCGAGGAGGGCGACGGTGACGAGCAGCAGCGTGGTGCCGAGCAACACCGGCACGCTGTTGAGCTGCATGCCCGGGTAGCCGGATGCCAGTAACCGGGCCACGCCGATGGCGCCGAGCAGGCCGAGGGCGGAGCCGACGAGGGCTTGTTTCACGCCGGAGCCCAGCACGAGACGCGTGATGTCGCGCACGCTGGCGCCGAGCGCGAGACGAATGGCGAATTCGCTGGTGCGCTGCGCCATCGTGCGGGCGATCACGCCGTAGATCCCGAGTGCGGCCAAGCCGAGCCCGAGCACGCCGAGTGACGCGAGCATGTCGCGCAGGACGGCGAGCTGGTAGTTTGCGCGGACGATGGTGGCATCGGCGGTTTTCAGCTCGCTGATCGGGAGGTCGGGATCGAGGGAGGACACTGCGGCACGGATGTTGTCGGTCAAGGTGGACGGGACGACGCCTTTGGTGCGGACCAGGATCGAGACCTGTGGGCGCGGTTCCTGTGCGCTCGGTCGGTAGAGTTGGAACGGGGCGCCGCGGGAGTCTGCGACCGCCGGCACGACGTCGCTCACCACACCGACGATCTCGCCCCACTGGACCTTTTCGCCGGCGAGCAGACCGAGCCGGCGGCCGAGCGGATTCTCATTTCCAAAGAGGCTCTTAGCCATCGCCTGGTTGATGACGAGCACGCTGCTCGAGTT
The DNA here is from genome assembly GCA_023269565.1 of Opitutaceae bacterium. Classification (GTDB taxonomy): domain Bacteria; phylum Verrucomicrobiota; class Verrucomicrobiia; order Opitutales; family Opitutaceae; genus JAHFTD01. The sequence continues at coordinate 6,503 of JAHFTD010000026.1, read as the reverse complement.
CGCCGTGTCGCGCTCGCCGAAGGCCCGGCCGGAGAGCAGGTGCGTGCCCACGGTTTCAAAATAGCGCGGGCTGACGGTGTTGACGGCCACCGCGGGCTCGTGCCCGGGTTCCGGGCGGGTGCGGCCCTCGAGGAGAAACTTGCGGGAGTCGGGCCAGTTGAAGAAGGGGGTGAAGCTCGCCACCCCGGCCGAGGCGACCCCGGGGAGCGCCTGCAGGCGTTCCACCGCGAGGCGCTGAAAGGCGGCGATTTTTTCCGGATTCGGATAGCGGGCGGCTGGAAGCAAGACGTTACCGGTGACGAGGTGGTCGGATTCCCAGCCGGTGCGGCGGTTGTTCACCTCCTCGAGGCCACGGATGAAAAGGGCGGCGCCGGCGAGCAACACCATCGCCAGCGCGAACTGGCCGACGATCAGGATCTGGCGGAAGCGCTGGGAGCCGCGGCCGCCGGTGGTGCCGCGCGCGCCGCTCTTGAGCGTGTTGTTCAAGTCCAATCGCAGGGCGAAGAGCGCGGGGGCGAGGCCGAAGGCGAGCGCGGTGACCAGCGAGGCGCCAAAGGCCCAGGCGAAGACATGCCAGTCGAGTGCGAGCCGCACCTGTTCGCCGTTGTCGCCGGTGGAACGGTAGGCGAGCCAGTCGCCGGCCCAGAGCGCGACGAGGAGGGCAAAGGCGCCGCCAGCGAGGGCGAGGATCAAGGACTCGGCGATCAAGGGGCGTAGCAGCTGCGTGCGCGAGGCGCCGAGGGCGGAGCGCACCGCGAACTCCCGCGCGCGGGTCATGGTGCGCGCGAGGAGTAGGTTCGCCAGATTCGAGCAGGCGATGAGTAGCACGAAGCCCGAGAGACCGATGAGCATTGCGAGCGTCGAGGATCCGTTCTTGCCGGCGACGAGGGCATTGAGCTCCACGCTGCGCCAGGTGGTGCCGGCGTTGACCGCGGGAAAATCCGCCGCGAGGCGCACGCCGAAGTTGGCGATGAACGCATCGGCTTCGCGCGGGGAAAGATGGCGCAGGCGTCGGCCAATAACGCGGAGGCTCGCACCGCGGCGGTCGGCGGACGTTTCCTTGTCGAACCCGAGTGGCCGGAAAAATTCGCCGCCGCCGAAGTGGCGCCAGTCATTGAACGACACAGGCAGCACGCCGACGATCTCGTGGGGCTCGCCATCGACGCGCACGGTGTGCCCGATGATGTCAGCGCGGCCGCCGAAACGATTTTGCCAGCAGCGCTGGCTGAGAATCACCACGCGGTCGTTGCCGTGGATTTCCTCTGCGGAGCGGATATTGCGGCCGAGTTGGACCTTGACGCCGAGCATTGGCAGGAGATTCGCGCTGAGGCGGAAGGCCGTTTCCATCTCGGCGGGTTGGCCTGGGTCGGCCAGACTGGCTTCGCCGGCCAGATAGGCGGCGACTTCGCCGTAAGGGGCGATGCCTTGTTGCAGGTCGTGATAGTCGGCCGGGGAAAAACCGCCGTCGCGGTTTTGGGGCGTCGCGCGGAAAAGGCGGTCGAGCTGTGCGCTGTCGGCGTAGGGGAGCGGTTTCAGCAGGATGGAATTGACCAGGCTGAACATGGCGGTGTTGGCGCCGATGCCGAGCCCGAGGGTGAGAATCGCGAGCAGGGAGAAGCCCGGGGAGCCGGCAAGCTGGCGCACGCCGAGGCGCAGGTCCATGAACGCCATTTCCAGCCAGCGCCAGCCGCGCGCGTCCCTCGCCTGCTCCTGAATGCTCGCGACGTTGCCGAAGCGGCGTTGCGCGGCGAGGTGCACTTCGGTGACAGGCAAACCGTCGTCCGCGAATTCAGCCGCACGTTGCTCAAGGTGGAAACGCATCTCCTCGGCCATCTCGGCTTCTGATTGTTTCCGACGGAAAAGATAACGGAGGCGGCGTAATAGTCTCATAGTGGAGAGAGGAAGGGGCGAGGGCGGTTAGGCGGGATGCATGACCTGCGCGATGATGGCGGTCATGCGGTCCCATTCTTCCAGCTCGGTTTCAAGTTGTTTGCGGCCCGCGCGCGTGAGCGTGTAGTATTTCGCGCGGCGGTTGTTTTCGGTCATCTGCCAATCGGCCTCAATCCAGCCCTTCTCTTCCATTCGGTAGAGTGAGGGATAGAGGGAGCCTTCGTCCACTTGGAGCGCGCTCTTGGAGAGCTGTTCGAGTTTCTCGGTGATACCCCAGCCATGCAGTTCGCCGCGGCTCAGGACGCGGAGCACGAGCATGTCGAGGGTGCCTTGCAGGAGGTCGGTTTTGCGGGCCATGCCTCGTGACCTAGAACGTCTAAGGCAGGATGGCAAGCTCTTTCCTTAGAACGTCCAAGGCAGGCGAGTTGGCGAGGCAGCACTTGCCCTCGGTCATAATCCCGGGAAACTCGGCTGCCTCGCTGCCGTGGAAATATTATCATGAAGCCGTTTATCCTCTTGCTGTTGTGCCCAGTCGCGATCTCTGGCGCGGCTGCTCCTGCTTCCCTCGACGCCGACCTTGCCGAACTTTGCGCGCAATACGGCGTGCCCGGGATGGCCGCGGCGCTCTGGCACGACGGCGGGATCGAGGCGGCGGGCGTCGCCGGGGTGCGCAAATTCGGCGCGAAGGAACCAATCACGCTCAACGACAAATTCAACATCGGCTCGTGCACCAAATCAATCACGGCCACGCTGGCGGGCGTGCTGGTCGAGTCCGGCGTTGTGCGCTGGGATCTGACCCTGGCCGAGGCGTTCCCGCAGTGGAAAAGTTCCATGCTCCCGGAATGGCGGTCCGTGACGCTCAGCATGCTGCTCTCGCATACGGCCGGCCTGCCGACCCAGACCTCCGACACCTCGCCGGGCGCGGAACTGAAAATAGACTATACGCTGCTGCCCCGGGACCAGCGCGCGGTGCTGGTGCGCGAATTGCTCCGCCACCAGAAGCCGCTGACGCCGCCCGGTTCCCAGTTCCATTATTCCAACCTGTCCTACGCCGTGGCGGGGCACCTGTTGGAAGTGCGGGCCGGAGGCAAATGGGAGGAGCTGGTGCGGCAACACATTTACGGACCGCTCGGGATGACGACCGGCGGTTTCGGGGCCGGCGCTTTCTACCCGGGGCGCGTCGACCAGCCGTGGGGACATCAGGCCGGACCGGACGGCAAGCCGAAGCCCATCCCCGGCGGGTTGCACTCGGACAACCCGCCCGCGATCGGCCCGGCGGCGACCGCGCATGGCAGCACGCTGGATCTGCTCAAATACGCCGTGGCCCATCTGCGCGGCGAGCGCGGGGAGGAACCGGGCCTGTTGAAAACGGAGACGTTTCGCGAACTACACACGGCGCATTTTCCGCCTTCCAATTATGCCTTCGGCTGGGGCCGTGACAGCTGGCCGAACATGGGCGCGGGCACCTTCGGGCATGACGGCAGCAATACGATGAACTATACCGTGGTGCGCGTAGCACCTGAACGGAACGCGGCCGTCGTCATCAATGCCAACTACGCGAGCCCCGAGGCGCAGAAGGCGGTCTCCGCGATGCTCGAGCGCATCACGGCGCGGCTCAACCCCGCGCCTGTGCACCGCTGAACGGGTCGTGCTTTCGGTAGCGTGGCGGTATGATGAAGTGGGGTGGCGAATCGCACTGCCGACATTTCAAGCGAATAATTTGCGGAAATTCTCCTCCACCTGTTCAGCCAGTGCGGGCAGCGGCATGCTGCGGATTCTGGCCAATGAAGCGTAGGCGACGGTGATGTTGGCGGGATGGTTGATGATCGGGCCATCGGGGGCATTGCTCAGCGGAAAGGGGTTGGGCTCCGGTGGCGCGTAAGCGGGGGCGTCGGTCTCGACCAGCAGCCGGTCGGCGGGCACGGCCCGGAAGCTGGCGCGCTCCCCAGCCCGCTTGGGTTGTTCGGCGGCGAGATTGTAGGAGAAATATGCGCCCAGGTCGGCGAAGACCTTCACCACCTCCACCGGACCGCCGAAATGGTGGAGCAGGAATCCGCGCGCGGGCCGCGGAGTATGCTGCAACACCTCGAGCAGCGGGCCGAATGCCTGAGTGCAATGGATGGAGGCGACACGGTTCAGCTCGGTGGCGAGCAGCAGTTGCTCGGTGAACACCTTCGTCTGCTCCTCCAGCAACGCGACGCGCAGGCCGGCGAGGCGGGGGTCGTCGGGCTTGGCGCCGTCCACAATCCAGCGGTCGAGTCCGATCTCGCCCACGCCCGCGCGCGGGTCGGCGGCGACGGCGGCGCGGAGCCGCTCGCGCCACGCGGGCGTGCGGTTGCCACAGTCCCAGGGATGCACACCGAAGCTCGGGATGATCCAGTCGTGCTCCTGGGCGAGCGCGGCGACCACCGGCCACTCGTCCTCGCAGGTGCCGTTGACCACGGCGGCGCGCACGCCGCAGCTGCGCTGATCCGTGTCGATCTGCGCGCGGTGTGGCGCAAGGGCGTCGAAGTGGAAATGGTTGTGCGCGTCGTAGAGGTTGATGAGGGAACGTGCGCGGCGCGGGCGCGGCTTGCAAGCCGCAGCGCGGAAGGCTCATCGTGGCGGGGTGAACCCCTTCGCGATTTCCTGGCTCTGGCGCGGCTTCCGGGGCAACAGCGTGACCTTCGCCGCCATGTTCGCCCTCTTCGTTTTCGGTTGGTCGGTGTCGAGCGGTCTGAACCACCTGCTGGTGCGGCTCGGCGTGCACTGGCTCTACGCGCTGATTTTGCCGGCGGTGTTCTTCACGATACTGGCGAAACTGGAACCGCGCCTCATCCCCGACGAAAGGAAGCGTATGATCTGGGCGCGCAGTCTTATTGCCGGTTCTTTGGCGGTGGCGATCCTGATTGCCTGGCTCAAGCCGCCCGGCTGACCGGCCGCGGCGTCACTTGGAGTTTTTTTCTGCGGGCAATTTCTCATGCAGGCCGTCCGGCAATGGGGTCGGCGCCGGGGAAGTGGAGTAGATCCGCTTCTTGAAGTGCAGCGCGGCCAGCGGGCTTAGGTCGATGGACAAGTCGTGCGGCAACCCGCCAAGCCCGTAGTTCAACCGGAGGCTTTGCGGACCCGGTGAGACGCGAAAGAAAAAGCTGCCCCGCACCGTCCCGCCGGGCGCGATGACCGCCGGCAGCACGACCCGGCGGTGCTGGAATTCTGCTTCGATCTTGTGCTTTTGCTCCCGGTTGATGACGACCGATCCGATCACTGTCACGGGCACCGCCACCGCGAACACTGTGGCCACGGCGGTCGCGGCAGCCGCACCACTCGCCAACGAAGAAGTGGCCGCAATCCCGGTGTAAAACGCCACCCCCACCGCAGCATACGCTCCCGCGCCCAGCGCGAGGGCATAGCCGGTGTTGCGAGCCGAGTTGGTCTGCCACCATTGCTTGCTGACCCGTTCGAGTTTCCAGGGATCATCACCGGGACTGCTCGCCCCGCCCTCGAAATCAAGGAGCGTGGCGGATTCAAGACGGAGCGGGGCGTCGCCGCGGTTGGTGATGGTGACCACATATTCATCCCACCAAGTTTCGGTTTTCCATGTGCCCGGCCCGTTATGCACAATCACCGCGTGCACGGCCGCCTCGAGCGGCGGCTGCGTGGCGACGAGGTTTAGCGGCTGGGGTGGCGGAATTGCTCCCTTGGTCGTCTTGTAGTCGGCCATCGTGCAGCCTTGGACCAGGGCAATGCCGGCAACCACCAGTGCCCTGAGCAGGTAATCGAACCTATGGTTGTTCATGGCGTTTGGGGGTTGCTGCTGTGGTTGGAAATGAAGATGGCGCGGTTGCCAGATGAAGCGCCGAAAGGCCGGTGAGCGGAATGACAATCTCCACGGGTTTGCCGTCGCTCCGGCCCTGCAACACAAAGCGTCGGGGGCCTGGCGTTATCGGGAAAAAGACACTGCCCATGGCAGAGGTGCCGGGCTGCAAGTTGAGCGGGAACACCAACTGCCGCTCAGCAATCCCCTTTCTCAGTTTGCCGAAATACGATTGCTCAATCGAAAGTTGCAGCGGTAACGTATAAGGCAAAACAACGGGGGGTGACAACAAGGTAGACCACCAGGTAGGCTCATGTGACCTGCTGGGTGGGGAGAGTTTATTCGGGGAAACCGGCACCTTGCTCCTGCAGTAAGTTTTCCAGTTCGCTTCCGTGCTTCTGGCCAGTTTCCGCGGATCACTGCCTAGGCCCTGCGGGTGATTCAGGATATCGTCAATGGTGGCGGCCTCGATCGTCAATGAGGCTGGGCTGCGGTTTGTGATGGTCAGCACATATTCGTCCCACTGGGCATTGGGAGACCAGGCATTTGGTCCCCCCGGGATGATGACGGTGTGCAGAATGACATCGGCGGCCGGATGGGTGCCAATGAGGTTGAGCACGACGGGCGGTGGTGGCGGGGGTTGCGTCGTGGCGCAGCCGGAGAAACCAAACGTAGCGGCGACCAGCAGCAGAACAGGCAAGGCGTTGGTTTTCATCGCGCAATTATTTTAGTTTGGTCGACTCAAGAACTGTGCGGTCCGCGGTCCTCCGCGCCGGATTCGGTGGCGACGAGGAGGGAGAGCAGGGCGAGGACGATGACG
>JAHFTD010000111.1 GCA_023269565.1 Opitutaceae bacterium | reverse complement strand
ATCTCGACGCGGCAGTCAGCCACGTTGTTGACGAACACGGTTTTCCCGTCGGGCCCCTTCATCGTCATCATCGTCCGAACCGTCGCATCGAATATCTTCCCCTCGATGCCGTGCTTCAGCAGGCAGTAGTTGGCGACGGCTACCTGCACTTCGGTTTCCGAGAGGTTGGCGCGGATGGTCTTCATGGCTGCAAGTAAATCTTGGTCGTCTTGGTGTTCGCGTGTCCAATCAGAATTGCGATGTCGTCGAGCGACTTGCCGGCGTCGCGCCAGCGTTGAGCCGCCGCCTTCCGCAGGCTCTTGTGCGTGCACCGGCTGCCGAGTTTCCGCATGCGCTGCCGGAAGTCCTCACTCAGAATCCACTGGTCGCCGCGATAGATTTCGGCCTGGCGCGGGAAGCAGTAGACGGTGTGCGTGCGCGGCTTGTCGAGGATCTCCTTCACGAGCGCGCGCAGTTCCCCGCCGCCGATCAACGGGTCGTCGAGCGGCAGGACCAGACGGCGCCGGCGCTTCTGGGTCCAGATGATGATGGCGTCGGCCTGCTCCAGCGACGCATACTGCAGCATGCAACAGTCGCTCAACCGCAGGCCGAGCCACCAGCCGAGGGTTGCTGCGGCGCGCCAGAAAAGGGATTGCGTCGTGGTCTCCAGAAACTGCCGGTATTCGGGTTCGGTCATGGTCGCCGACACGAAGGTCTCGAGGTCTTTCATCTCCATATCCTGATGCCGGACGGTGACCTCGTTCACGGGGTTGATCTGCAAGGCGCCGCGGTTGCGCCAGAACGCGTAGAACTCGCGCAGCGCAACGAGCTTCACCCGCCGGCTGCCATACTTTCCCTCGAAATTCACGTAGGCATCGACCATGCCGGCGGTCGCGGCGAGGAGCGGCTTGTCCCCGAGCTCGAACTGCTGGACGAATCCCTGAATGGTGCCGACGTAGTTCTCGACCGTGCGCTTCTCCTTGGTGACGGTCAGGCTCTGCTCCCATTGGAAGAGCGCAATCCCATGGTCGACTGGCGCCGGCAGGATGCCGCCCTGCACGGTCATCTGGGCCTTGTGGAGGTCGTCCGCCTGGGCGAGACGCGTCAGACCGTGCGCGCGAATGGCCGACCGCGCGACCTCGATGTCGTCGGTTCCCAGCATGACGACGCGCCGGCGCCGGCCGGGACCGGCGTCCAGCGTGAAAGAGTATTGGCCTTTGCGAAGGCGAAGTCGGGGCATGTCGCTCATGGAAACATTACTCGTCGAGCAGGGTATGTGACCGGTCAGTCAGGATTTCGACGAGGCGCTCGCCAAGCCGGCGCCGTTCCTTGACATCGCCCTCGGCGTCCAGCCACTCGCCGATGTTCTTGTATTTCGAATGCCGGGCGAGGTAGGCATCGACCTGATTGGCCACCTGGCGATTGGGACCGCGGATCAGCAGCCGGCACAGCTGGCCGGGAAATGGGTGGAGGGCGTGGCTCACTTCAGAGAACCGCCGCCTCCTTGAGCGGAACGTAACAGCCGGCGAGTCCGGCGCGTTTCAGTGCGAGCGCGTTCTCCGCACCGTAGGCGATAAGCACGGAAGGTGCCCCCCCCCCCGTTACTTGCAGGAGTTCCGTCAACGTGACAGAAGGTCAGGCGACCTTTGAGAAATAGTAGCGCATCGGCTTTGGGCCAGACGTATTCGAAGAAGTTGGCGGTCTCGGTGCGCGCGTAGATGAGGACGACGCCATTGCCGTGCTCGACCATTCTCGCGAGGAACTGCCCGGCAATTTTATTTTCGTAGGGAGGATTCAACCACACGCGACCATGCCAGGGCTGGGTGAGGCCATTGTTGCTGATGTCGAAGTGAGTCTTCGCCGTGGCCCATGGCCGAGTCTCTGGCGTCGGAGCACACGGATCGAGATCAAACTCGCCGAGTGCTTTAATCAGCGCCGGGGGCGTGAGCCATTCGTGCTTCGTATCCTCGACGCGGTCGTGCGAGAACGCTTTGCCTCGCTTGCTGGGCACGGGCGATTCCAGTTCAAAATCTGTATTCACGCGGCCACCTCTTCGTCAACGGTCGGGAAACCGTAGGATTTCGCAAGCCAGACCGCCGTGCGGATCGTCTCGCCATGAATAAAGCAGGACCACAGCTCGGAGTGGCACGCGTCGATCGTGTCCTTCGACAGGAATTCGCTCAGCTGCGCGCGGTATTGATCCCAGTTCATGGCAGCGGGGTTATTTCGAGGCCCACGCTCTGCTCCTCGGTCTCGAGCTGCTTGACGTAATCGTGCGGAATCTGGGCGCCGCGGAGGCTGGTCCTCGTCAGCGCCTGCATCTTGTGCGGGCGATCCGAAAGCAGGTGACGCGGGTTGGTCGTCGTCTCGACCCAGATGGTCCACGCCGGATCCATGTTGCGGCGGTAACTCGTCACCTCGGTCGGGTAGACCGGCATGCCGCGCTCCGGCCGGAAGAGTTCGATCGGCTCGTGGCCGGGCAGTCGGCCCATAATGCGGCCGAGATAGGGGAATGCGTAGGAGTTGCTCATTGGGTTAAGCCTTCATGCGGGCCAGCCGGTGCCACATATGGCGCTCGGCGCCGCCGGCGGAAGTAAGCGCGCGGTGGATCTTGGCGGTGAGTTTCGGGCAGTGTGCCCGGCGGGCATCATCCCGCGCCTGGCGCAAATGGGTGATTGCCGAAGTGAGGCGCGTTTGTTGCGCGATGGTGGCGGGACGTATTTTCATGGTGGGAAAGTGTGACCGCGCGCCGGGCTTTGGCACTCGCGCACGTCGGCGCGCGGTCTTTGGTGTTACTTCATGCAGGGTTCAGGGTTGGCCCGTTTTGTTTTTGTCTGTGACCGTCCGCCCTCGCGGGCGGAAAGGAATCACGGCCAGCAGGGCCGGAAGAACGACGCGACATCATGCGGCAGTAAGCCTCCCAAGTCTCTTCCGACTGGTCAACGAGCTGCACGAACCGCGCGCCATTCGGCTGCCGCCAGGCGCGGACCTCCAGCCAGTGGGCGGTCGGCTCCTCGATCGAGCCCGCCGGCGGTTCGTCGTCGTGCACGGGGTTGCAGATCATCGCCGCCGAGCTCATGCGCCCCCCTTTTCGAGCCGCAGGGACTTTTCCAGCGCGTCCCGGACGCCCATCAGTTTAGAAATCGGCATGTAGCGCGTCGAATACGCGCGCCGGAGCGCCAGCCGCATCGCCGCCACGTGCGGCTTGTGGTTGTTCCCCGCCTTCACCACGTAGGCAATTTGCTTCCGGGTGAACTCGGGCGACGGCTGGCAGACGACAACCCCGTTGACCACGAGGGAACCGTCGTATTCCTGGGCGAAGATCGGCGCGCTCATGTGCAGACGGCCAAGCCGCGGGTATAGTATTGCTCAACCGGCAAAACCTTGTCGCCCGAGTCCATCAACTGGCCGCGCGTCACGAGGTAGAGCATGCAGCCGCGGCAGTCGCCCTGATGGTAGGCGAACACGAAGCGAGCCGAGGACCGGCGCGGCGCAACCCGGGCATTGCGCGCCGCCACGATCACAGCCAGCCGGCGCAAGGCGCCCGCCTCACGGTCCGCGACCAGGTAGCGCCCACGCGGGCCGGGCCCGTTCTCGTAAGTCATGTAGGCTTTCCCGACGATGTAGAGCGCGCGCTGCCGGCGCAAAGCGCGTTGCGCGTCGAAGTGGTTCGGATCCTTCTGGCCGGTGTCCTTCAGCGGCGAGTAAAGCGGCGCCGCCTCGGTGCCCCGGTTCTCGACCAGCCAGACATTGCCGGCGGAGTCCGGCCAGTTGATCAGCTGGAAATTGGGGGTTTCCTCGCAACGCTCAATGCAGCCGCGATCCGTGCCGCATTCCAATTCCGCCCAGCGTTGCAGGGTCATCTCGATCCGGCGCAGCGCGTGCGCCTCGTCGTAGGTAAAGCCCAGCTCGGTAAGCCGGGCGAACAGTTCGAACTTTCTTTTCTGGGTGCTCATTTTCTCTTTTTCGTTTTGGCGAGCTGATCCGCTCGGGTTGGTTACTTGACGAGCTGCACGCGGACGCACAGCTGAAAGGATTTGCGGCGGTGCCGGACGCTGCCGGAGTCGGCCTGGCACAGATAATCCGCGCAGAATGAGGCAATCGCCTTCTCGGTCTCGGCACGGGTTTTGAAAGTGGTTTCGCCCCAGTAGAAGAGCGGACCGCGTTTTGATTTCTTGGGCATGTTCGGGGGTGGTTGTAGTTTCAGGCTGCAAAAAGCGGCAGGTCATCCCCGCGCGCGTGAAATTCAAAGGAATCCTGTCCGGGCTTCGCCGGTGCGGCGCGCTCCTGGACGGGTTCCGCCGGCGGAATTCCGGCGAAAAGGTTCCCGGTTTGCCCTCGATCGCCACGCTCACGAAGCCGGCACAAATGCCGGTCAATCTGCTCCTCACTCGCGAAATCCTCGCGGCGGATGGAATTGCCGGCGCTCATGCGGAAGCCTCCAGCCGGAACGGTTCAACGCCGGCGCGCTCGAATTCTTCCGACAGATGCCAGCCCGGGCAGCGCCCAGCCTCGCCGCAAACCAGGCAGTTGCCGGCGTGGTCCTCAATGGCGGCGTGCGGTTGCTGGCCGGTTTCGGACGCGAGCGCGCGAAAGTTGGCAGTCAGGAAAGCGGCGCGACTCTCAAAACAGCGGTGCGGCAGGCGCGCAAGAATCTGGCGGGCGGTCTTCATCGGCTCACAGTTTGAAAATCAGCCGCGTGCCGCGACGCTCGGTCATGCGGGCGCCGACCGATTGCAGCCAGAGCGCCGCCGCCAGATTCGAACGGAAGCGCGCGAACGGCTCGCCACCGGTGTAAATAATGGAGTTTATCAGGATGATCATGGGAAAATCTGGATGGGGTTTGCGGGCGGTTTCGGAGTGGCAGCCTTGAGGACCACCACGGCGGCGGCTTTCGCCGACGCGCCAAGCGCCCACTGTTGGGCGAGCGCGAACGGCTGACCATCGACCAGCCCCTGCGCGTCCGAGTGGTCGCAATGGGCAAGCCTCGCGACCTCGTCGTAAATTTCACCCTTCCACGCCTCGTGCGGGGGCAAATCGGTTTCCAGGACGGGCCCGGACGTAAAGCGGTTGGATTTGGCGCGCATGGTGTCAGGCCCGAAGGTTGCGCGAGCCGAACCCGGCACGGAGATCCGGACGGAGGGCGCCAAAGACGACCTCCAAGACCTCAGCGCGCTCAGCTGGCCCGCAGTATGTCCCGCCGCACTTGAGCGCACTCGCGCGCGCCACCTGCTCGGACAGGACGAAAAACCGCCGACCGTCGGCAGTCGTGAATTTATAGTGAGTAAATTTCGCCGGCGAACCGGTCGAAGTCGTGGTGTTATTCATGGGAAAGGATTCCGGCCTTGCGGGCACAAGCGATGACTTGGCGCGCGACCTTTTCGGACGGGAACCAGACGAACACCTGCCGAGTCCCGGCCACGTGTTCGAGTTGGGCAACCGGCAGCAAATCAGCCGGCACGGCAGCCTGGCGCCGCTTTTGCTCGGCCCGGATTGCCGCCCGGTCGCGTTTGCGCTCGGCGTTCATCCCGTGACCTCAACGAGCGCCCAAAGGGCGTTTTGCGCCGCCTGATCCGTCTCGAATTCCTCCGAGATGTTGCCGACCGTCACGAGGCAGGCGTTGCCGCCCTCCGCCTTCGAATACCAGCCGGAGCGGTCGCCCCAGCTGGCCAGAAAGAAGTGCACGCCATCAAAGAAGTCGGCAGGGTCAATGCCCCGCTCGGCGAGTTCGGCGGGCGTGGTTAACTCGCGCACGGAATCGGCGGCGGGAATCTCCTCCACCATGTCGCGCGCAACCGTCTGCTGCGGGTTCGCGACCGCCGACCCGGCCAGCAATCCGACCGCCTCAACGAGGACGCGCTCGCCCCTGTCCTCAACAACTCGCCAGCCGTAAGCATCGGCAGGACTGTCGCGAAATTCGCGAACGATAGAAACCGGGGTGCCCGGCAATAGTGTTTTCATGGGATAAAGACAGGGTGAGCCGACCAAAACAGCGGCATTCCAGCCGCCGAGCGGACCGAAGAAAGAGTGGTGAAACCGCCGAGTTTACGCATTCCCTTGGAAATCATGGACTTGCGTTGCCGGGCGCTGGAAGTGTAAAAACTGGGGCACTTCACGCCGAGCCGCTGGCCATGTGGCGCGCTTATGGCGTGGCCGGACAGGTCGGCGGAGCGTAAGGCATTGAGAGCGGCGGGCATACCTTGGCAATCCGCTGATTATGCCCGTAGTCAGATGTTGATCCTGGGTCTCAATCTCAGAGGGGGGTGTTCGGGGGGAAGGGGA
>JAHFTD010000110.1 GCA_023269565.1 Opitutaceae bacterium | reverse complement strand
GTCTGGGTGACATTGAGGAGTTTCCCTTTCTCAACGCGCCGCCGGCCAAGGGCATTCGCGCAGGCTACGCGCTGCTGGAAGAACTGGGGGCGCTGGTGGGAGTTGGCGCGAACTCTCCGGATGAGTCGCGGAGGGTAGGGGCCGTTGCCCCCAACGGCCCTTCGAATGGGGCCAAGGCGGTTGAGGGTAACCGCCCCTACCACGAATACGTGCTGACCGGCCTCGGGCGCGAGCTGGCGCACCTGCCGGTCGATCCGACCGTGGGCCGGATGATTCTGCAGGCGCGCAATGAGAAGGCGCTGCGCGAAGTGCTCGTCATCGCGGCGGCGCTCAGCATCCAGGACCCGCGCGAACGCCCGCTCGACCAGCAGCAAAAGGCCGACGTCGCACACCGGCGCTTCACCAACCCAGAATCGGATTTCCTCACGTTGCTCGCCATCTGGGAGGCTTATCACGGCGAGTTCGAGCAGATGACACTCGGCAAGCTGCGCCGGTTCTGCACGACGCATTTCCTCTCGTTCATGCGCATGCGCGAGTGGCGCGACGTGCACGCCCAGCTTGTCGACACGATCGAGGGGCGCGAGGGTTTCGTGGCCACCTCGGTTTACGACGGCCTCAAGCCCGGCAAGGAGATTCCATTGACTCTGGATACGCCCGCCTACCGCGCCATCCACCGGTCGATCCTGGCGGGCCTGCTTGGCAACATTGCCACACGCGCGGACGACGGCACCTATCACGCGACACACGACCGCAAGGTCGCGATGTTTCCCGGCTCGGCACTGTTCGAGCGACAGGAGCGCCGGAAGACGGCTGCTCCGCGCAAGGAAGGCCCGGCCAAACCGAAGACCGCCCGCTGGCTCATGGCGGCCGAGATCATGGAGACCGGCAAAATTTACGCCCGCAACTGCGCGCGCATCGACCCGCATTGGACGCTCGATCTGGCCGGGCACCTGATCAAGGCTTCGCACAGCGAGCCGTTCTGGAACCCCGAGGCCGGCCGCGTGCTCGTGAAGGAGCGCCGGCGGCTCTACAACCTCGAGCTGGAGACGCGCTCGGTCGGCTACGGCAGGATCAACCCGGCGCACGCGACGGAGATTTTCATCCGCGAGGGACTCGTCGGCGACACCATTACATGGCCGTTTGATTTTCTCCGGCACAACCGGAGGCTGAAGGAAACGGTGGAGAACCTCCTCACGCGCACGCGGAGCGCCGGTTACATGGATTTGGACGAGGCCCGCTACCGCTTCTATGCGGCGCGGCTCGAAAATGTGAGCTCGGTTCCGGAACTGGTGGATTGTGTGCGCCACCGGCAGACGACCGAACCGAAGTTCCTCTCCATGACGGATGACGACATCAAGCCGCCGGCGGAACTGGCCCACGAAGCCGGGGCGTTTCCGGAACAACTGCCTTTGGACAACCGGGCGCTGCCGCTGAATTACGCCTACCGGCCGGGCAAGGAGGACGACGGCGTCACTCTCCGCGTGAACCTGGACGAAGCGTTGGCGCTTACACCCGCCGCGCTCGACTGGGCGGTGCCGGGTCACTTGCAGGAGAAAATCGAGTTGATGCTGAAGTCGCTACCGAAGGAGCAGCGCCGGACGCTGATACCTCTCACGGAGACAGCGCAAAAGATCGCCGCCGACATCGGCCTGATCACGCACCGTTCCTCCCGTCCGCTGCTGGCTCAGGCGTTGGCCGAGATGCTGACCGAGCGGCTCGGCGTGCGCCTCGATCCGAAATACTGGGCCGGTCGGCCGTTGCCCGACCACCTGCGCGTGCGCGTGGAGGTGCTCGACCGCAAAGGCAAGGTGCTGTGCGCGAGCCGCGATCTCACGGAGCTCTTCGCATTGTTACAGGATCAGGGCCGCGCGGCCAGTCGCGAGGTGGCCGCGAGGGAGAGCACGGCATGGCGGGCCGCCCGGGCCAAATGGGAAACAGAGCCGGCGGCCGAGTGGAAATTTGGCGATCTGCCCGAGTCGATCGTGGTGGAAGACACCGGGACTCCGGTGGTGGCGCACGTTGGTTTGCGGGCGGAGTCCGCCGGCGCCGCGGTGCGGCTGTTCGCTGCGCCAGAGGATGCGCGGGCGGCGACGCGTGAGGGACTACGCGCGTTGTTTGAGGCACATTTGAAGCACGAGCTTGGCTGGCTGGGACGGGATTTGCCCGAACTGCGGCCGCTGGGCCCGCTCGCGGTCACACTGATACCGCGGAATACGCTGCAAGAGCACGTGCTGGAGTGCATCACACGCTGGGCCTGCGGGCGAGAGGTGCGGCCATTGCACACCGTCGTGTTCGCCCGCGAGCTGGCGGCGGCGAAGGCCGGGCTGCACGGCGCGGTGACGGCGCTGGCCGGCTGGCTGCGGGAAATCTTCGCACTACGGCTCGCCTTGCAAACGCACCCCGAGCCATATCCGGGGCTGGCCGAGGATCTAGCGGTGCTAGTGCCAACGGAATTTCTGCGAACAACACCGTATGAACGGCTGCAGCATCTGCCGCGTTACTTGAAGACCCGGCTGGCGCGGGCGGACCGCTGGAAGCGCGACCCGGTGAAGGACGCGGCGCGGGCGCGGGAGCTGATTCCATTCGCGGCGGCGGTCAGGCGGCTCGGCAGTCGTGCGAGAGAATATCGCTGGCTGGTGGAGGAATTTCGCGTGAGCCTGTTCGCTCAGGAGCTGGGCACGATGGAGCCAGTATCGATCGTGCGCCTGCAGCGTGCGCTGGATGAGTTGGAGAAAACCGATTTCGGCGCAATGGCCGCTGGGAGTCCTGCGCCGGTTGTCCGATTGGCGCTGCCGCTGCCGGTGAAGGGGAAAACGGTGCTGAGGAGCTTCGGGGCGCTCGGGCGATTGCGCCCGTGAGGCGGCTTTAGGATTGTCGCGGAGCCCGGCGGTCGTAAACTGGCAGCGGTTTACTGGTAATCATGAATACTCCGATTTCGACCTTGCTGGAGCAGAAGGGCGGCGTGGTGCACACGGTGAAGGTGGTGGCGACCGTGGCCGAGGCGGTGCGGGAAATGGTGAAACACCGGATTGGCGCCGTCCTGGTGTTGGACGGCGAGAAGGTCGCGGGCATTTTCACCGAGCGCGACGTGCTCCGGCGCGTGGTGGGCGAGGAGCTGGATCCCAAGATCACGCCGATCACTCAGGTGATGACAACCAATGTCCTGACGGCTGGTCCCGAGGCCAGCGTGCAGCAGACGATGGAGCTTTTCGCCGAAAAGCGCTGCCGACACCTTCCGGTGATGAAGGACGGGAAATTGCTCGGGATGATTTCCATCGGCGACGTCTCCCGCTGGGTGGCAAACACGCACCGGGCGGAGGCGGAATCGCTGCGGCAATACATCACCGGAGGACTGCAGGCCTGATCCACAGGTGGCTGGGACGGTGGCACAGGCTCGGAGCGGGCAGGGTGGTTTCCGCAGATGTCACGGCCGGCCGGCGCGGGGTTTTTTGTCATCGGATGTAACTTTTCCCCATCAGGGGGGTTATACTGTCAACTTCCCATCATGATGAATCTCCCTTTGACCCCCGCTGCCTGGCTCAAGCTGGGCGGGCTTAGCGCCCTCCTGCTGATTCTCCCGGCCATCGCTCACGCCAAAATCGTGCGCGCGGTGGAAAAATCCTTCTCCGTCCAGCCCGGTGGCACACTGAAAGTAAACACGGAGGGCGGCGACATCCGCGTCCTGACTGCCGCCACCAACGAGGTGAAGATCACGGCTCGGCAGACCATTCGCGCCAACTCGGAGAAAGAAGCGGACGAAATACTTGAAAAACTAACCCTCACGATGGAGGGGCGCGGCAACGATGTCATCGCCGAGGCCCGATACGAGGCCCGCTCGTTTGGGATGCATTTTGGTAACTGGCCGCCGGTGGCGGTCGATTTCACGGTCACCGTGCCGTCCAAATTCAACGCCGAGCTCAGCACTTCGGGAGGCGACCTTATCGTGGGCAACCTCACCGGCAATCTGCATGGCCGCACCAGCGGCGGCGACATCAAATTGGAGCGGATCGACGGCGATGTCGACGCATCGACTTCCGGCGGCGATGTCATTCTGCGGGAGAGCACGGCCCGCGCGCGAGTCTCGACCAGCGGTGGGAACATCCACATCGACAAGGCCGGCGGCACGGTGGAGGCCACCACTTCGGGAGGGGATATCGCGATTGATTCCGCCGCCAATGTCATCCGGGCAAGCACTTCGGGAGGCGATGTCTACGCCAATATCACCAGCCCGCTGAAAAACGACTGCCTCATTAGCACCTCGGGCGGCAGCGTCAAGGTGCGGCTGGACAAGGCTTCCGCCTTCCTGCTCGACGCCCACACCAGCGGCGGCGACGTCGACGCCTCAGGCATCACAATCACCATCGAGCGGGGCGGGGTCGGCAAAAGCCGGCTGGTCGGCCAAGTCAATGGCGGCGGGCCCCGGCTCAAGCTCCGCTCCAGTGGCGGAGACATTACCATCCGGACCAACTAATTTCACCAAGCGAACCCAGGTGTGTAGGTGTGTGTAGGAGGCCAGCGCGAAAGCGCTGGCTTCTCCTTTTGGACCGCGTTCAATGGCCCGCGATGGGCCTGATCGACACCCACACCCACCTCGACACCTTTGCGCGGCGCGGCGAACTGCCGGCCATCCTGCAGCGGGCGCAGGCGGCCGGAGTGGAGTCGATGGTGGCCATTGGCACCGATGCCGACGACTGGTCGCTCTACCGCGACCTCGCCCGGCAGCATCCCGGGCTCGTGCACTACGCCGCCGGTCTGCATCCCTGTAGCGTCGACGCAAACTGGGCAGAACGCTTCGTTCAGTTGGAGAAATTCTGGCAAGATGCCCCTCCGCCGGTTGCCGTGGGAGAAATCGGCTTCGACCGATATCATTTACCAAAAGATCCAGCCGAGGCGGCGCGGGTGCTCAGCTGGCAGCGCGAGGCATTCGCCGCGGGTTTGGCGCTCGCCCGGCGACTCGACTGCCCGGTCGTGATCCATTCCCGCGAGGCATTCCGTGAGTGTGTGGTAATGATTGACGCATCCGGGGTCGACTGGCGGAAGGTGGTCTTTCATTGTTTCAGCGAGGGGCCGGGCGAGATGGAGGAACTGAACAAGCGGGGCGGCCGCGGGTCGTTCACCGGCATCATCACCTACAAAAATGCCGATGCCATCCGCGCGGCGGCGCTGGCCCAAGGCCTGGACAGGTTGATGCTGGAAACAGATGCGCCTTACCTCACGCCCATGCCCCATCGCGGCAAGCCCAACGAGCCGGCGTTCGTTCGGCACACCGCGGAATTCTGCGCCCAACTCTTCCAGATCGGCTACGACCGGCTTGCGGAAATCACCGCGCGCAACGCGCGGACGTTTTTCGGACTCTGAGTTTCAGACCTCGTCGAAACGCTTGGCGAAAAGCTGCTCGATTTCCGCCAGCATCTGCGGGGCGTCGTCGCCGGTGGCGATGAACTTGACCTTGGAGCCCCGGCCGGCCGCCAGCATCATCAGGCCCATGATGCTCTTGCCGTTCACCTGCTCCTCGTCCTTTTCGACGAGCACATCGGATTTGAACCGGTTGGTCACGCGCACGATCATGGCCGCCGGCCGCGCATGGATGCCCATCTTGTTTTGCACAAGGAGCTCCTTCACGTGGGTGTTGGCGGTGGTGGTGTCGCTCTTTTCCATTGCGGTAAGGCAGGGTGGTCGGATTAAAAGGTGACGCTAAAAGCTGCTCGCGACCCGGCTTGCAATCTAAAAGACCCCCGTATGCCCGCCTTCGCCATCATCGTGCCCTGCCGTTTGGAGTCGATGCGCTTCCCGAGAAAACTACTGCATCCTATTCACGGCAAGCCTCTTGTGCTGTGGGTGGCGGAGCGGATTACTGCCATGGCTCCTGACTATCCGCTTTGGTTTGCCGTGGATCACGAGATGTTGGCCGAATGTATTGAGGGGGCGGGGTTTAGGGCGATAATGACCGATTCCAAACACCCCAGCGGCACGGATCGAATCGCCGAGGCAAACCGGAAGGTGCGGGCCAGCTATGTTTTGAATGTGCAGGCGGATGAGCCGTTGGTCACCGCCGGCCAGATTCAGGTGCTGACGCGGCTCATCCAGGGCGACTGTCCGATGGCGACGCTGTGCACGCCATTCAAGCGCGTGGTCGATTTCGAGAATCCCAACCAAGTCAAGGTGGTCATAAGCCAGACTGGCCGGGCACTTTACTTCTCCCGCTCGCGCATGCCCTATTCGCGCGATCTCGGGCTGACGATCGACGACGCCTGGGTGGCCGCCAACCCCTGCCACAAGCACCTCG
>JAHFTD010000109.1 GCA_023269565.1 Opitutaceae bacterium | reverse complement strand
GCGAATTGGATCACCCGGATCCACTCGCGAAGCCGCCGGCGCCAGTTCACTCGTCGCGGAGGACCGCGAGCAGCTCGGTTTCCGCCATGATGGACACACCCTTCATGTTCGGAAAGTCCATAGCCGCCACGTGGTGCCGGTTGATGACGACCAGATCGCCCTTGACCACCAGTTTGCAGTCGGGCCCGACGGCCACGACCTTGACCTCGACGTAGGGGTTGACCGACGCCTGCATCATCCGCTCGGCCGCTTCGGCAGGGATGACGATGTCGCCGACCTTCGTGTCACCATCCGATGACGTGAGTTTAGGTGGCGCCTCGAAGAGGACGCGATTGCCGGTGGGAACGTAGATTTTATTGCTCATGGAAAGTTACACCATCTCGTTGATTGGCTGTTTGTCGAACCAGTCGTGTTGCGGAATTCCGCACTGGGGGAACGGTTCGCCTTTCAGCACGCTCTCGCGCAGGCCCGCAATTCCCCAGGCGCCGAAATAGTTCTCGTTCCAGCCGGTGCCACCCTGCTGCATCCGTAGCGCGGCGTGGCTCTTGTCGTTCGGCGAGTGCCCCTTGTCGGTGCGGCGCATGACGGGCAGTTGGGCGTGGAGCTCTTCGCTCTCGAAAGTCATCATCGTCCGATCGTAGACGAACATGAAGCCCTTCTTCTGTAGCGCGATGCCCTCGAGGACATCCTCAAACGACATGCCGTCGACCCACTCCGGCCAGCCGTTTGTGTCGAGAAACGCCTTCACGGGGGCCACGAGGGAGCAACCATACATCCAACTGCCCACGCAGGCGACCGGCTTGTCCTGACCGTGCTCGTATCGGTGATCGTGTCCGCCCGGGTGGTCGGTGAAGGATTTTACCTCGCCATCTTCGACGACGAGATCCTTCACCTTCCGGTAGGCGCCGAGGGTGATCGTGTAGCCGTCGGTATCCATGGCGCGGCGCACAGCCGGAAGCCAGCCGGGCTGCAGCACGCTGACGTCATCGACGAACGCAATCCAGTCGCCGGGCGCCAGACAGATTGCCGTGTTGCGGGCATTGGAGGCCGCAAACCAGTTCTCCTTGGTGAGCCGGCCGGGCCCCTGCCAGACGCACGGCTTCGGCGCAGTGAGAACTACATCGGCCCCAAGGCTGGCGCTGAGTTCGGTCCATTTGGCGCGCCGCGCGTCGACCATTTCCTGCGTCCAGTCGTCCATCGCCTGCAGCCAGATGTCGACGACGACAATCCGCAGGCCAATGTCAATGGGTGCAGCCGCAAGTTGGCGGTAGAGTGAGCCGAAGAACCACTCGAGCTTGGGCTCCTTGCGGCTTGTGAAGTAGGCGATCGTTAAGTGGGACATAAAATCAGGCTTTCTTGAGGACGTAGGTGACCGGCTCGCCGCGATACCATGACGCCGGGTGTTCCGGTAGCTCAAGGCGAATGATCCGATAAAGTGCGCCGTCCACGATGGCTTCCTCGCCATTCATGTCGGCCGGCGCTGCCAGTTCGCGCCGCTGGAGTTTCCCGCGCAGGATCAGTTCATCGCGCCGGACCTCGATGACGCCGTCGAGCATCATCTCCTCGTGGCGGGCGTCAGTCATGGATCCCTCATAATTTACGGTTTGGTCCGTCAGGTCGCTCTTCGTCTCGCGCTGGATGAACAGCCGCGGGGTGATGCAGTAGCAGCCGCCTGGCTCGGTGAAAGTGTGGAAGAGGTTGTCGATCGGGCCCACCCCAGAGATATACGGCGCCATCGCGCGCGCCATCTTCCCTGTGATGACAAACGAGCTCGTTGTCAGCATCCGGTTGATTTCGATGATGTGCGGGCTGACGCGCCGTTTGGCATTGCAGGCGTAGCCGGCGCCCAGGTAACAGAGCTTCCACCCCTCGGGCAGTTGGGCCATGGAATTGACGAGAAGGTCGTTGAACTGGCCGCGGAAGTCCGGTCGCACCATGGCGTCATCCTCGAAGACCGCGACCCGTTCCCATCCGTTGTGCACGATGAGGTCCAGCACCGCGCGGTGGCTCTCCGTGCACCCCTTGTTGCCCGACGGCACGCCGGCGTCGAGTGGCTTGTCGTAGCCGTTGAACCACTCGTGGCTGGTGATGCCCAACTGGGCCATTTCCCGGTTGAAAGCATCGCGCCGGTCGGTCCGGCGCTCGAGACCAATGACAATGATCTTGTCGCAGATGCGCTCGAGGGGATTCATTTGGCGAGGATTTCGGACCATTTGAGGCCGTCGGACCGGAAGCGCTCGGCGTTCTCCATGTCGACGAGTTTCGGGTCAACCGCCCACGACTCGTAGATCATCCCCTCGGAAGACCGCACGTTGCGGCACAGCACGTCGTAGCCGGCGTTCTTCAGCGCCAGGTCGATGCGATCGCGCACCTCGGGACCGAACCGGTAGGCGTCGGTTT
The DNA here is from genome assembly GCA_023269565.1 of Opitutaceae bacterium. GTDB lineage: Bacteria > Verrucomicrobiota > Verrucomicrobiia > Opitutales > Opitutaceae > JAHFTD01. The sequence continues at coordinate 4,033 of JAHFTD010000109.1, read as the reverse complement.
CCACGGTCAACACGCGGAAGCGAAGAAGATCCGATCGCTTCAAAAGATTGTCGAGGATTTGGGCCGTGTTCTCGTCGCAGTCGAGGGACAGGTAGTCGATGACACCAGCCAATCCCGCCCAGTTAGCCTCCAGCGCATCTACTGGCCAGATCATGCCGTTCCTCTCTTGGCGGAGGAGTTCGATACAGTGTGCGTCCCGCTCGACGAGCGTGCCGGTCCACCCCAACTCCTTCTCCAGCGCGTAGGTGTTGGAAAGTTCAATCGGGTGGTTCGCGCCGATGTCCAAGAAGGTGCCGAGTAACTTATATTTCAGGATGAGGTCGACGAACCGGTCCTGGCCTGACTGGGAGTAAGATTTTGTGATCACTTGAGCCTCCAGTTTTCCCAGCACCAAGGGGCCCAGTAGGTGAGTTCGTGGGTAGCCTCCATACGCTCCCGGATCTTCTGGTAGCGCGCTACATGGTCCGGCACGATCGGGTGAAACTGCACCTGGATATTCTTGATGCGCGCGACGCGCTCGCGATCCAGCAGGTTCTCGAGCACGTCGAACTCCATGCCCTCAATGTTGAGTTTCAGCAGGTCGATGTCGCGGTCCATGCCCCCGATGATGTAGGATGCCGCGAATAGGCGGACCATTTCCTTGTCCGGGCTGCCGGCGAAAGCGCCGGTCGAATCGTTCTGGACGTGAAACTCCACATCTTTGCCGGCCGAGCAATCGGCTCCCCCGAAACCGCACGGTGATACAGTGATCTTCGGCGTGTCTTTGAAGCGTTCGGCCAGCGCGTGATGAAAGCGAGCCACCGGTTCGAAAACCATAACCGGACAACCGTATCGCTTGTGGATCTCCGCCGCCCAGTTGCCCTCATAGCCGCCGGCGTCGATGACGAGGCTATCCGCGGTAAGCGGATAGTCGTAGCGCATCGCTTCGGTGAAGGGTGTCATGCGGGGAGGTGCAGGTCGGTGACGAAGTCGAGAGAACAGAAGCGTGGCCAGTTGCCCTCCACGAAGTCAACGTGATGTTCGCCGGCGCCGAGCCCGTCGACGACCGGGCTGAAGACGCGGCCGTTACCGAGCAGCGCGGCCAGCCAGGAGAAAGATGAGTTGGCCCGGAAGAGGACCGGCGCGTGCATCAGACGGAGGAAATCCGGTAGAAACTTGACGTTGGCATGACGGCGATCGACACCTCCCCACGGGTTCTCGTCGCCGATGAAGTCGATTTTCCCGGGGCTGAAGCCGAACCGGTGGTAGGCGGTCATGTAGGAATTCTTGCTGACGACCGGGTAGCCGAGCGGGAAGTAGTCGTCGCGCCGCTGGTGACACACGATGTTGTCGTCTTTCGGCAGCATGTTTGCGGCGAGCATCTTGGCAACCTCCCCGAGCCGTAGCCAGTCCTGGGCGAGGCTTTTCGGGTAGAGCATCGCCGCCTGCGACTGGGCGTAGGTGCTGAAGCAGATGTCGCCCTCGCCCGGATTGACCGTCAACTCGGTGCGCGTCGGCAGTTCGTGGACGGTGCGTGGCTCGTCATTCAGGTCGAAAACCGCGTGACCGATCCACGGATCGCACTGGAAGTCGAAGCCGTGCTTCGCCGCATAGGTTCGGGCATGCAGGTAAGCCATGCACTGATTGCCGAATCGCCCTGGGAGGTTGACGGTAATGACCGGCATGGTGGTCGATCAGGTCTTCGTGTTGACCTTCACCGCACCGAAACCGAAATACAAGATACCGGTAATTTCGAACTTCAGCCACCACAGACTAAGTCCGCGCGCTCGACATGGGCGGTAATCGGAAGTCGTTATTTCCACCGACCATCCCCTTGTGCTGACAACAGGCCAGAAATATAAATGCCCTCCGGTCCACCAGTTGTAATCAAACCTGGCGTGGCAAATCTGTTTCGAGTCTTTGTATTTCAAGATCATTGTGGCGATGCTCAGGGCCAATCGGCGTATGCGACCACTCCGTTTCCGGCGCCGTCGATTACCTCCACGGCGGAGACTCGTTGCATGGCCAAAACGATTTCCACCATCTCCTTCACTCCATCGGCTGAGGTGAGCGTTGGGATCAGCCGGTGAAGGTCCGCGCGGTTCGGCGCGCACGCATCCTTCAGGCTGTCCTCGTCGCGCCAGATCCGCACGACATAAGCCCCGACATGCAGCCGGGTCATGGACTCGAAAACTGGCTTTTTGTCCTTCACTTCTTGGAGGCTGTTGACTTGGCGGTGTGCGGCTTGCGGGGAGCCTTCGGTTTATCGGGGACCACCGCCGCCGGCGGAACGACCGGCTTGCTGGCCGGAACCTTCTCGAAGAAGCCGCCGGTGTCGCGCGACGACAGGTGACGGAAGCCCATCGACAGGAGCTTTTCCATCGCCTTTTCAACGCCACCGCCGGCCCAGTGGATGTCGTCGAGGAAGACGATGCCACCCTCGCGGACGTGCGGGCCGAAACGCTCGACATCCTTCATCGCCTGGATGGTGTGCGAGCCGTCGACGTGAAGCAGGTCGATGATCGCGGGCGGCTCGACATCATCCGACTTGGCCCGGATCAGCTTCACATATTTCTCCAGATCGAGGCGCTTGATATGGGCGAGCGCCTTCTGGTAAATCTCCTCGTGGTCGACCTTGGCCCACCATTCTGCGTTTTCCTTGGTCTCGCCATCGGCCGACGTGCTGGCGTCCCATGCGTCGATGCCGATGATGATGCCGCGATCCTGCTCGGCGTGCGCCATCGCCATCGGGATGAGCGAACGGGCACCGAACACACCGATTTCGACGGTCACCTCGGCTTTCAGCTTCAGGATGACGTCGGCGAGGTCGCACGCTTTCTCAACCGAGCACCAGCCGTCGAGTTGGGGGATGTTCGTCGAGATGAGTTGGAGGAGCTTTGGCGTCATGCGGGCGGTTGTTGGGTTCCGACTGGCGGGTAGATGATGTCGAGCATGGCTTGGGCTTTCGCCTTGGCCCCCTTGGCCCCCTTGGCGATTTCATTCAGGACCACCACGCACTGTTCGTAGTTGGCGGACGATTCACGGAGAAGCCGGTAGGATTCCTTCTCCTCGCCGAGCTGCCGCTGCAGGTTCTGCAACGACATATCGTATTCGCGCTTCTGGGTGACGGCGACGTTCTTCTCGGCGACCGCAAGGTCGAGGATGTCGGCCAAGGCGACGAAGAGTTCACCGCCGGGACTGCGCTCGTATTGACGGGCGGTGCGCGCCAGGGTCGCGGCGCGCACGGGATCGAATTTGACTGGGACTGGGTCGGGCATCAGGGGTGGCTCCGTTTTGGTTGTTGGCTGAAATTAGTTCGCACCCGGATCCCGGGCCATCTGCTTCGCGAGTTCCGCGTTCATCCAAGTTCCGGAGTGGAATAGGAGGCGGTCGGCAATGCGGTGCTGAAGGAACGCCGGTGGGAAGCTCTCGAGACCAACCTCGCGCGCGACCTCGAAGATTTGGCGGCTGGACCCGGACAGCGCCTTAACGAGGGCGTCGAGTTGCACGGCGGTCGGCCCGTTCATGGCCTCGGCCTTCAGGACGAGTTCCCCGTTGGCCGCGCGCGCCTTCTCGAGCTTCCAGAGCGGATCAATCGCCGCCTCGTTGAGCGTTACCGGCCCCCCGGTCTTCATCACGAGGAGCCAGATCGTCCGCTCCAGCTGGAGGCGCATCCCCGCCAGATGGCGGACCACCAGATCCTGCTGCTGGAACGCCTCCCACAGTTTCTCCACCTCTGCCCGGTCCATCTGGGGACACGGGGGAAGTTTCGGCTGCTGCTCGCTTGGCGTCGGATTTTCGGTTTTCAAGTTCGTCGAGGGGAAAGGGTCGGCAGATATATTTTACCTTGTAGAGTTTCGAGCGCTTCGGGACGTCATGGGCGAAACCCAGAAGGAGTTCGCGGCCGTCGGAAGTTTTCTGTGTTACCGCGCGGAGTTTCCAGCCCTTTTTTTCGGCGAGTTGGAGAAATTCGGCGATGTTGGTGATGTGGACCTTGCTGCCCATTCAGCGGGGAGCCCGCTTCGGCGCTTGCGCCTGGACGGAAGCGAGCAGT
>JAHFTD010000108.1 GCA_023269565.1 Opitutaceae bacterium | reverse complement strand
AGGCGCCCGGGGACTTTCTGCCGGGGCCGTTGACGCTGGCGCTCCTACCATCCGAGCAGCTCCCCGACCCAACGGCGGTGAGGACCGGACAGTGTGACTTGCTCGAAGTCGTCCAGCGCGATCCACTCGAGTGATTCGTTGGTGGCGATGCGGCGCCACAACGCGGGGCTCGGCTTCACCGCATGGATCAATTCGGTGATCTGAAACCGCGTGATTGTCCTGCATTTCACGGCGAGCAGGGAATGCGTGGCTGGCTTTACACCGAGATCTGCCAACTCCGGCAGTTCGTGCAGTCCGGCGAGGCGGCGCGCTTTGACGTGACCGCGCCGCAGCAACAGCCGGCCGCGATGCACGCACCAGGCGCGGGCGACGGACCGTTGCTCGATGCGCTTCGGCTGCAAGCGGGGGAATTTCTCCGGCGTGCCGCTGCGCTTGGCGGCGCAGAATTCCGCGACGGGGCAGCTCGTGCACTTGGGACTCCGCCGCGTGCAGACGGTCGCGCCCAGTTCCATCATCGCCTGGTTATGTCCGCCGGGATTGCTGCCGGTGATGAGCCGGTCGGCCAGCGGTGTGAAATACTTGGCCGCGGCGGAGGCGTCGCGGAACCGCTGCCCCTCGCCGGTCAGCCGGGCGAGGATGCGCACGACGTTGCCGTCGACGCAGGCGGCGGGCTCGCCGAACGCGATGCTGGTGATGGCCGCGGCGGTATAGGGACCGACGCCCGGCAGTTCGCGCCACGCGGCGGGCGTGCGCGGCGGTGCGGGCATCCCAACTAGGGCCTGCGCGAGTCGGCGGAGATTTCGCGCACGCGAATAGTAGCCGAGTCCTTCCCAGAGCTTGAGCACGCGCGATTCCGGCGCGGCGGCGAGCGCGGCGAAGTCGGGCAGCGTGCTCATCCAGCGGTCGAAGTAGGGGAGCACGGTCGTGACCTGTGTCTGCTGCAGCATGAATTCGCTGACGACCGTCTTGTAGAGCGACGGCGTCGCGCGCCACGGCAGCCGGCGCTGGTGCCGGTGATACCACGTGTGCAGCGCGCGCTGGAAGGCGGGCCGGGCGGCGGTCAGCTGGGCGGTGGGTGTCACTGGGGCACGAGAAGGCACAAATCGGGCGGCGTGGGAAGCGGCTTTTCTCTTCGTGCATTTTACCGCTTTTTCTGGCTAATCCTTCCCATGCCCAAACGGTCCGACGACACGGAGGAAAAACCCAAGGCGATCACGAGCTACACCCTCAAGCTCGATGACGCGCAGATGGCGAAGCTGCGGGCGGCGTGCGCGGCCAAGCATTGGGAGCCGGCGGAGGTGCCGTATGCGCGCTTCGCGTTCCGGGGGCCGAAGGTCAACGTGACCGCTTACGAGAGCGGCAAGGTTGTCGTCGCCGGCAAGGACACGGAGGATTTCGTCCAAAATGTCATCGAGGCCGAGGTCACAGGCACACCAAAGCTCGGCTACGACGAGGTGCACCATCCGGAATGGTTCGAACCGCACGCCGGCCTCGACGAGAGCGGCAAGGGCGACTTGTTCGGCCCGGTCATCGCCGCGACAGTGATCGCCGATGGCGCCGCGGTGCGTGTCTGGCTCAAGGCGGGGGTGCGCGACAGCAAGACAATTGTCGAAGCGCAGATCATGAAGCTCGACGAACTCATCCGCGCGACGCCGGGCGTCGTGGTGGAGACGCGGCTCATGGGCATGGCGGAATACAACCGCGCGATGGCGAAGCCGTGGGCCAGCCTGAACCGGTTGCTCGCCTCGCACCACGCCGAGGCGCTCGACACCGCATTGAAACGCAAATGGGTGCCGCGCGGCCTGCTCGACCAATTTTCCAAGGAGCCCCTCGTCCAGCGCGAACTGAAGAAGAAGGGGCTGGAACGCTTCGCCCTCACGATGCGCACCCACGCCGAAGAAGACCCGGTAGTCGCGGCGGCGTCAGTCGTGGCGCGGGCGGAATTTGTGCGTTGCATGCGGGAACTCTCGCGCGAGTTCGGCGGCAAGCTGCAGAAAGGCGCGGGCGCGCCGGCCAAGGCGCAGGCATTCGTGCTGCTCGAGAAATTCGGGGCGAAGGCCCTCGGGCATTTCGCCAAGCTGCATTTCCGCACCTGCTACGAGGTTGTCTCGGCCGCCGGCAAGCTCGACGAGCTGCCTCTGCCCAAACCGAAGGAAAAGACGGAGTGGAAGCGGTGAGGTTCCCCTGACGTCGCATGAAACGCCGCCAACTCCGCGGATTCGACCTCAAGCAGATCTTCGGATTTGAAGGCCTGATCGGCGTCGACGAGGCCGGGCGCGGCGCGCTGGCCGGCCCCGTGGTCGCGGCGGCGGTGCTGGGGTCGCAGGAATTCCTCGAGGGCCGCTGGGCGGTGGCCAAGTCCGGCCGCGTGAACGATTCGAAGCAGCTGCCCGCCGCCGAGCGCGCGGCGCTCTGGGCGGAATTCGAGGAGCTGGTCGCGCAGGGGCAGATTCACGCCCATTACGGCGTCGCCAGCGTCGCCGAGGTCGAGACGCTCAACATCCTCGGGGCGACCAAGGTCGCGATGCGCCGCGCGCTGGAGGGCATCTATCCGCCGACTGCTTTCCAACAAAAGGAAGAGCCCGACCTGTTCGCCAGCGAGGCGGAGAAGGCGGCCTTCCAGCCCACCGTCTCGTGCAAGATCCTCATCGACGGCCTGCCGCTCCGGCATTTCCCGTATCCGCACCAGGGCGTGGTGAACGGCGACGCGCGTTCGCTCTGCGTGGCGATGGCATCGATCATCGCCAAGGTCACGCGCGACCGGCTGATGAACGAACTCGACGCGGTGCACCCCGGCTACGGCTTCGCCCAGCACAAGGGCTACGGCACCGAGGAGCACCGCGAGGCCATCCTGCGGCTCGGCCGCAGCCTCGCGCACCGCGACAGCTTTTTAAGGAAACTCTTCGCCCAGCCGCGCGATCTCGCGGGGCAGCTGACACTGTTTGATTGAACCAACCGCGCGGCTCGCCTAGCTGAACCCTACATGGCCGGCAAAAAGCACAGTTCCCTCGACAAGGTCCTCGGCCGGCTCGACCAGCTCGACCAAGCCAACCTGCAGAACCTTGTGCAGCGGCTGGCGCGCGAGCGGGCCATGCTCGAGGCGGTGTTCGACACGCTGCAGGAGGGCGTGCTCGTCATCGACGCCGACGGCGTCATCGACTACGCCAACGACGCCGCCACGCGCCTGATCGGGCTGGCGGCCGGCGCCGGCGGGACGTCGCTCTGGCGGCTGGTGCCCGGTCTGCGCGGCTCGCTGGACGCGGGCGGAGGCAAGCAGGCCGGGGGCGCGCCCGTGGTCACGCGTGAGTTCGAGCTTAGCTACCCGCAGCCGCGCGTGGTGCGGCTCTACATGGTGCCGTTCCAGCCCGACGAGCGCGGCGGGCAGCGCTTCGCCGTCATCCTCTCGGACATCACCGGCGAAAAGAAAAGCACGGCGGACCTCATCGAGCACGAAAAAATTTCCTCCGTGCTGCTGCTGGCCGCGGGCGTGGCGCACGAGCTGGGCAACCCGCTCAACTCGCTCACCATCCACCTCCAGCTCATCGAGCGGAAGCTGAAGAAACTGAAGGAGGTCCACGGCGCTGGCGCCCTGGAGGAGTCCATCCGGGTCTGCCAAGAGGAGGTCGCCCGGCTCGACGGCATCATCCGGAATTTCCTCGAGGCCATCCGCCCGCAGCCGCCCGACCTCGCCGACGTCAACGTCGTCGAGGTCGTCGAGGACGTGCTGCGTTTCCAGGCGAAGGAACTCGCCGACCGCGGCCTCACGGTGCATGGCGAGCTGCCGGCCAGCACGCCGCTGATCGCCGCCGACCGCAACCAGTTGAAGCAGGTTTTCTTCAACCTGCTCAAGAACGCGATGGAGGCGATGTCAGCCGGCGGCCGGCTGAGCATCAAGGTCCGCGCGGACGACGACTCGGTGTTCATCGCCTTTGCCGACACGGGCGCGGGCATCCGGACCGAGGATTTGAACAAACTGTTTTCACCCTACCACACGACCAAGGCCGGCGGGCACGGGCTTGGGTTGATGATCGTGCAGCGCATCATGCGCGACCACGGCGGGCATGTCGGCATCGAGAGCAAGGAGGGCGTCGGCACGGTCGTGACGCTGCAGTTCCCCCAGAAGCACCGGCGCGTGCGGCTGCTGAAGCACTGAGCGCCGGCCCGGCGCAGTCAGCGGCCGGCGGGATGGGCGATCTTGTCGATGCCGGCTTTTTCGAGATCGGCGGGGGTCATCGCCACGCGCATCTCGCAGCTCGCGTCGAAATTCAGGAACCACGGCTCGGCGTAGGCCGGCACCTCCGACGAGTCCTTCATGTTCACCACCATGATGACGCTCCGCGTGCCGTTCTCCTCGGTGAAATAGACCGCCTCGGGCTTGGCGTTATCGACCAAGCTCCGCATGATGCCGGTGACCGTGCCGTGCCGGACCAGCGTGTTGAACGGTTCGTTCGGCATTTTAATGTTCATCAGGATGCGCATGGGAGGACCTTTCGTTGCGGAAATGGGCGGTGAATCGGAAGTCAGGACAACACCTAACGGGAATTGTGCCCGGAAGCGAGTGGTCATTTGCACGGACGTCGGCCGTCCCACCGCGCCGGGCGCAACCCGTCCTGGAGGAGCTGAAATCCCATTGTCACTTAATAGGTGACAATCTCCTCTCTGAGAAACCCCCATTGTCACCTATTAAGTGACAATCGCCGTTTCGCAGCCGCGACTCCAAAGTCACGCAATACGTGACTTCCCCAGCGGGCGCTCAGCCGGCACGGGTGCCGTCGGGCACGGGCTTCTCCGGCACGGAGAGACAAGGCGTGAGGCCGTCAGCGTAGCCGAGATCGAAGAGCATGCCCTCGGACATTTCGCCGGCCATCTTGCGCGGGGGGAGGTTGACGACGAACAGCGCCTGCCGGCCGGCGATCTCCTGCGGGTCGGCGCGCTCCTTCCGGATACCGGCGAGGATGCGCCGCGTGTGGTCGCCGAAGTTCACGGTGAGGCGGAGGAGCTTGTTGGAATTCGGCACGTCCTCGACGCGCTCGATGGTGCCGGCGCGAATGTCCACGGCGGCGAAGGTCTCGAAGGGGATGGCGGGCTTGAGCGGGGCGGGGGTCATGGCGGGGAATTATTTTCCGATCATCAGAGCCAGACCGGCCATGCTGAGCACGACGCCGACGAGCTTCTGCGCGCTGATCTGATCCTTGAAAAACCAGAGTGAAATGGGGATGAGCGCGAGGGTGGAGCACACGTTGACCAGCAGCGCGGCGTAGCCGACGTTCCAGCCCGCGCGGTAGGCGAGCAGGAAGCCCACCTCGATGCCCACCACGCTGAGCGCCAGCCAGAGCACGCTCGGGCGCAGCGCCGCGAGCGCGCGCGTGCCGTCGTTCCACAGGAACAACCCCGCCACGCAAACGAAGAACGCGATGAAATACGCCGCGGCGAGCGGCAGGAACGGGTTCACCGCGGCCGGCTGCGCCTTGATCGAGAGGTGGTAACTGGCGACGCTGACGACGGTGACGAGGAGGGTGGCATAATACATGATGCCCGCGACAATGGTCCGCCCCGTGGCGACCGCAAGCGAAGCCGCGCTTCCCGCGGCGCACACTTTGGCACTTAACCGGAGTGTGCAGAATCGGGCGGGTGACCGCACGCTCCGTGCCTTCCCCGCCCGTGCCGATGCATCGCGGGCAAAGACGGCATTGTCACTTAATAGGTGACAATCGGTTTTTCCCGAGGGGGCAATGTCACCTATTAAGTGACAATGGATCCGGCGGGCCGGACGGTGAACCAGCCGCCCTCCGTGGGCGGTTCGCTGCACGTGACAATTCCGGATGGGCAAAAAAAATCAAAGTCACGCAATACGCGACTTTCCCCGGGGGCGGAGGCTCAGCAATTCTCGTATCGCCAGTTGCGCTTTCTGCCGGCGGCGAGCCAGTGCAGCGTAGTGGCGAGACGCTTGGCGCGCGTCTCCCCGCGCTTCGCCTCGGTGATCCACTCGCTGTATTCACGCCGGTGGCTGGGGGCGAAGCCGGTCCAGGCGGCCGCGGCCTTGCGGTTGCGTTGCAGCGCGGCAGCGAGATCGGCGGGCACGGGCAGGGCGGGGCGGGGCTTGGTTCTGGGGCGGCGCGGCAGGCCGCGGTCGTAGAGTTTTTTCGCCGTGCGGATGTAGCTGAGCAGGGTGGCGTCGCCCGGCAGGTCGGCGCGCGCGGTGATGCGCCCCAGCAGGCCCATGGCCTCGGTGGTCCGGCCGAGTTCCTTGGTGAGCAGCGCTTCCATGCCTTGGTGGTGGAAACCGAAGGCGGCGTGCGCCTTGAAGGCCGCGAAGCTGCAGAACAACTGGCCGCGGTGGAGAAAGAACGGGCAGCTCCACTTGATCGTCTCCTCCACCCCGGGATTGCCCCGGTGGATCAACTGGCGCAGGTGTCGGAGGATCGGCCGGGCGAACGGAGCGGCGTGGGCGATATAAGCGTCGATGCGGGGGTCGCGCGGGTGGGCCATGGCGGAAACTTGGCGGGAGACGGGCCTTCCGGCGAGGCGAAAGCAGGCGGTCCGCTGCCATGCGCAAACTCACCGTCCTGTTCAACCGTCTCCTCAAAACCCCTCACTTTATCCT
>JAHFTD010000025.1 GCA_023269565.1 Opitutaceae bacterium | reverse complement strand
TAAAGTAAGGACAGCGAGGTCCCGTTTTGACCGGCCAGGCCGCGGCCGGGGTGGCAGACAAACCAGTTTCCAAGCGCGGTGATTTTTGGTTCATTGTGCTCCATGTCCGGCACGACGCAACCCGACCGCCCAGCCCTTGAAGCCGGCCGCCGCCGGGTGATATGGGCCGGTGCGCTTGTCTTCGTCGCGGCGTGGGCCGTGTATTTCAACAGCCTGTGGGCACCGTTTATTTTCGACGATTCGTCGGCGGTCATAAACAATCCCACCATCCGTAAGCTGTGGTCCTGGGATGTCCTCTCGCCCCCCGGCGAGGGCAACGGGGTGCAAAGCCGCCCGCTGATCAACCTCACGCTGGCCCTCAACCATGCCCTCGGCGGTGCCGAGCCCTGGGGCTACCATCTCTTCAACGTCCTCGTCCATGCCGCCGCCGGCCTCGTGCTGTTCGGCCTGGTCCGCCGGACGCTGCTGCAGGCGCCGCTCGCCGCGCGTTGGGGAGCGGCTTCGCTTCCGCTCGCGCTCACCATCGCCCTGCTTTGGACGGTGCATCCGCTGCAGACTGAGTCGGTGACCCTCGTCGTGCAACGGACCGAATCCCTCATGGGATTTTTCTATCTGCTCACGCTCTACGCCTTCGTCCGCGGGGTGGAGACCGGCGCGGCGCATCCCCGCCGCTGGCAGGCGCTCGCGGTTTTCTTCTGTCTGCTCGGCATGGCCTCAAAGGAGGTGATGGTCTCGGCCCCGCTCATCGTGCTGCTTTACGACCGCACCTTCGTCGCCGGCACATTCCGCGGGGCGTGGGAAAGCCGCCGGCCACTCTATCTCGGCCTCGCCGCGACGTGGCTGCTGCTCGCCTGGCTCGTCTGGACTTCCGGCGGACAGCGCGGCGTCGCCGCGGGTTTCGGCCTGGGCATCACCCCGTGGACCTATGCCCTCACGCAATGCCGGGCCATCGTCCATTACCTGCGGCTCGTCTTCTGGCCGCACCCGCTGATCCTCGATTACGGCTCGCCCGTGGTGCAAAACCCGCTCGACGTGGCGCCACAGGCGCTGCTGCTCCTCCTGCTGGCCGGCGGCACGCTGGTCGCGCTCCGTCGCCGCACCGCCGCGGGCTTCGCCGGGGCGTGGTTCTTCCTCATCCTCGCCCCGAGCTCAAGCGTGCTGCCCCTCGTGGCGCAGACCATCGCGGAGCACCGGATGTATCTCCCGCTGGCGGCGGTGCTGGCCGTGGTGGTGACCAGCCTCCACCGGTGGCTTGGGCAGCGGTGCCTTTATCTCTGCGCGGCCGTCGCCGTCGGATTCGGAGGGCTGACGGTGCGGCGCAATCACGACTACCGCAGCGCGCTCGCGATTTACGAGGAAACCGTCCGCCAGAACCCCTGGAACAGCCGCGCCTATTCCAACTACTGCCACCATCTCGTGCGGGCGGGCAGGGTCAGGGAGGCCATCGCCGGATATGAGCTGCTGCTGCGGACCCTGCCCCGGTCGGCCAAGATCCATTATTCACTCGCCAACGCCCTCGCCAGAACCACCGGGCGCACCGACGACGCCGAAACCCATTTCCGGGCTGCGATCAAACTGCAGCCGGATTCCGCCCTCGCCTACGACGGCTTCGGCCGGTTCCTGGCGCAGACCGGCCGGTTGACCGAGGCGATCGCCACCTACCAGCGCGCGCTCCAGCTCGACGCCAATTACGCCGAGGCCCACGCCAACCTCGGCGCCGCCCTGCTTCTGGACAACCGCCCGGCCGAGGCGAAAATCCATCTCGAAACCGCCTTGCGGCTCAATCCCGCGTTGACCGACGCACGGGACAATCTGGCCAAACTCGCCTCTCCTCGGTGATCGTTGGTTACGTGCCTTCGCAATTGGTGCCCGGAGAGGGGGTCGAACCCACAAGACCTTGCGGTCGGTAGATTTTGAGTCTACTGCGTCTGCCAATTCCGCCATCCGGGCGAGCCAAGGCCGCGAAACAAATCCGGCCTCCGGGTAAAGTAAACACCGGATTTGTCGGGTTTGAAACTGTAGGAGCGGCTTTACGCCGCGATGCAAACCCGCTTAGGTCGCGGCGCCCAGCCGCTCCAACAACCAGAACTCCCCATGCCCGACTTCCGTGCTTACGCCCCTGATGCGATCGCCGGTGCCGCGGCTGCCATCGGCCTCCCGCAAAATGCGGATCTTGTCCTCTGCGTATGTTTTTTTGCCTTTCATGGTCTGGGTCCTCTCTTGAGGCCCAAACTAACACCAAAGGTGGCTCAAAAGCGAGGTCACGTCAGGCTCCGCCCTCTCTCCGCCAAGGATGGACAACCCACCATTGATAACCCAACATCATCACTTCCAGACCAACCCTAACCCTGGTTCCGAAAGAGGAGTCCACTCACCCTGCCACTTTCCCATGACCAAGTCCGACATCCTCGCGCGGCTCAAGGCCGAGAAGGTCGTCGCGCTCATCCGCGCCGACAGCTCCGCCAGCCTGCTGGACTGCGCCCGCGCTCTCTCCGCCGGCGGGCTCAATTGCATTGAGCTCACGATGACGACCCCCGGCGCCCTCGAGCTCTGCGCCCTGGTCACGAAGGAACTTCCGCAGATCCTGCTCGGCCTCGGCACCGTGCTCGATGCCGACACCGCACGCCGGGGAATCGCCGCCGGCGCGAAGTTCATCGTTACGCCCGCCATCCGCCCCGCGGTCATCCAGGCCTGCCGCGAGGCCGGCGTGCCCGTCTTCGGCGGCGCGCTCACGCCGACCGAGATCTGCACCTCTTGGGACCTCGGCGTCGATGTCGTCAAGATCTTCCCCGCCGAGTTCTTCGGCCCCGCCTACATCAAGTCGCTCAAGGCGCCCTTCCCGCAGATCGAGGTCATGCCCACGGGGGGCGTCACGCCCGAGACCGTGGGGGAATTTCTTAGAAACGGCGCCTTCGCCACCGCGGCCGGGTCCGCACTCGTCGCGCCCGCGGCGCTCAAGTCCGGCGACTGGGCCGCCATCACCGCCCGCGCCCGGCAGTTTGTCGCTGCGGCGAACGCGGCCTGTTAACCATCCCCCACACCCCGCCATGCCCCTCAAAATCCGCCCCGCCGCCTCCTGCCGCTACGACCAGCTCTCGCTCGGCGAAGTCATGCTCCGCCTCGATCCCGGGGAGGGCCGTATCCGCACCGCCCGCTCGTTCACCGCCTGGGAGGGCGGCGGCGAATACAACACCTCGCGCGGCCTCCGCAAATGCTTCGGCCTGAAAACCGCCGTCTGCACCGCCTTCGTCGACAACGAGGTCGGCCATCTGGTCGAGGATTTCATCATGCAGGGTGGCGTCGCCACCGATTTCATCCAGTGGCGCAGGGACGACGGCATCGGCCGCACGGTGCGCAACGGTCTCAACTTCACCGAGCGCGGCTTTGGCCTCCGCGGCGCCGTCGGCGTGCCTGATCGCGGCCACACCGCCGCCGCGCAGCTCGGGCCGGGCGACTTCGACTGGGAGCACATTTTCGGCCAGCTCGGCGTCCGCTGGTTCCACACCGGCGGCATCTTCGCCGGCCTCTCCGCCTCCACCGCCGAGCTCACGGTCGAAGCAGTCAAGGCCGCGCACCGGCACGGCACGATCGTCAGCTACGACCTCAATTACCGCCCGTCCCTTTGGAAATCCATCGGCGGCCTGAAGCAGGCCCGGAAAGTCAACCGTGCGATTGCTCGCCACGTTGATGTGATGATTGGCAATGAGGAGGACTTCACCGCCGCGCTTGGTTTCAAGGTCGGGAGCGCGGACCACAGCCTCGGCACGATCGAGACCGGCGCCTTCAAGGCCATGATCGAGACCGCCCTGAAGACCTACCCGAATTTCAAGGTCGCCGCCACCACGCTGCGCCGCGTCATTACCGCGACGAGAAACGACTGGTCCGCGATCCTCTGGCACGACGGCAAGTTCCACGAGTCGCGCCCCTATCCCGGGCTCGAGATTCTCGACCGTGTCGGCGGCGGCGACTCGTTCGCCTCGGGCCTGCAGTTCGGCTTCCTCCGGTTCAACGACGCCCAGAAGGCCGTCGATTACGGCGCCGCCCACGGCGCACTGGCCTCCACCACCCCCGGCGACACTTCCATGGCCACGCGCCAGGAGGTTGAGAAGACCATGGGCGGCGGCAACGCTCGCATTGTGCGCTGAAAGCGACCTGCCGTCGTGCGCCTGCGTCCTTTTGTCCGGCCCGTGCTGGTTTGTGGCTCTCGCTCCTGCGCAGCATGACCATCCACGCTCACGCTGAAATAACCGTCATCCCGCTCTGGCCGGAAGGCGTGCCCACCCTCCCGCGCATCATTCTCATCATGGGTGTCGCTGGCTCCGGGAAGACCACCATCGGACGTGCGCTCGCCGCCCAGCTGGCCTGGCCGTATTTTGAGGCGGACAGTTTCCACAGTCCCGCCAACCGGGCGAAGATGGCGAGGCAACTCCCGCCGCGCAGTTGACGCACTTCCTCTGGTTCACGACACTGCAACCATGCCCGACTTCCGTGCCTACGCCCCTGATGCGACCGCCGATGCCGCCGAAATCCCGCTCAGCTCCGACGAGAGCCATCATCTCGTGACGGTCAACCGCTGCGCGCGTGGTCAAACGGTCACCGCGTTCGACGGCCGTGGACGCGAGTGGCAGTGCGAGTGCACCGACGCCAGCAAGAGCGCCACGGTGCTGCGCGTGAAGGAGTCGCGGCAGGCCGCGCCGCTGACCTTTGCCATCACCCTCGCACAGGCTCTGCCCAAGGGGACGGTCATGGACGACATCGTCCGCCAAGCCACGGAGATCGGCGCCGCGCGCATCGTGCCGCTCCTGAGCGAGCGCACGCAAGTGCACCTCGACGGCGACCGCGCCGGCAAGAAGCACGAGAAGTGGCGCACGACCGCCATCGAGGCCGCCAAGCAGTGCGGCAATCCCTGGCTCCCCGAGATCGTAGCGGTGCAGAAATTTCCCGAATTAATTGCCACGGCCAAGGACTTCGACCTGAAGCTCGTCGCCAGCCTGCGCGCGGGTGCAATTTCGCTGAAGAAAATTGTGGCCGCCTACCGCGCCAAGCACGGGCGCGCGCCGCAGAAGGTGCTGTGGCTCGTCGGCCCCGAAGGCGACTTCTCCCCGGCGGAAATGACCACGGCAGTGATGGCGGGCTTCCAGCCGATCACGCTCGGACCGCTCGTGCTGCGCAGCGACACCGCCGCCATCTACGCGCTGAGCGTGCTGAGCCACGAGCTGGCGAATGCCTGATCACTTCCTGTCTGCGAGGTATTTCGTCACGTCGTCGCCGGAGACGCGGCCGCCGGGACCGGTGGCTTCGATGTCAGAAATCCTAGTGTGATCCAACTCGGCCTCCTGCGCCATCTTGATGGCGCGGGGCGTCCAGACCTGGACTTTGGCGGCAACAGGGCCTGCGGCCGGCGCGGCGACGGCGGCATCATGCTTGGCCGTGACAATGGCGAGGTGCTGGAGGCTTTGGTCGGACGTCTCCATGCGGAAGAGTGTCTCGCCTGACTTCTTCACGTCACCTTTGCTGCCCTTCACGTCGAGGATGGTGCCGTCGGCGGGCGACTCGAAGTCGAAGGCTGACTTGTCGCTCTCGAGCTCGGCGAGTTTCTGGCCCTTGGCGACCTTGGCACCAGGCGCGACGACGATGTTGATGACGGTCAGCTCGCTGACGGTGGCGCCCATCGAGGGCATGGGAACATCAATGATGAAGTTGGACATGGGGAATGCTTTTGTTGATCGCAACGATGGGGACCTGTGCGGCGCGGTCAATTCGGTAGGGGCCGTTGCCCTCAACGGCCCAAGGCGGGGCGCTTGAGGGCAAGCGCCCCTACCGGCTCATCCTCGCACCGCTTTCCAGACCTTCAGGCAGGACGCGATGAGCGCGGGCAGTTCGGCTGTAGGGATCTGGCTCGCGGAGTCGGAAATGGCCTTGGCCGGATTGGAGTGCGTCTCGATGAAGAGTCCGTCGGCGCCCGCTGCGAGTGCGGCGCGGGCCAGTGGGGCCACGAATTCGCGCCGTCCGCCGCTCTGGCCGCCGGCGGCGCCGGGCAGCTGCACGCTGTGCGTAGCATCGAAGATCGCCGGACAACCGTGCGCCTTCATCAGGGCGAACGAGCGCATGTCGACCACGAGGTTCTGGTAGCCGAAGGTCGTGCCGCGCTCCGTCTGCCAGATTTCCTTGGCTTTGCCTTCGCGCAGCTTGGCGACGACGAATTCCATCTCCTGCGGTGAAAGAAACTGGCCCTTCTTGACATTGACCGGGCGGCCGGTCGCCGCAGCGGCGAGCAGCAGGTCGGTCTGCCGGCAGAGGAACGCGGGAATTTGCAGCACGTCGCAAACCTTGGCGACGGCAGTGGCCTGCTGGCGTTCGTGGATGTCGGTGAGGACGGGGAACCCGTATTCCTTCTTAATGAGGGCCAGCAGCCTCAGTCCTTCCTTCATCCCGGTGCCGCGGCCGCTGCCGGACGACGTGCGGTTGGCTTTGTCGAACGAGCCCTTGAAAACGATGTTCAGCTCCGAGTGCGTGGCGCCGATTTTTCTGAGAGTGCCGGCGACGGCGCGGCAGACCTGCTCGTTCTCGAGCGAGCACGGGCCGGCGATGAGGAGGAATTTTTTCGGGTTGAAGAGCATCAGGCTTGGGCGTGCTGCCGCTTTTGGTATTTGATCGCGGCCGCGATGAACGAGGCGAAGAGCGGGTGCGCCCGGTTGGGCTTGGACTGGAACTCAGGGTGGCATTGCACGCCGAGAAACCACGGATGGCTCTTCAGCTCGACGACCTCGACGAGGCCGCGCTTCGGATTCCAGCCGGAGGTGACCATGCCCGCCTTCTCGAGGCGCGCGAGGTAGTCGTTGTTCACCTCGAAGCGGTGCCGGTGACGCTCGGAGACGCTGTCGGCGCCGTAGGCGCGGCGGGCGAGCGTGCCGGGCTTGAGGCGGCACTCGTAGGCGCCGAGGCGCATCGTGCCACCCTTAAGGACGATGTTGCGCTGCTCATCCATCAGCGCGATGATTGGGTGCGGCGTCTTCTGGTCGAACTCGACCGAGTTGGCATTTCGCAACTTGAGCACATGGCGGGCGAACTCGATGACGGCGACCTGCATGCCGAGGCAGAGGCCGAAATAGGGAATGCGTTTCTCGCGGGCGAAGCGGGCCGCGGCGATCTTGCCCTCGGTGCCGCGGTCGCCGAAGCCGCCGGGGACGAGGATGCCATGGAGCTGCTGGCGTTTGAGCGCGATGAGACCCGCCGGCGACTCGAAATCCTCCGCGTCGAGCCGCACGATTTTCACCCGGCAGTGGTTGGCGATGCCGGCGTGGCTGAGCGCCTCGTAGACGGACTTGTAAGCGTCCTGGAGCTCGATGTATTTGCCGACGACACCGATGCGGACCTCATGCCGGGGGGACTTGATGCGGCGGATGATCTCCGCCCAGGTGTTCCGCGGGTTCGCGCGGGCCTTGAGCGCCAGGAGATCAACGACGAGCTGGTCCATGCGCTCCTTCTGGAGGGCGAGGGGCAATTCGTAGATGGAGTGCTTCACGTCCATCTCCTCGATGACGGCCTTGACGGGCACGTTGCAGAACATCGAGAGCTTCTCGCGCATCTCGGGCGTGAGCGGGTGGTCGCAGCGGCAGACGAGGATGTGCGGCTGGATGCCGATCTCGCGGAGCTTGGCGACGGACTGCTGCGTAGGCTTGGTCTTGAGTTCGCCCGCGGCCTTGAGGAACGGGATGAGCGTGACGTGGATGAACACACAGTCGCGCGGGCCGACCTCGAGCGCGAACTGCCGCAGGGCCTCGAGGAACGGCAGGCCCTCGATGTCACCGGTGGTGCCGCCGATCTCGGTGATGAGCACGTCGACGCCGCGGCCGCCCTTGTAGATGCGCTCTTTGATCTCGTTCGTCACGTGCGGGATCACCTGCACGGTCTTGCCGAGGTAATCGCCGCGGCGCTCCCGCGCGATGACGGCCTCGTAAATCTGGCCGGAGGTGAGGCTGTTGAGCCGCGAAAGTTTCCCGGAGGTGAAGCGTTCGTAGTGGCCGAGATCGAGGTCGGTCTCCGCGCCGTCATCGAGCACGTAGACTTCGCCGTGCTGGTAGGGGCTCATCGTGCCGGGGTCGACGTTGAGATACGGGTCAAACTTCTGGATGCGCACCCGCAACCCCCGCATCTCGAGCAAGGCGCCGAGGGCTCCCGCCGTGAGCCCTTTGCCCAAGGAAGAAACCACCCCGCCGGTGACGAAAATATACTTCATCGGGATAGGGTAAAAGCGCGGGGCTGGCCGGACACAAGAAAAAGCTTTGCCGCCGGCGTCTGCTGCACTCACCTTCGCCTGTTCTGCACTCGAAACCATCCCTTCTGGTCTGGATGACCTGCGACGGAGTCCACATCGACCCGGCCTCGGGCAAGCACACCATCCTCGGGGTGTTTTCCAACATCAAGGCCCGCTCTTTCCCGGTCATGCACCCCTATATGGTCTGGTTCATGACCCTGACCGACGTCCAGCCCGGCGCCCACCGTGTCAAGCTCTCGATGGGCCTTGACCCGTCGAACACCAGCGAGCTCATCCACCGCGGCTTCGAGTCCCAGAGTCCCCTCCATCGCATCAACCTGATCAACGAGCTGCGCAACCTGCGCTTCGACCAGCCGGGCGATTATTCCATCGTCATCGAGGTGGACGACGAACCCATCCTCGCCACCAGTCTGACCGTCTCAACCTGATCCACCGGGCGGCCCCGCACGCATGACCCAGTCCCGTTTCGACCTCATCGGCGTCGGCAATCCCGTCATGGATCTGCTGGCCCACGTCTCCGAATCCTTCCTCTCCGCCCACGTGGCCGGGGACAAAGGCGGCATGGTGCTGGTCGACGACGACGATATCGCCCAGCTGCTGAAAAAGATCGGCGGGCAGATCGCCGTGACCCCTGGCGGTTCGGCCGCCAACGCCATCATCAGCGCCGCCCGGCTGGGCCTGGCCACCACCTACCTCGGCAAGATCGGCAGCGACATTACCGCCGGGCATTATTTCAAACACTTCGTCGCCGCGGGCGGCGACGGCTCGCGCTTCAAGCGCGCGATGCTGCCCAACGGCCGCTGCCTCTCCCTCGTCACCCCCGACGGCCAGCGCACGATGCGCACTCACCTCGGCGCCGCGATGACCCTGCACCCCGACGAGGTCATCGCCGCCGATTTCCACGGCGTCCGCCACGCCCACATCGAGGGCTACCTGCTCTTCAATCCCCCGCTGGGCGACAAGGTTCTCCGCACCGCCCGCGCGGCGGGCTGCACGCTCAGCCTCGACCTTTCCTCCTTCGAACTCGTCAACGCCGCCCGCGAACTGCTCCTGACCCAGCTGCGCGAAGGACTGCACATCGCCATCGCCAACGAGGACGAAATCCATGCGCTCTACCAGACGCAATCGACCGATTACGCCGACCTCGCCCGCCGGCTGGCGCTTCACGGCGGCATCGCCGCGGTTAAGATGGGCAAGGACGGCGCTTGGATCGCTCGCGGCGCCGAGCTGCACCGCATCGAACCGGTCGCGGTGCCGCAGGTCGTCGACACCACCGGCGCGGGCGACGCCTGGGCCGCCGGCTTTCTGTTCGGTTATCTGCGCGGGCTGCCGCTCCCGACAGCCGGCGCCCTCGGCTCCGCGCTCGGCGCCGAGTGTGTGCGGCACCTCGGGCCGTCGATCCCCGAGATGCACTGGCCCCGTCTCAACGCGCTCGTCGCCAGTTTCGCAATCCCGCGGTGAATCCCTGGTCGGTTCAATTGTGCGGCCAGTTTTTTGCTGGCAACCACCCTCCGGGCTGCCTGTCCTAGGGCGACGCGTGAAACAGCTTCCGCATCCGCTCCTTGTTCTTCTCGTTGCACTGCCGCTATTGGCCACGGGTGGCGAATCGCCCGCCCCGCAAACTGCGCGGCTCTCGGCGCACCTGACCGAAGCGCTCCTCGCCACCCTGCCCGCCTTCAACCCCACCGCCGCCCCGCAAACGGAATCTCCAGCAGCCAACCCGCTGGCCGATGATGTCGTCGTCCTCCCCAAATATACTGTCCGGGATCGCCGCCTGCCGCGCGCGGAGGCCGATGATTGGCTCTCCCAGCAAGCCCTGGCACAAAAAATAAAACGCGACTACCTCAACTCGCTCAATCCGCTCGACCGCCTCCTCAACGGCTTTTCCATTCCCTTCCTCACGCCCTCCGTCGCCGCCCGCGCCGCCGCCCAGCACGACGACGACAAACGCCGGCGCGAGCAGGCGGATCTCGACCACCTGCTCGATGTCGTCGGTGCAGCCGATCCCGACGCTGCCGCTGCCCTGCGCAGCGAATTAACTCGTCGCTGAATGCCGCACTCGTCCGCTTGCCTGCGCCGCCTCCCGCGCCCATAACTCCCAAGTGCCCGAACCCGACATCCTCCTCCTGCGCGCATTGCTCGCCGCCGGATCCGATAATGTTCCCGGTCCGAAGCTCGCCCGTCAGCTCGGTGTCTCGCGCACTGCCGTCCGGACTCACCTGCGGAGGCTGGCCCGGCAGGGCTTTGTCATCACCTCCACCCGCCGCGGCTACCGCCTGGACGGCCCGCCCGCCGAATTCCACCCCACCCTGATCCTGGCCCACCTGCGCGGACGCCTGCGTCCGGCCCAGTTCGTCTGCCTGCCGACCGTCGACAGCACCAACAGCGAGGCCGAACGCCTGCTTGCGGCCGGCGCCCCCGTGCCGCTCGTCATCCTCGCCCGTGCGCAGACACAAGGCCGAGGCCGGCACGGCCGCTCGTGGCACAGCCCGGCGGGAGGCAATCTCTACAGCACCTTCGTCTTCCGCCCGCGACTCGACCCCGCTCACCTGCAAGGCTTCACACTCTGGATGGGTCTTAACATCTGCGAACTGGTCGCTAATTTCTGTCAGCTCCAACCGGGCCTCAAATGGCCCAACGACCTCTTCATCGGCGGCCGCAAGGCCGGCGGCATGCTCACCGAGGCCCGCGTCGACGCCGACCAGATTCGCGACCTCGTCTTCGGCCTCGGCATTAATGTCAACGGCCGCGCCGCCGCGCTCCCACGCGAACTGCAACGCACCGCCACCTCCCTCTCCGAGGTGGCGGGTGCCCCGCTCGATCTCAACCGCTTTGCCGCTGCGCTCATCGGGCGCCTGCTCTCCGCCTATGCCGAGTTCATCGACGGCAGCTATCGTGCCCGCTTCGCCGACTACTGGACTCGCTACGATGTGCTCCGCGGCCGGCCAGTCATTGTCGTGCAGGGCACGCGCACCATCACCGGCGCCGCCATCGGCATCGACGCGGAGGGCTCTCTCCTCGTGCGCCTTGCCACCGGCCGCATGGAACGCTTTCGCGCCGGCGAGGTCACGCTCGACAAGGGCGCCGTCTGATACGCAGACTTGCCCGCCGGGTCGATTCCCCGTGTAAATGGCGGTGCGCCCGCCCGCCGCATTCATGGCCGACAACTCCGACATCACCATCGAGGTCAACCACCTCGTCAAGAACTACGGCCCCCTCGCCGCCGTCAACGACCTCAGCTTCACCGTCCGCCGCGGCGAGATTGTCGGCCTGCTCGGTCCCAACGGCGCCGGCAAGAGCACGACCATGCGCATTCTCACCGGCTACCTGCCGGCCACCTCCGGCTCCGTGCGCATCTGCGGGCTGCCCGTCGCCAGCCATCCCGAGCTCACCAAGCGTCATATCGGCTACATGCCCGAGAACAATCCGCTGCCGGAGGATCTGCGCGTCTCCGAATACCTCTGGTTCCGCGGCCGTATCAAGGAGGTCCCCCGCGCCCGTCTCCGCGCCCGCATCGACGAGGTTCTCGAACTCTGCGACCTCAAGCGCAGCCGCCACCGCATCCTCGACCGCCTCTCCAAGGGCACCCGGCAGCGCGTCGGCATCGCCGAGGCCATTCTCGCCGAGCCCGCCGTCATCATCATGGACGAGCCGACCATCGGGCTCGACCCGCACCAGATCCTTATCGTGCGCGACCTCATCGCCGGCCTCCGCGGCCGCATGAGCGTCATCATCTCCAGCCATATCCTCCCGGAGATCGAGGTCACCTGCGACCGGGTGCTCATCATCAACGGCGGCCGCATTGTCGCCCAGGGTTCGCCGGCCGAACTCCGCCACGAGATTTTCGGCCACACCACCTACCGCCTCGAACTCGCCGGCGATCTCGCCGCCCTGCCCGCGCTGCTGGCGGATCTCGAGCCGACGCTCCAGCTCGCCTCCTCCGAACAAACTGCGGAGGGATTTACCGTGGCCACGCTCACCACCGGGTCGTCGGGCGCCGACTTAGGGGAAAAACTCCTCCATCTCCTGCCGGCCCGCGGCTACCGCGTTCGCTCGCTCAGCCGCTCCCACCCCTCGCTGGAGGATGTGTTCCTCGCCGCCACCCGCCGCAGCTGGGACGCCCGCCTGCCCGACCTCAAATCCGCCCACTCCGAAGCCCGCGCCCCCCTGCCCAAGTTTTGAACCGCCGCCCGAACCCCGGCATTCCAACTGCCCCAATTCCCCGTGCGCCACTTCCTCACCATCCTCTCCCACGAAATCCGCACCCTGCTCTATAATCCGAGCACCTATATTGCCGCCGTGCTTTTCCTCGGAGTGATGGGTTTCGTCTTCGCCGGCATCCTCGATCTCTACAGCCGGTCCCCGCAGGAAACCCAGCCCTCGATTATTTTTTTCCAACTGTTCTGGATTCCCGTCTTCTTCATGGTGCCGCTGCTCACGATGAAGTGCATCGCCGAGGAACGTCGCCTCGGCACCCTCGAGACACTGCTCACCGCGCCGGTCAGCACCACGGAAATGGTGCTGGGCAAGTTCGGCGCCGCCTACCTGCTCTATCTGCTGCTGTGGGCCTCGACGCTGGGCTTCCATTACGTGCTGCAACACTATGCGGGCGACGCCCGTTATCTCGACCCCGGCCCGCTGCTGGGCGGATACCTGTTCATCGCGGTCAGCGGGCTGCTCTTCGTCTCGCTCGGTGTGCTGGCCAGCGCACTGACCCGCAGCCAGGCGGTCGCGGGCATTCTTTGCTTCTCCATGCTCTTCGGCCTCGTCATCGGCTTCCGTTATCTCGGCGAACTCACCACGTTAGACACCGAGGCGCTCCACCACGTCAAGGTCACCGTCGATTCGCTCCAGGTCTTCCGGCATCTCGACGATTTCTCCCATGGGGTCATCGATACCCGCCAGATCATCTTCTACGTCAGCGGCTCCGTCCTCGCGCTAATCTTCAGCATTCTCGGCGTCGAGGCCAAGCTGCTCCAGGGCTGACGCATGAAATTCTCCGACAGCTTCCGCGCCGCCCGCTGGGTCCGCCTCGTCAACCTCCTCCTGCAGGCGGTGCTCTTCCTCACGCTTTTCGCCGGACTCAACTACATCGCGCAGAACCACGCCTGGCGCTTCGACCTCACCGCCCAGCGCCGGCACTCGCTTTCCGCCGAAACCAAGTCCTACCTCGAGCGCCTCGAACGCCCCATCCGCATTGTCGTCACTGTCACCGACGATGCCGACAACGCCGATATTGCCCAGGCCTACCGCGACATCTCCGGCCTGCTCCGCGAATACACCTACGCCACCCGCGCCAACGACAAGGCGCCTGTTACCGTCGACTTTCTCGATGTCTACCAGCGCCGCCGCGAGGCCGAGTCCATCGGCATCGAGCTGCCCAACGTCGTCGTCGTCCTCTGCGGCGAGCGCCGCCGCATTGTCCCGCTCAGCGACTTCTACCGCACCAAGGACCGGCGCCGCGAGTCTTTCCAAGGCGAAGCGACGCTCACCGCCGCCATCCTCGACGTCTCTAATCCCGAGAAGAAAAAAATTTATTTCCTCGCCGGCCACGGCGAGATGAGCCCCGACGACGTCGACGGCGCCCGCGGCCTCTCCCAGCTCCGCGACGAGCTCCGCCAGCGCAATTTCGAGCTTGCCGGCCTCGACCTCGCCCTCACCCACAAGATTCCCGACGACGCCAGCCTGCTCCTCGTCATCTCGCCGCAGGGCCGCTACCAGCCCTTCGAAGAGGAACTGATCCGCAATTTCCTTACCACTCGCGCCGGCCGGGTTGTCCTCATGCTCGATCCCGCCCGCGCCCACGGTTTCGACAATCTCCTCTTCGACTGGGGTGTGATCGTCTACGACAACGTCATCTACGACACCAGTGCCGACTATCAGTCTGATACCGGCGAGCTCATCCTGCGCCATTTTCTCGCGCACCCCATCACGCAAAATCTCGTGAACAACAAGCTTCCCATTCTGGTCGGCCCCACCCGCGTTGTCAGCGACGACCTCGGCCGCACCGCCGAGGACGGCCTCAGCGTCCGCAAACTCATCGCCACTGGCGACACCGCTTGGGGCGAGACCAGCTATCGCCTCCGCCTCTCACCCCAATACACGCCCGGCCAGGATCTCCACGGCCAGCTCGGCGTGTTCGTCGTCTCCGAACGCGTCAAGCCGGCCAGCCTCCCGCTTAGCGTCCGCGGTGGCCGCCTGGCCGTCTTCGGCACCGCCGACCTCGTGACCAACAACCGCATCATCAACGTCGGCAATCTCAACCTCTTCCTCGCCACCGTAAACTGGGCCGCCGACCGCGACACCCAGCTTAATATCCCCGCCCGGCCCATCGAACGCTTCCAACTCACCCTCAGTCGCGAGGAACTCACCCGCCTCCGCCTCGGTCTCCTCCTCCTTGTGCCCGGGGCGGCCGCCCTCCTCGGCTTCTTCGTCTACTGGACCCGCCGGAACTGACCCGCGCACTTCCTCTCCATTTCGCCGCTTCAACTCCCCAATCCCGATGCGCACCAAAGTCACTCTCGTCCTCCTCTTCCTCAACGTCATCCTCTTCTACTACATTTTCCACTATGAGGAAAAGTGGCGCGCCGAGCGCGCCCAGCTCGAGGCCCGCCGCCGCGTGCTCGGCCCCGAGGTCGCCTCCATCGATTCCTTCACCCGCACCAGCCGCACCGGCGCCGCCGTCCGCGCCGAGAAGCGCGCCGACACCTGGTGGCTCACCCAACCCTACGACTGGCCCGCCAACCCCAACGCCGTCGCCCGCATTGTCAACGAGCTGCAGTTCCTCGAGCACGAGACCAGCTTCGCCGTCGCCGACCTCCCCAAGTCCGGCCAGACTCTCGCCGACTACGGTCTCGATCATCCCGCCCTCACCCTCGCGTTCACCGCCGCCGGCAAAATCTACGAATTGAAGATTGGTGACGACACCAAGATCGGCAGCCGCCTCTACGTCCTCTCCCCCGACGGTAGGCGTATCCACGTCGTTGGCCGCAGCCTCGCTGACAGCCTCGGCCTCGGCCTCGAGGAACTCCGCGCCGAATCCATCTTCACCATTCCCGTCTTTGAGGTCCGCTCGCTCAACCTGCAGGCGGCCGCGCCGGCCAACCTTAAGGTCCGCCTCCGTCGCGAGGGCGCCGGCTGGATGTTCGAGACCCCCATCCTCGCCCGCGCCAGCAAGGGCGCCGTCGAGGTCACCGTCAACGCCCTCAACGCCTTGCACGCGAAAAAATTCTACGACCCCGCCGACTCCAAGGTCGGGAAAGCCGCCCTCGACGCGCCCCTCTACCGCGTCACGCTCGAAGGCAACGCCCGCCGCGAGACACTCCTGCTCGGCGCCCCCTCGCCCGACGGCGGCCTCTTTGCCAAGGTTGAGAACAAGCCCGTCATCTTCAACGTCGAGGCATCTCCGGCCTTGCTCGAAAGTCTCCGCAACGCGCAAGAGTCTCTCCGCGACACTCATGTTCTCGACTTCGATGTGCGGAGCGTCACCGCCTTCACCCTCGCCACGCCTGGCCAGCCCGAGCTCACCCTGCAGCGGCTTGAGGTCGCTCAGGAAACCGAGGCCTGGCAGCTGGTCGTCCGCGCAGGCAGCGGCCAGGCACCCCAAACCATCGCTGCCGACACCGCCATCGTGCAGGACGTCCTGCAGAAACTCACGCACCTCACCGCCACCAAGTTTCTCAGCGACGCGCCCGCTGCCGCTGACTTGGAAAACGCCGGCTTCAATCGCCCCGAGCGCGAGCTGACACTGAATTTCACCGCCTCCGCCGGCGCCCGCACCGCCGAGACTGCCACGCTTACTCTCCAACTCGGACTCTCCCCCGAGCGCCGCGACGCTGCCTTCGCCCGCCTCACCAACGCCCCCTTTCTTTACCAGGTCGATCCTGAGATCCTCAACCAGCTTCCCGCCCGTGCCCTCCATTACCGCCAGCGGCTGCTCCGCGAATTACCCTCGAGCGCCCGCGTCGTCGCGCTCATGCTCACCGACCTCTCCGACAATCAGGTCATCTGGGGAAAGACCGCCGACTCCGACCCGGGCCTCACCGCCGACAACCTCGCCCCGGCCAACGCCCCCGAGGCGCGCCGCAAGGCGCTCGCCGGTCTCCTCACCGAGCTGCGCACTTTCCGCGCCCGGCGATTTATCGCCGACAGTTTCAGCCCGGATCATGCCGAGGCCCCCGGCGTCTCCGCCCCGTGGAAATACCGCCTCGATCTCACTTACACCATTGCGGGCAGCGGCACCGGGCAAAACACCTCTTCCTCCTTGTTGCTGACCGAGCGACTTGGCGGCACCACCTTGCTGGCCGGCACTGCGGAGTTTGGCGGCGTAACCATCGAGGTCACCCAGCCGCTGCTCGATGCTCTCTTCGCCCTCACCTACACCGCGCAACACGATCCGGGGATGGCCGTCGCCCCACCCACCGCCCCCCTCGCGGCACCCAAGACCGAACCGCCGCCGGGCAAGTAACACTACCGTGTCCTTGCGCGAACAGCCGTGGTTTCCGTCCTGCGCGGCCGCCGCCCGTTACTGCGGCTCGTGCGCCGTGACGCTGCTTTTCTGGGCTGCTTGGGTTACGCTCGCTCTCACCCTCGGTCTGCTGATTTACATCGCGGTGGCCCGGGAGCTGCCTGTGCCCGGCTTCGTCCAGGAGCAGGTGGATGCACAACTCGCCGGTGCCCATCTGGAAGCCAGATACGACCGGGCCCGCTTCGATCCCACGGGACGTATCCTCCTCGAGAATGTCCGCCTCCGCGCCCGTCAGTTCGACGAGCCGCTGCTGACCGCCCGCTTCCTCTACCTGCGCTACAGCTTCTGGTCGCTGCTCTCCGGCCACACCGTGCCCGATGAGACCCGTTTCGAGGGCGTCATGCTCCAGCTGCCAGCGATACTCTCACCCAGCGGCACCGCCGAGCCCCTCGTGCGGGAACTCGCCGGCACACTCCGCCAGCACGACGGCGTCTGGCAGATTGACCAGTTGGCGGGCCGCATCAACAATCTCGCCCTCACCGCGCACGGCACCTACACCCAGCGGCGCACGGCCGACGGCGCGCCCGCGTTCACCGAAATCGTCGGACGCTTCCTGCAGACCGGACGCAAGCTCGTGCTTGCCGCCGGGCAATTGCAGGCCTTTGAGCAACCGGCGCTCGACCTCACCCTGGAGTCCGTGTCGGGCGTCGGCAACACGGCTGATTTGTTCTTTACCGTCCAGTCCGTCCGCCAGCCGGCGGGTTTCCCACTTCTGCTCGACCGCCTCGCCGCCACCGCCACCGTGCGGCTCGACGGCGCGGGGTCGCGCCCCTTGCGCCTTCATGTCGCGGTCGCCCGCGCGGAATACGGCGGGCAATATTCCGCTGGCACGGTGCGGGCCGTCGTCTCGGCGCAATGGCTGCCGGCCGGCTTCACCCTCGTCCCCGGCGAGGCGCTCGTCGCCTGTGGCGAATTCCAAGCCTTCGACGAATCCGCCCTGGCGCCGGTGCTGCGGGCGCAGCTCGCGCACTGGCCCGACATCCGCATTGAGGCGGCCTTGCAACTCCGCGGCGAGCTCCTCGCCGCGGAGGTCGAAGCGCGGTTGCGCGAGCAATCCGCCCGCCTGCACGCTTCCGGTCGCGTCGCGGCCGCGCTGGTCTCCGCGGTGTTGTCACGTTGGGCGCCGAAAGCCGCACCGTATTTCCAGTTTGGTGATCCGGTTGGGTTCAACCTCGAGGCCGGCTTTGCTTCCGGCTGGCATTTCTCGGGTCTGTCCGGCCGGGTGCACAGTGGCCGGCTCGATTCGCGCGGTGTGCTGATCACGTCGGCCCGGGGCCGCGTCGCCCTCGATCCACAGGGCGGTTTCCTGGCGGACGATGCCCTCGTTGTCGCCGGGGACGGGATCGCGCGCGGCTCTTACTGGATGAATTTCTTCACGCACGACTACCGCATGCTGCTGGAGGGCCGGCTGCACCCGCTGGCCATCAGCGGCTGGTTTCGCTCCGACTGGTGGTCGCTCTTCTGGCACGATTTCGATTTCGCCGGCGGTCCGCCACAAGCCGAGGTGGAGGTTTCCGGCCGCTGGTCGGAGCCCGCGCGCACCGTTTACTTCGGCCGCGCGCAAGCGACGGGCGCCACGGTGCTCGGGGCCGATTTTGCGACGGTGCAGACGCGGCTCTTTGTCCGCCCGCAGTTCCAGCATGCACTCGATTTTACCGCGACCCGCGGCGGCGGGACGCAGCGCGCCACTGGCACTTTCAAGCGCTTCGGCAATGTGCGGACCCGGGAGACCCACGCGATCGAGTTCGACCTCACCTCCAACCTCGATGCCGCACTCTACGGCCGGATGGCCCCGCATGCTGCCCCCGCTCTGCTCGCCGCCTGGAATTTCTCCGCTCCGCCGCGCGTGCATGCGGCCGGACGGATCGACGGCGCCGGGGAGCAAGCGGCACCCAATCTGAGCTTTACCGGCCGGGTCGCCGGCCCGCTGCGCTACAACGGCCTGCCCATCGACGCGCTGAACGTAAGTGGCGGAGTAACCGGCCGGGACCTGCGGCTCGACATGATCGAGTTTGGTTTTGCCGGCGGCAAGGGCACCGGCAAAGCCTCGCTCGGCGGCCCCGCGGAAGCGCGGCTGCTCGGCTTCGACGTTTACCTGAAGGAAGCCGACCTCGCCCGCACTATCCGCGCCATGGAGGCCTATGCGGCCGCCCGCACCGGTGGCGCGGAAAATTTGCCTGCCGAGAGCAAGTTCATCAAACGCGCCTCCGGCGGGCGGCTCGACCTTTCCCTCTCCGCCCAAGGCCAACCGCGCGACATCGCCAGTTTTCACGGCGGCGGTAACGCCGCGCTGACCGGCGCCGAGCTGGGCGAGATCCATCTCTTCGGCCTGCTCTCGCAGGTGCTCAGCGCCGTGTCGCTGAATTTCTCCTCCCTCAAGCTCGACACGGCGCGGACCAGCTTCCAACTCGAGGGCGGTCATATCCGCTTCCCCGACCTGAAGATCTCGGGGCCGAGCGCGGTCATCGACGCCCGGGGCGACTACCTTATCGCCTCGAAGAGCCTCGACTTCACGGCGCGGCTCAAGCCTTACGAGGAAACCCACAATCCGCTCACCGCCGCGCTCGGTATCGTGCTCAATCCTCTCGCACGCATTTTTGAACTGAAGCTCAACGGCCCGCTGGCCAAGCCCTCCTGGTCCCTCGCGTTCGGCTCGGGTGGTTCCGGCAATCCGGCGGCGACTCCCCCGGCCGTGCCACCGGATCAAACTCCGCCGCCGCCCGTGGGCGAGAAAAAATAGTCCATCCGCAATCTCCCTGGGGAGACTGGCCCTGAAAGCGCATTGCTAAGCCGCAGACCCTGCCCTATGTCAGGCCGGGAAATTCGATGACCTCATTCACCCGCGCCCTTGCGAGAGACTACGGCTATCTGGCACCATTTTTTGCCGCGGCCGTTTGGGGATTGAGTGTGTCGATCGGATGGTGGGCGGAATTTCTTGGCTGGGTGCCGCCGCGATTCCCCGCCAGCGTTCCGCCCGTTCTGGCCGCGGGGTGCCTCCTGTTGCTGGGCTTGTCGCCGGTTGTCACCGCACTCCGTTGGCCGCGCACCGGTCGCAGCCTGGCGGTGCTGGCTGCCCTGGCCGGCGTGCTTGCCCTGCTTGCCCTGCTTGACTGGTGGCTGGAAGGCCAGCACCCGTTGCTCGCCGAGTCCGGCAATCTCACGCTGCCCCACGCCTTGGCCGTGGTGGTTCTCCTGGCCGGAGTGGTTCTCGCGTGGCGACCGGATCCGCGACCTGATTCCCTCCGACCGCTGGCGCTGGCCATGACCGGTTCCCTGGCCGCCGCCTACGGGTTCACCGGTCTGATCGCGGAGAGTGTCGGCCTGCAGGAGTTGACCGAATGGAATGCCTACGCACGCATCGCTCCATCCACGGCGGCCATCGTGTTCTTTCTCGGCTCCGGGCTCATCCTGATCGCCTTCCGCGGCGAGGGCGCTGCCGGGGAGGCCGGTCCGCGCTGGCTTTGGCTGCCCGTCGTCGTGGGCAGTGTCACCGCCACGCTCATCTTCTGGTTCGCCCTCAGGGAGCGCGAACTCTCCTACCTTAACAGTTCGACGCAGCTCACGATCAACAACGTTGCGACCATCTTCAGCAGCGAAACCGAACACCAGGCCGACAACATTAACCGCCTGGCGGCGCGCTGGGGCCGGGCCGGCGGCACGCCCGAGGGCGAGTGGGAAAAGGATGTCGCCGCCGTGCTGGTCGAATCTCCTGCGCTTCATTCCATCCAGCAGATCGACTCCACCCTGCGCACCCGCTGGGTCTGGCCGCACCAAGGGAATGAGGATGCCCCCTTCTTCGATCATGCGAGTGATCGGATTCGTCGCGCCGCACTCGACGAAGTGCGCCGCAGCCTCCGGCCGGCTATCGCGGCACCGATCACTTCCGCAGTCCAACCTCCCGGCTTTGTCGTCTATGCGCCGGTTATCCGCGACGGCCAGTTGGACGGCTATCTCGCCGGCGACCTCAACTACAGCCGCTTCTTCGAGGTGATCGATCGCCAGCTCAATCTTTCTTCCCGCTATCATCTTGCCGTGGAGGTGCTCCACCCCCTTGCGGTGGCTGGTGGCAGGGAAAACGGCCTGCTTGTTTTTTCTTCGCCCCGGCAGGAAGCAAGGGCCGGCGAACGCCACCGCCAAGCCGCCACCTTTAATCTCTCCGGCCAACGCCTTACTATCCGGCTCGTCCCTCACTCCGCCTACATCGATGCCAACCGCCAGAATTTGCCCGGATGGGTGCTGTTCTCCGGCCTGGGCGTCAGCGCGCTGCTCGGCCTGGTGGTCAACCTCGCGCAGGCCGCCGTCACCCGCCAGAGCGCCGCCGAGTCCACCGCCGGCCAGCTGCGCCGCGAGAACGAGGAGCGCCGCCGCATCGAGGCGCAGCTCAAGACGACGGACGAGCGCCTCAACCTCGCGCTCGAGGCTACCGAGATAGGTGTTTATGAATGGGATATTCCCACAGGCCGGGTTTTCTATTCACCGAGCCTGTGGGTCGCACTCGGCTATGATCCCGCCGCCATGCCGGGGACGCTTCAGACTTGGGCCCGGCTGGTGCATCCCGACGACCTCCCCGCTGCCCGGCATACTATTCAGGCGCACTTGCGGGGCCAGTTGCCGCTTGTGGAGTCCGAGCACCGCGCCCGCAACGCCCGGGGCGGGTGGGATTGGATCGCGGCGCGTGCCAAATGCGTCGGCTTCGATGCCATGGGCCGGCCCCTCCGCGTCATCGGCACCTGCCAGAACATCACCGCCCGCAAACTCGCCGAGGAGACCTTGCGGGCCAGCCAGGCTTCCTCGCGCAAACTCGCCCTCGTCGCCAGCCGCACCGATAACATCGTCATCATCTCCGATCCCGCCGGCCGCATCGAGTGGGTGAACGAGAGCTTCACCCGCCTCACCGAATACACACTCGGCGAGATCAGCGGCCGGCCCCTCCTCCAATTCATTACCGCGCCCGACTCCGACCCCGGCGCGCCCGAGCGCATCAGCCTCGCCTTCCAGCACTGCGAGCCCGTCACCCTCGACGTCCTCCATTACTCCAAATCCGGCCGCCGCATCCATCTGCACCACGAGTTGCAGCCGGTCCGCAACGACGAGGGCCGCGTCGAAAACTTTATCGCCATCGAGACCGACGTCACCCCTCGGGTCGCCGCCGAGCAGCAGCTCCGCCGCGCCAAGGCCGAGGCCGACTCCGCGTCTCGCGCCAAATCTGACTTCCTCGCCTCCATGTCGCACGAGATCCGCACACCCATGAACGGCGTCATCGGCATGACCAGCCTCCTCCTCGAGACCGGTCTCACTGCCGAGCAGCGCGACTACGTCGGCACCATCCGCGCCAGCGGCGACGCCCTGCTCTCCGTGATCAACGGGATCCTCGATTTTTCCAAGATCGAGTCCGGGCATCTGGAGCTCGAACACCGGCCCTTCGAACTCGCCCGTTGCGTCGAGGAGGCGCTCGACATCTTCGCGGTGCAGGCCGCCGACAAGGGCATCGAACTCGCCTACGACTTCGACCCGGCCGTGCCGCGCTGGATCGCCGGCGACAGCACCCGCCTGCGTCAGGTGCTGGTCAACCTGCTCAATAATGCCGTGAAATTTACCGAACGGGGGTTCATCACCGTCGAGGTCCGGCTCGCCTCCTCCGTGCCGAATCTCCCCGACCAGCGGCTGCCGCTTGATTTTTTTGTCACCGATACCGGCATTGGCATCCCGTCCGAACGACTCGGCGTGCTATTCAAGCCCTTCAGCCAGGTCGACTCCTCCACGACCCGCAAATATGGCGGCACCGGCCTCGGCCTCGCCATTTGCGACCGGCTCTGCCGGCTGATGGGCGGAACCATCGATGTCACCAGCCGCTTCGGCGCGGGCTCGCGCTTCCGCTTCAGTATCCAGACACAATTCGCCGTATCTGAGGACGCCGGTCCCTCGGATCCGCTCCCCGCCGCCACCGTCCTCGCTGTCGACGACCACCCGGTGAACCGCGCGACGCTGGCGCACCATCTAGCCACATGGGGCCTCAAGCCTCTCGTCGCCGCTGATGCCACCGAGGCCCGGCACCTGGCGGGGAAGAGTCCACCGGATCTGCTCATCATCGACCAGGATCTTGCGGGTGCTTCCGGACTCGAATTGCTCGCGCAACTGCGCGCTGGCCATCCCGCCCTGCCCGCCGTGCTCTATACTCCGGCCTCGGAAAGCGCACGCCACGACAGTAACGCCGACCCTTTGCTGGTGCGCCTGCCCAAACCGATCAAACCGTCGCTGCTGCATGAGGCCATCGGTCATTTGCTGGCGGGTCACGCCACCCCACCGGTGATTGTCCGTCCGCCCGCCACTGCTTCCTTGCTCGCGCAACGTCTGCCGCTCGCCGTGCTCATCGCCGAGGATCATCCCATCAACCAGAAGGTGGCGCAACTTCTCCTCGAGCGTTTTGGCTACGCGGCCGATACCGTGGAGAACGGGCGCGAGGCCCTCGCAGCGCTCGGGCGCCGCGACTACGACCTCGTGCTCATGGATGTGCAGATGCCCGAGATGGACGGCCTCACCGCCACCCGCGAAATCCGCGCCAGGCTCCCCGGCGGGCGCCAGCCGATCATCGTCGCGCTCACCGCCAACGCCATGCGCGGCGACCGCGAGCGTTGCCTCGCCGCCGGCATGGACGACTACATTAGCAAACCCGTCAAATCCGAGAACCTCGAATCCGTCATCCAGCGGCACTTCGGCGTAAAACCAGTCTAGACCGCACGCCGCCGTTCCTGTTGGCTGAGTTCACCCAACGCCCCAATCCCATGAACCGACTCCGCCTTCTCTTCGCCGCGCTCGCCGCTACCGTGGCGCTCCCCTCCGCCTCCGCCAAGGTCACCGCGCTCGTCGGCGGCCGCCTCATCGACGGCTGGGGCGGTGCCCCGGTTAACAACAGCGTCGTCCTCATCGAGGGCGAGCGTATCAAGGCCGTCGGCACCGCCGACTCGCTGCCCGTGCCCGCCGGCGCCGAGGTCATCGACTGCCGCGGCATGTCCGTCCTCCCCGGCCTGTGGGACTGCCACGTCCACACCATGCTCCTCGGCCATTCCGACTACACGCATTGGGACAAGACCTACCCCGCCCGCCTTGAAAAGGAAATCATGCCCGCTGCCGCGCACCAGCTGCTCAACGCCGGCGTCACCAGCGCCATCGACCTCGGCGCGCCGCTCGGGCCGAGCCTCAGCGTCCGCGACCGCATCAACCGCGGCGAGCTCCCCGGCCCCACGCTCTACGTCTCGGGCCCGTTCATCCAGCACGAGCCTTATCCAGGCACCGAGGATTTCCGCTGGGGCGTGAAGGGCGCCGCCGACGCCCGCGCCAAGGTCAGGCAGCTCGCCGACGCGGGCGTGAACGTCATCAAGCTCATCGACCAGGACCAGATGGCGGAGGACGAGATCAAAGCCGTCGTCGACGAGGCCCACGCGCACAAGCTTCCCGTCGTCGCCCACGCCCACCGGCCCAACGAAATCCGCCTCGGCCTCAAATACGGCGTCGACCGCTTCGAGCACACCGGTCTCGCCACCGCGCCCGAGTATCCGGCCGACGTCATCGCCGCCCTCCAGGAACGCACCGCGCAGATGGCGCTCGGCCCCATGTTCTGGTGCCCCACGATCGAGGGCTTTTTCAATTACGACGACAATGTCCGCAACCCGATGCACATCGAGGAGCCGGGCTGGCAGCTCGACGTCCCCACCGACATCGTCGCCGACATCAAGGGCTCGCTGAAGAACCCCGGCTGGCTCGCCTACTACCAGATCACCCCGTTGCGCGCCAAGACCTCCGCCGCTAAATTCGCCCAGCTCCAGAAGACCGGCCTCGTGCTCCTCATCGGCACCGACTCCGGCATCCCGATGAAATTCCACAACCAGTCCACCTGGCGCGAGCTCGACATCTGGGTGAGCAAGCTCGGCGTCGACTCCATGACGGCCCTCCGCGCCGCCACCTACTGGCCCGCCGTCTCCATGAAGGTGGACAAAGACTACGGCACCATCTCGCAGGGCAAATACGCCGACATCATCGCCGTGAAGGGCGACGTGCTCCGCTACATCAACCTCCTCCAGCGTGTCGACGTCGTGCTCAAGCACGGCCAGCGCTACAAATAACGGCAAGGCGCGACCGCCGACCCCGCCGCCGTCAGGTAGGGCGCGTTGCCCCCAACGCGCCACTGTAGGAGCGGCTTTACGCCGCGAATCAACACCGTAGGCAGCGAGCTTGCTCGCGCCCATCTGCCCTGGAGGGACGGTTTCCCGACCGTCCGCGAATTGGAGGGCCCGGCTCCCGACGGGCCGCCGCGGTCCACCGGAAGGTGGACCCTCCACTCACATCAACCGCCTCAACTCCGCAATCTCCCGCGCGCGCACCGGGTCGTCCGCCAGATTCCGCATCTCCAGCGGATCGCGCTCGAGGTCGAAATAAAGCCACGGCTCCTCGCGCCCGTTCGCCTCGGGCTTCAGCACGAGCTTGTGCCGCGCGCTGCGGAAGCCGCGCCACGCGTGCGGACACTGCAGCGGTATCTCCGTCGCGCTGGGCATGCTGATGTGCGCACTGTCGCGCTTGCAATGCCACTCGCGCCCCTCCGCCCACGCCACCGCCATGTGCGGCAAGTCCACCAGGCTCACTGCCTCTTGGTTGGTCCCACTCGTCACTTTGGTGCGCGGCAAGCGCGCCAAGAGCGGCACGCGCACTGATTCTTCGTGTGGCCAGGCTTTCCTAAAAAGCCCGTGGCTCCCGTGCATATCGCCGTGCACCGAGCAAAACACCACCGCCGTGTTGCTGAGGTCGGTCTCGGTCAGAAGTTTCCCGATGGCGCGATCGGTCGCCTCGATGTGCGCGTAGTAACCCGCCAGCTCCTCGCGCGCCTTTTTCTCGATGTCGCCGCCGGCCGGCACGTTCGCGCGCAGTTTCACCTCGACGGGTTTCAATTCCGCCACGTGCGGCGCGGGCGCGTGATACGGCGGATGCGGGGACTCCAGGCTGACCACGCAGAAATACGGCTTCCCCTGGGCGATGGGCCCGGCGCGCGACACCCACTCCGCCGCGCGCTGCACGAGCACGTCGGCCTGGTAGCCCTTGAAATGCCGCGGCTCGGGCAGGCGCGTGCCGTGCAGCCACGGGTCGTTGAGCAGGAAGCCGCCCTCGAAACCCTCCCACAGCTCGAAGCCGCCGCGGCGCTCCGGCGGCACGATCATCTTCGCATGCGCCTCGCCGACAAACGGCGCCGTGCGGTCGCGCTCGGCCAGGTGCCACTTGCCGAAAAACGCCGTCACATAGCCGCGGTCGCGCAGCGCGTGCGCCACTGTGCGCGCGTCCACCGGCAGCGGATCCCAGTAATCGCTCACGCCGTTGTCCGGACAGAGCTTGCCGGTCAGCAAAGCCGCGCGGGCCTGCGGGCCGAGCGGATGCGGCGTCACCGCCTGCGCGTAATTGACCGCCTCGCTCGCCAGCCCGTCGAGCCACGGTGTCCGCGCGTTGGCGTCGCCCGCATAGCCACACGCCTGCGTCCGCCATTGGGTGGTGACAATCCACAAGATGTTCGGCTGACTCACGTTTGCGAAGTGTAGGCTTTTTGCCGGAAATGCAACAACCGCAAAAACCAAGCCCGTGAATTTTCAGCCTTGTCTTGCAAAGACTTGGATGGATTATCCGGTCATGATCCGCTCCAGAATCCCGGACTTCGGTCTGGCCGAATAATACTGATCGGCAAAGCTATGAACAACATTGAAGCCTTAGCGGAATACTACCGCAAATTTCATCACTCGTTGCTCTCGTGGTATATCACGATTCAGGGCTTCGTGTTCGTCGGCCTTTTGGCGTCCAAAATCGACGGTAAGCTGGCAGGATTTATTTGCCTCTGTTTGATCATAGTGTCACTTGTGTCGTTCGTTGGAATGATCGGCGTTTATAGCGATCGCATCGCTATTCTCGAGGGCTACGCAGCACAGTCCTCGCCGCCCACAAATTGGAAGAAGGCTCACAAGGATGAGGCAGGCGTTTGCCCAAAGGGAAAAGGAAGTTGGTTTTTCGTTTTCGTCTGCGTGATGTTTGCCGCAGCTAATGTCGCGTTACTGCTAGGGAAAGAAATCCTGTAAAGAAAGGGAATAGTTTCAGATTTGAAGTGCGACAGTGAAGCGGTCGCGGCGCCTGAAATAGTCCCGCCGCGCTGAGGGGTAGGCCTTGGGTCGCTGCCGAGGACAGGAGTCCAAGAGCTTGCCGCAGGCAGCGACCCAGGGCGGCCGGGGCTCTTCGTGAATGTCAGGCTGAATCCGGCGGCGTGAATCCGGGTTGAACTTGCGGCGCGGGTCCGCCAGACATCCGCCATGCGTTTGCGCGTCATCACCACCGGGGGCACCATCGACAAGGTCTATTTCGACGCCGCCAGCTCCTACGAGGTCGGCGAGCCTCAGGTCGGCCCCGTCTTCCGCGAGTCCAACGTCACCTTCGACTTCGTCGTCGAATCCGTAATGCAGAAGGACAGCCTCGCCATGACCGACGAGGACCGCGCGCTCATCCGCGCCCGCGTGGAGGCCGCGCCGGAGCAGCATATCCTCATCACCCACGGCACCGACACCATGACCGCCACGGCGGCCAAGCTCGGGGGCATCAAGGACAAGGTGATCG
This sequence comes from Opitutaceae bacterium, assembly GCA_023269565.1. Classification (GTDB taxonomy): domain Bacteria; phylum Verrucomicrobiota; class Verrucomicrobiia; order Opitutales; family Opitutaceae; genus JAHFTD01. The sequence continues at coordinate 1,282 of JAHFTD010000025.1, read as the reverse complement.
TGTTCACCGGCTCGATGCAGCCGGCGCGGTTCCGCAACAGCGACGCGGTGTTCAACCTCGGCTGCGCCGTCGGCGCGCTGCAGGCGCTGCCGCCCGGGGTCTACATCGCGATGAACGGCGTGGTCGCCCCCGCCGGCGCGGTAAGGAAGAACCGCGCCGCCAGCCGCTTCGAGCCCAAGGCCTGAGCGCATCCTGCCCTGTGGGAGGGGATTTATGTCCCGACGGACATATCTGCATGTCATCGCAAAGTGACGGAGCCCAAGTGGCAACCCGGACGGATTGCTTCCTCGTCCGGTGGCGCCGCCCTCTTCGCAATGACACCATGGGCACGGCGATTTCCGCAACGGCGGGGTCGGCGACCCCGCCCTACAATCGGCACCGTTGCCGTCCGAACTGGAGGGCCCGGCTCCTGCCGGGCCGCGATCCGGCCGGGAGACGGACCCTCTAGGCCTGCGGAGGCGAAATCAACCGCCGGGACGTGCGGGTCACTGCAGCTTGATCGGCAGGCGCTGGTAGCGGGCGGCGAGGTCGGCGAAGGCGGGGCCGGTCTTCGTGGGCGGCGCCTCGTCGCCGGCGGGCAGCGTGTGCGCGGCGCGGAAATCGCCGAGCACCGCGCAATAGTCGTTGTTGACCATGAGGCCGATGAGATCGCCCGACTTGCTGAAGACGAGGTCGCCGCGCTTGGGTGAGAACTCGCCAAAGAGCCGCGTGATGATCCGGTTGTCGAGCTTCACGTAGCCGGGGTTGGCGGCATCGATGCGGAAGGGCGTCTCGCCATACTTGCCGTCGTCGGCGCGCACCACGACCGCGTCGGGGAACTTGAACGGCTCGGCGGCCAGCCGGTAGACCTTGGCGCCCATCAGGGCGGCAAGCGAGTCGTCGACCGGCACGACGATGACGCGCGGGTCGAGGGCCAGGAAACGGAGCTCCTTCACCGGGGCGTTGAATGAGCCGCGGGTGAGCCGGCCGGTGATCTGGTCGTAGTCGGGCGCGAGATCAAAGGTGAAGCTGAACGGCGTGTCGCTCAGGTGCATGAGCGCGTAGGTGCGCTGGCCGTCGCTGACGAGGACGGTCTGCGCCTCCTTGTCCTTGAGGGCGGGGCCGAAGAGGCCGGACCGGCGGGTGGCGAGCCGGGTCTGCACGCGGTTGGCGAGAAAGTCGTTGAAGATGAGGTTGGGGTTGATCGGCCGGTTCTCGCGGATTTCCTTGGAGAGCTCGCCGGATTTCTCGGCCAGCTGGCCGACGCCCTGCGCGAGCTGGGTGGTCTGCTCCTGCACCCGGA
>JAHFTD010000107.1 GCA_023269565.1 Opitutaceae bacterium | reverse complement strand
TATTGGAAATCGTGGCCCCGCCACGTGAAGCCCTCGATCTCGATGCCGCCCACCTTGAATTCGAATTCGCCGGCGGGAATCGTCACCATGCCGGTCGGGGCGGTGGCCGCCGGCTTGGTCGGGGCGATGGGCACGAGTTGCTGCGGCAGCGCGCGCCACTCGGCCGAGAGGGATTGCAGCGGGGCGGCCGTGAGCTCGCGGCGACGCGCAAGGAAGGCATCGAGCCCCGGGGGTGAGGTGCCGGCCTCGACGGCGAGCACGGCGCCGAACCCGCGCGACTCGAGCGGGAAGGCGAGGGCGACGTGGCCACCGGCCAGCAGGCGCGGCGTGAGGGCGGTGCCATGCCAAGCGTCATAGTAGCACCAGCCGTCCCGATGGGCGACGAGGAGCTGTTCGCCGGCGAGATCGTATTCGTAGCGATTGACGACGGTCCACAAAGTCATCTCCGGCCCGGGGAACATCGAAGCGAACGCGCCTGGCTGCAGAGTGTGGGCGTAGGGCTCCCAGTCCGCGCTGACGAGCAGGTCGGGAAACTGGCGGTAGAGGTGCGCGATGCGCTGAAGCGCGGCAGCGTCGCGCGGTGTAAATTGGTTCCAGACGCCCCAGATGTTTTCCCAGCTATTGTAGCCGGTGCCGTTGAAAAAAATGTAGTGGAAATCGTTGGTGCGGTCGCGGCCCCAGCGGTTCTCGGTGTTCGTCATGTGGCGCGGTTCGAGCCACTTCAGCTTGCTGACCGGCGGAATGACTTCGGTGGGGATGAGTTTGCCCCAGCTCTGGAGGTTCCACATCAGCGCCTCGTCGGAGAGCGGCACCGCTTCGGGTTGGAACACGAGCGGGTGGCCGGCGGCGTCGGCGGCCTCGAGGAAGGCGCGCGGCAATCCGCTGTAGGTGTCGCCGTTCACGCCGTCGGCGCCGACTTCCTTGGCGAGACGAGCGATAGCCTCCCAGTCGGGCCCGCCGGCGGGATGCGTGCCGTTGTCCCACGGCATGGTGGGGAGGAAAACCTTGACGCCGCGGCGGTGGAAATCGGCCACGACCTGCTTCAGGCCGGCGAGGCCGCGGGGCAGGTCGGCGGCGAGTTCGAACTGGTTGCGGTCGTCGATCCCGCAGTTCGGGTAGACATACCAGAGCAGCACGCTGTCGATGCCGCCGTAGCGCGCTTCGAGGTCATCCAGGTAGCGGTCGACCGTGTAGCGACTGGCGACGGGGTCATAGAAATACCGGTCCTCGATCATCATCTGGGCATGGACGAAGTTGCGCTGCGCCCAGCGGAACTCGGGACGCTCATAGTTCGCGCCGCTATAGCCCATCCGGGTAAGGTGTTCGAGCCGCCACTCGCGGAAATCGCGCCGCCACGCGGCGGCGCCGGCGTTCGGTTCCTGCCGCCACTGGCCAATCGTCTGGAACGGCCAGCCTGCGCTGCCGGCCGGGAGCGGCAGGTGCGGGCCGTTGCGGGCGTGCGAGAGCTGGAATTCGACCAGGCGGGGAGAGGGGGTGCGCTGCGGTTTGCTCATGCGGGGAGAGGGGAGCGGCTGTTAAGGTGGCAGGGATGGCGGGCGATGGCGAGAAAATGGACGGAGCTATTTCGCGGCCGCGGGCTTGAGCAGGTAGAAGCGATACCCGTAGCTGTAGAGCCCGGTGCGCAGCAGGCCGGTGGGGCCGAGTTCCTCGCCGGTCTTCAGCTCCACGAGGCCGCCAACGTCGAGGCCGCTGAGGTTGACCTCGATCTTCTGGAAGCCGCGCTGGAAATTCAGCACCACCAGCACGCGCTCCGTGCCGTCCGGGGCCGTGCGGATGAAGGCGTAATATTTGTCGTCCGCATTGGTCGGGACCTGACGGCGGCTGCCGGTCTGCTGCAGCGCGGGATGGTCGCGCTTCAGGCGCAGTAGCCATTGGATCTCACCATCGGGCTCAGCCTTCATGTCGCGCAGGTCGTAGCCGATGAACTGGCCGATGCCGATCTGCGCCGCGAAGGACAGGTGCGGCGCCTCGCGGCGGGTCGGGACGACCGGGTCCTCGAATTTCAGCGCCGAGGCGAACAGGCTGCCGCCGGCCGTGACCACGCGGTCGTGGGCGGCACGCAGCGCGGGCTCGATGGAGCGCGGGTCGCCGGTTTGAAAGGCCTTCAGGATGACGTGGCTGCCCGCCACCCACCAGGTGCCGATGCCGTAGTCTTCGACGCAGTTCCACTTGCCCTCGGTGATCCACGGCACCTGGTCGTCGCCGAACCCGCCGGCGCCCTCGCCCTGGATCCAGACATTGCCGTAGGACGCCATGACCACGGTGATCCGCTGGCGGTTCTTCTGCCAGTCGCTGTTGCTGTTCCAGTTGACGGCGTCCATCATGATGCCGTCGAGGCCGGTGTTCATCCAGAAACGGACGATCTGCTCCGCCTCCTGCTGGAACTCCGGCGTGCCCCAGTCATATTGCGGGAAACGGACGTCCTCATCCGCGGCGTTGGCGCCGCCCCAGCGCGTCCAGAAATATTTCCCCGCCCGCGCGCTGTATTCCCAGAAGCCGCGGCCCGGCGGGTTGAAGAAAAGGTTGCTGGGCGGCGGCGGCGCGTCGCCCTGGTCGCTCCAGACGAACCAGTGAGCCTCCTTGCTGCTGCGGCCGGCGCGGACGTCATCGCAGGCCTTGAGCCAGGCCGGCGCCTCGGTGCTGGCGTAGCCGAGGTTGTAGGAGATGGTCACGGCCAGGCCCTTGCCGTGCGCGATGCGGACCAGCCGGCGAAAGTCGTCCATGCTGCCGGCATCCGCGCGCAGTGCGTAGTGGTTCTTCGTATCCAGCCCGCCGAAGCTGACGCCGCCGTCCGCCGGCGACACGATGTGGATCGACGAAAAGCCCTGCGCCCGGATCTGCTCAAGCTTTGCGGTCAGGGTCGCGACGTCGCGAAGGGAGAGGAACTCCCGGGTGTTCTGCTGGGGACTCACGACGAAGTAGCGCATGGCGGACGCCTTTTCCCACCAGCGAGCGGGCAATTGGGCGCGGGCAGGGTCGGACGACACGGCGGTTTCCGCGTGGGCCGGGAGACAGGCCCCCAGGCACAGGACGAGGAGCGGGAGAAAAGTAAAGGCCAGCTGGGCAGTTTTCATTTTGGGGCGGGGTAAAATGAACCGGCGGGGTTTCCGGCGGGCGGTCGCCGGGGACGGAAACAAGGCAAACGTTTGCGTGGCGAAACGGCCGTGTCTACCAAAATCGGCAAGGCAAGGCATTGCTCGGGGCTTGCTAGAGGGGAGGGGAGGGCTACACCTTGGTCCCGCAAACGATTGCCGGAATAACGCATGAAAAAAATCCCCAGCCTGATTGATGTCGCCCTCCGGGCGAAGGTGAACATCTCGACGGTCTCCCGAACAATCAACCAGACCGGCAAGATCGGGTCGGAGACTCAGGCGAGGGTGCAGAAGGCCATGCGTGAGCTGGGTTATAAACCCAACCGGGTCGCCCGCCGGCTGCGCACCCAGGAGGGCTCGACCCACCTGCTGGGCCTCATCATCCCGAACATCCAGAACATTTTCTTTGCCGACCTGGCCCGTGGAGTGGAAGACGTGGCCTACAAGAACAATTTCGCCCTGCTGCTCTGCAATTACGACGAGGACGAGGCCAAGGAGCGGTTCTATCTCGATGTCATGCAGTCTGAATCGGTCGATGGGATTATCATCCCGCCCATCCATGAGACTGATCCGGCCGTGTTGCAGGTGGTGCGCAACGGAACCCCAGTTGTTTGTGTCGACCGCAGTCTGTCGAGCGGAAACCTCGACAAGGTCGAGGTCGACAACCACATCGGTGCCCTGAGGGCGGTCGAGCACATCATCGCCCGTGGGCACCGGCGGATCGGGGTGATCGGCGGTCCACTCGATTCCTCAACCGGGCGCGAACGGCTGCGCGGCTTTAAGGACGCGCACGCCAAGGCGGGGCTCACGCTCAAGTCGGAACTGATTCGTTTCGGTGATTTCAAGCAAGAGAGCGGGCAGGTTCATGCCCGCGAGCTGCTCACGTTGCCGGAGCCTCCCACCGCCCTGTTCGTCTGCAACGGGTTGATGATGGTCGGGGCGCTGGAAGCTATCGCCGCCCTCGGGTTGAAGATTCCCCGGCAGGTGGCGATCGTGGGTTTTGATGAGCTGACGCTGGCGGATGTGTTTAACCCGCCGCTGACCGTGGTCCGCCAACCCGCCTATGAGGTGGGCAAATGGGCGGCGGACCTGCTGCTGAAGCGCATTGAGGATCCGAAACGCCCGGCGAGCAGCCTCAAGCTCCTGCCGGAGCTGATTATCCGGAAATCCTGCTAAGCCCGCGGAAGGTTGAGCTTGACCCCAAGCGCAGGCAAACGTTTGCATTAATTGCACGCCCTCCCAGTCCGCGCGCCCCGGCCCGGCGCAAAATTGCGTTTACTCTATCCCATGTCTTCCTCCCCGCAGGTCGTCGTTGTCGGCAGCATCATGCAGGATCTTACCTTCACCTGCGAAGAATTTCCCCGCGGCGGGCAAACCATCATGGCCCGGCTCGCCTCGGGCCAGGGCGGCAAAGGATCCAATCAGGCGATTGCGTGTGGTCGCACCGGCGCGCGCACAACCTTTGTCGGGGCCATGGGGCCGGACGGGTTTGCGGAGCAAGTGGCCGCCTTCTACCGCCGCGAGAAGATCGGCTGCCGGATCGCCCTCAAGTCCGGTCAGGCTACGGGCACGGCGGTGATCCTGATCAACAAGGAGGGCCAGAACCAGATTGTCATCGAGCCGGGTGCCAACACCCGGCTGGCTCCGGCCGACATTCCGCGGGCACTGCTGACCGGCGCGCAGGTCGTGGTAACCCAGTTGGAATCAAATCTGGCCACGACGGCACACGTGCTCCGGACCGCGCGGGCTGCGGGAGTGACGACCATCTTGAACCCGGCGCCGATGCGCGCTGATTTTAATCAGACCCTGCTCCGGCACGTCGACATCCTGATTCCGAACGAGAGCGAGTTCATCGCGTTGGTGCGGAGACTCCCCGGTATCCGGCGCGGTCTCACCGAACGGGGTCTGCACGCCATGGCGCGGCCGGCGCTCCATGACTTGTGCCGTAAGTTCGGTGTGCCCACCCTGATCATCACGCTCGGCCACCGGGGGTGCTTCATCTCGGAGCGGGACGGCCACCTCTTCATTCCCGCGCATCAGGGCATCCGGGTGGTCGACACTACCGGAGCCGGCGACGCCTTTTGCGGAGGGCTTGCGGCCGGTTTGGTGCGCTATGCGGGCCGGATCAGCGCGGCGGCCCGGCTTGGCATGGCCGTTGCGGCGCTCTCCATCACCAAGCCCGGGGCCGCTTTCGCGATGCCAACGTCTGCTCAGTTGCGTCGCTTCCTCCAGAAAACCAAGACGACTTGATGGCCGGATATCAGGATCGAAATTCCGTGAGCAAGCGGATGTATCACGCCATCAAGACCTCCTTCGGGCCGGTTCTGGCTCACACCTGCCTCGTCGCGGCCTTGCCTTTTGCGCCCCTCACAGCCCGAGCCGCCGAGCAACCGCCGAATGTGATCCTTCTGCTCGCCGATGACCTCGGCTACGGGGATCTCGTGGCCCATGGCAATCCGCGCCTGCGCACGCCCAATCTTGACCGCTTGCGAGCGGAGAGCGTGCGCCTCACCGATCATCATGTGGCCCCCATGTGCACCCCGACGCGCGGCGAGCTGCTGACAGGAGTCTCCGCCTTTCGCAATGGCGCCACCCCGGTTGCCCAAGGCCACTCAATCATCCGGCGCGAAATGCCCCTGCTGCCGGAAATTTTCCGAGACAACGACTACGCCACCGCGCATATTGGCAAATGGCACTTGGGCGACAACTATCCATTCCGTCCGCGGATCGCGGATTCGATCTTTCGATTCACGGAAATGGCTTCGGTATCAGTTCGCTCGCAGATTACTGGCTGAACAATTCCCGCGACGATCATTACTGGCGCAATAACAGCTTGGTCGAGTTCAAGGGCTGCAACACAGATGTGTTCTTCAACGAGGCGATGGACTGGATGCGCCAGCAGACCAAACCATTCTTTCTCTCCTTGGCACCTACCGCCGCCCATGAACCCTTCCATGTGGATCCCAGATATGTGAGGTCCTACGCGGATCTCCCTGAGGCCCTTGCTGCCTTTTACGGCATGACGGCGGAACTTGATGAGAATGTCGGCCGGCTGCTGGATTTCCTGCAGGAGAACGGCCAGGCGCGAAATACCATCCTGATCTACATGACTGACAACGGGACGGTCGAGCGCACCGCTTTTTATTCCGCAGGCATGCGGGGCCGCAAGGGCTCGTTTACGAGGGCGGGCACCGCGTCCCGTTTTTTATGCGCTGGCCGATCGGGGTCGCCGGACCGCCCCGCGAGATCGACGCCCTGACGCACGGCACCGACCTCCTGCCCACCCTGATCGAGCTTTGCCATCTGCCGGGGGCACGCCCCGGCGCATTCGACGGCCTCAGCCTCTGCCCCCTTCTCGCCGGTCAGTCCGGCGCGTTCGACCAGCGCAAGCTGGTGGTGCAATACGGGGCCGAATTCAAGGAATGGGACAGCACGGTCCTTTGGGGCAAATGGCGGCTCGTCAAGGGCACCGAGCTCTACGACCTTGCGAGCGATCCCGGCCAGGGAAAAGACGTCGCGGCAACGCGGCCGGACATCGTCAGCGCCCTGCG
>JAHFTD010000024.1 GCA_023269565.1 Opitutaceae bacterium | reverse complement strand
GCGACCGCGTGCTGCGCGCCGTCGGCCTCGCCGTGCCGGCGATCGAGGCGTGGTATCTCTGCGGCCGCGACACGTCGGTGACGGAGGCAGCGTGGCTGGCGGGGCAGTCGGCCGGGCTGCCACCCTACACGCGGCGCGAGCTGAAGCGGCGGGTTTACGGCACCGACCGGCCCTCGCTGCCGCAGGAAATCCGCCGGGCGGTGCAGGAGGTCAGCCGCCACCATGGCGACGTGCGGCGTCTCGAGAATGATTTTCCCCGCGGCTTCGGTGCGCTGGCGCAGGATTTGCGCAGCTGGCGGCAACCCTGAACCGCAATCGCGGGCTTGCCACCTGCGCGCCGGGGCGTTCCCTTGAAGGTCGACTGCCCACCCCGAGAGCATGAAATCCCTCCGAGTCTCCCTGGCCGCGCTACTGGGCGCGCAAGCCCAGGTCACTTTTAACGACAACGCAGCGAAGCTGATGCTCATCGCGCTGGCGCAGTTCCCCGGGGTGCTGCCCGATTCGCTCGACGACAACCTGATCCGCAGCATGCTCGGCGCGCTGCTGGTGGCGCCGTTCGTGGCCTTCTCGCCGCTCGTCGGCTGGATCAACGACCGCTTCGCCAAGAGCCGGGTGCTGAACTGCGCCCTGGGTGCGCAATTCCTCGTCATGCTCGGCCTGCTGGCGGCGCTGACGTTCCATTCCCTCTGGGGGGCGGTGACGTGCTTCGTGCTGCTCGCGTTGCAAGCGGCGGTGTTTGCCCCGGCCAAGCGCGGCATCCTGCGCGAAATGGTCGGCCCGGAGGATCTCTCGCGCGCGGTGGGCGTGATGGAGATGCTCTCGGTCAGCAGCATTCTAGCCGGCGGCTTCGGCGGCGGCCTGCTGTTCGACCAGTTCACGCGCCGCGCCGGCGGCGATCCGTGGCAGGGCGCCTTCACCACCGTCCTGATCCTGACCGGACTTTCCGCCGGCTCCTGGGCGGTGTTTCAACTGGTGCAGGCGACGAAACCGCAGTCGGATGAACCGTTCTCAAAATCGCTCTTCGTGCGCCACGGGTCGCAGATTCTGGAGCTGTGGCGCGACCGGCCGCTGCTGCGCGCGACTTTCGGGCTGATGTTCTTCTACGGTCTGGGCGGCTACATTTACCTGCTCTTCATTCAAATGGGCGCCGACATCCACGAGGGCGGCATCGGCTCGGCGACGACGACCGGCGTGCTGCTGCTGCTGCTGGGCGGCGGCACCATCCTCGGCAATCTGGCCGCCGGCCTGCTCTCGCGGCGGGGCATCGAACTCGGGCTGGTGACAATCGGTGGTGCGTTGCTGGCCACGGCCCTCTTTGCCGCCGGCCTGATCGGACATCTTTCCGCCGGCTTCCGGGCCTGGTTGGTGGTGGCCGGGTTCGGTTCGGGGCTGTTCCTCGTGCCGCTTTATGCGTTCATCCAGGAAACCGCCGGTGCGCACCGCCGCGGCCGGGTGCTCGCCGCGGTGGGCCTGCTCGACAGCGGTGCGGGCTTCGCAGTCAACGGCCTGTTCTTCGTCCTCGCCGGCGATCACCTGCTGAACCTCGAGCCGCACACGCAGCTGTTCGTTCTGACCGGCCTCGCGCTCGCCATGCTCGCCTACGGCCTCTGGCACCTGCCGCACCAGACCGTGTGCACCGTCATGCGCCTCATCGGCCCGCTCTTCTACCGGGTGCGCGTGCGCGGCCGGGAGAACATTCCCGAGGGCGGTGCGCTCATCATCTGCAATCATCTTTCCTATGTCGACGCCGTGGTGCTGCAGATCGCCTCGCCGCGGCCCATCCGCTTTGTGGCCTTCGCCGGGTTCGCCCGCAGCCCCACGCTGCGCTTCCTGTTCCGCGCCACTGGTGTCGTGCCGGTGATGCCCAACAAGCCCACCAAGGGCATCCGTGTGGCGGTCGAGGCGTTGCAACGCGGCGAGCTGGTGTGCGTGTTCCCCGAGGGCGCCATTTCGCGCACCGGCCAGCTGATGGAGCTGAAGCGCGGCTTCGGCATCATGGCCAGCCAGGCGCGGGCGCCCGTCGTCCCCGCCGTCATCGACGGCCTCTGGGGCTCCGTCTTTTCCTTTGCGGGCAACAAATATCTCTGGAAATCGCCGCGCCTGATGCCGACGCACGTGTTCGTCCTTTTCGGCCAACCGATCCCGCATCATCAAGCCGAACGCCCCGCTGCCCGCAAGGCGCTGCTGGACCTCGGCGAGGAGGCGTTCCGCGAACGCCCCGCGCTCAAGCGCCATCTGGCGCGAGAGTGCGTCCGCTCGCTGGCCAAACGACCATGGCACATCGAGCTGATTGACCGCACAGCGGAGCGGCGTGTCCTCACCGCGGCGCAACTGCTCGCCGCCGCCGCCGTGCTCGCCCGCCGCCTCCGCCGCACGGTGCCCGGCAAACGCGTGGGCATCGTCTTGCCGCCCGGTGCCGGAGCCACCATCGCCAACCTCGCCGTCGCGTGCGCCGGCAAGGTGCCGGTGAACCTCAACTTCACCGTGGGTCGCGCCGCTGTCGAGGCTTCCTTGCGCATCGCCGAGATCCAGACCGTCATCACCGCGGACGCTATGCGCGCCAAGATCCCCCAGTTCCCATTCCCGGAGCATACACTCGATCTGCGCAAGGAACTTGAGACTGCCGGTGGCAAGAAGGCTATGCTCCCATGGCTGCTCGCCGCCTGGCTACTGCCCAACCAATGGATCGCCCACCTGCTCGGACTGCCGCGCACCGGCGATACCGAGGAGGCCGGCCTGCTCTTCACCAGCGGCAGCTCCGGCGAGCCGAAGGGCGTCGTGCTCACCCACCGCAACCTCCTCGCCAACTGTGCGCAGATTTCCTCGCTCTCCATCCTGCCGGAATCGTGCATGCTCATTGGCTGCCTGCCGATCTTCCACAGCTTCGGCTTTACCGTCACGGTCTGGTATCCGCTGCTGCGCGGCTGCAACGTCGTCACGCTGCCCAGCCCGCTGGACACGAAGAAAATTGTGGAGGCTATCCATCTGGAAAAGGCGACGGTCATGCTCGGTGCGCCGACCTTCATCCGGCCGTTCCTCAAGCGGGCGACCCGCGACGAACTCAAATCGCTCAACCTCGTCGTCACCGGTGCAGAGAAGTTGCCGCAGGACCTCTATGAGGGGTTCCTGCAGCAGTTCGGCATCGAGATCCACCAGGGTTACGGCATGACCGAAGCCGCCCCGGCCACTAACCTCAACCAGCCCGACCCCCCGGTCACAACCGCCACCGCCGATCCCCAGCCTGGCAAACGCACCGGGGCCGTCGGCCGCTTGCTGCCCGGCATGACCGCGCGAATCACCGATCCCGACACCGAGGAGGAGCTGCCCCTGACGAGCACCGGCATGCTCTGGCTCAAGGGCGCCAATGTTTTCCCCGGCTATCTCAAGGATCTGGAAAAGACAGGCGTGGCGCTCCGCCCCGGGGGCTGGTATGTGACTGGCGATCTCGGCCGGTTCGACGACGACGGTTTTCTTTTCATCGAGGGCCGGCTGTCGCGGTTTTCCAAAATTGGCGGCGAAATGGTGCCGCACGGCACCGTCGAGCAGCGCATTGTCGAGGCCTGCGGCTGGGACCAGACCGAGGGACCGGTCGCGATCGTAGTCGGTGTGCCCGACGCGTTGAAGGGCGAGGCGCTGGTCATGCTCACGACCAAGGACGTCTCCCTAGACCAGCTCCGCACCAAGCTGCTCGAGGCCGGGCTGCCCAATCTCTGGATTCCCAAGATCGTCCGCAGAGTGGACAAGATTCCCATGCTCGGCACCGGCAAGACTGATCTCAAGGGCTGCCGCAACCTCGCCATCGAGCTGACGAAGGATGCCACGGTCGCCTGAGCCGGGAATTTGACGCATGACCGCGCTCACAGAAACTGGCCGGGCTGCGCCGCTTCGTGCGCCGCGCCGCCTCGACGCGCATGTCCACCTGGTAGGCAACGGCTCCTCCGGCAGCGGCTGCGAGATTGCCGGTCGCGGGGTGGAGCAGTGGCTTGCCCCCTTCATGCTGCACTCGCTGGGGCTGCCGGTGCGGACCTTGCGCGGGGATTTGGACAACGCTTATCGCGAGCGGTTGCTGGAGCTGGTGCGCGCATCCTCGCTCGATGCCGTTGTGCTGTTCGCCCAGGACAAGGTTTATCGTGACGACGGCACCGTTTGGACCGACCGGTGCACGTTCCATGTGCCCAACGACTATGTGCTGCAGCTCGCCCGGGCGCACCCCGAGTTTCTGCCCGCCGTGTCCATCCATCCCGGGCGGCCCGATGCGATCGAGGAGCTGGAGCGTTGCTTGGCCGGCGGCGCCGTGGCGCTGAAGCTGCTGCCCAACTGCCACAACGTCGACTGCGCGCTCCCGCGCTACCGCCGTTTCTGGGAGCGCATGGCGGTGGCCGGTCTGCCTTTCATCGCCCACACCGGCAGCGAGTTCACCGTCGCGGAAACACGTCCCGATCTCGCGCACCCGCACAACCTCCGGGTGCCGCTCGAGTGCGGCGTCAAGGTAATCGCGGCGCATTGCGCCACCGGTTTGATCGGTTCACAGCGCGACTGGTTCTGGACGTGGGTCGCCATGCTGCCGCGCTATCCCAATCTTTACGGTGATCTCAGTGCGTTGAGCCTCATCGGTCGCGACCGTTGGCTGCCCGTTTGCCTGCGGCCCGACATCCTGCCGCGCGTTTTGCATGGCAGCGATCTCCCCGTGCCCGTGCACGGCTGGCCCTCGTGGTTGCGCGGGCGCATCGGCTGGTCCGGTTATCTGGCGCTCCGAAGAGAAAGTAACCCGCTTGAGCGCGCCTGCCGGCTCATGAGTCTGCTAGGTTTTCCCGCTGAGACCTTCATCGCCGCGGAGAAAGTGTTGCGGCTCCCGGCCGGCCCCGCTTAGTCAGGCGGCATGAGTTGGGCCGCCGCTACCCGCCGGTTGAAAAAGCGCCTCGGTGCGCGCGTCGACACCACGCGCGCGGGCTGCTGGGCGGCCTCGTTCGACAGCAGCAAGATTTCCTTTCTGCCCGAAGCGGTCGTCACGCCGCGCACCGAGGCCGACATCGGCGTCGTTTTGCTGCGGGCCAACCGGCACCGCGTGCCCGTCACCGTCCGCGGACGCGGCACGACGCTCACGGGCTCGGCCGCGCCGGTGCGTGGCGGGTGGGTGATCGACATGCGGCCGCTCAACCAGATCCGCATCGACGCCGAGGCCGGCATGGCACATGTGCAGGCAGGCGCGACGACCGCCGCTATCCAGCGCGCCGCTGAGAAGCGGGGCTGGTGGTATCCGCCGGACCCGTCGTCGAAGGAATTCTGCACCATTGGCGGAAACATCGCCTGCAACGCCGGCGGCATGCACGGCGGCAAATACGGAGTGACACGCGACTACGTCATCACCCTGCGCGGTTTCCTGCCGACGGGCGAATTCGTGGAGTGGGGGACGGCCACGAAGAAATTCTCCGCGGGCTTCAACCTTCGCGACCTGTGGATCGGCAGCGAGGGCATGCTCGGCGTCGTCACCGGCGCCGTGCTCAAGCTCATCCCGCAACCGGCGGCGCGCTGGACGCTGCTGACGGCGTTTGCCGACGAGGTAACGGCACTGCGGGCGGCCCGTGCGCTTTTCCGGCAGCGCGTGCAACCGGCAATTTGCGAGTTTCTCGACCGTGAGAGTGTGCTTTGTGCGGAGCGCGCCACGGGCAAGATGGTATTCACCGGCCAGGCGGGCCTGCCTGTAATCCTGTTCGAGTTTGCCGGCGCGATGAGTGAGGTAGAGGACCTCAAGCTTGAAGTGCGTGCGTGGGCGCGGGAAAACGCGCTGGCGTTCCGGGAGGCGCGAAGCCGTGCTGAGGCCGAAGCGCTGTGGGCCGTCAGGCGCAAGTGCTCCGGCGCGATGTTCGAGCTCGGCGACGCCAAATTGAACGAGGACGTCGTCGTGCCGATGCGCCACTACGAGCGGTTCGCGCGGTTTGTGGCGCGGCTCAAGCGCGAAGCCGGACTGCCCATCCCGACCTTCGGACATCTCGCCGACGGCAACCTGCATGTTAACATCATGTATCACCGCGCCGACCGCGCGGAGGCCCGTGCTGCCGAGGCCGCGGTGCAAAAATTGATGGAGACGGTCGTGGCGCTGGGCGGCGCCATCTCGGGCGAGCACGGCATCGGGCTGGCCAAGACGCCATTCCTGCGGTTGCAGCACCGCCCGGCCCAAGTGAAGGCCATGCTGGCAGTGAAAAAGGCGCTCGACCCGCGCGGGATTTTGAATCCGGGGAAAATGTTCGGCGTCGTCCGGATCTGGAAATTTCCCCGGGTGGCAGTGAAACTGCCGTGGGATCATAAATAGCCTGGCCCGCAGGCATGGCGACGGCATTTTTTCCGTTGCGCACGCTCTGGGCGCTCCCTCTAGTCTGGCGCTCAGTTCATGTATTTAAAGGCGCTCAAACTTAACGGTTTCAAAAGCTTCGCTGACAACACGACCCTGTCCTTCCAACCCGGTGTGACGGCCATCGTGGGGCCCAACGGCTGCGGCAAAAGCAACATCGCCGACGCCATCCGCTGGGTGCTGGGCGAGCAGAGCGCCAAGGCTCTCCGTGGCGGCAAAATGCAGGACGTCATCTTCGAGGGCGCTGACAATCGCCGGTCCGCGCAATTGTGCGAGGTCGCGCTGTTGCTGACCGAGTGCGAACAGCAGCTCGGCAGCGATTTCCACGAGATCGAGATCATGCGACGCGTTTCGCGCGACGGGCTGAGCGATTATTACCTGAACGGCCAGCCCTGCCGGATGAAGGACATCAATCAGCTGTTCATGGACACCGGCGTCGGGCGCACGAGTTACTCGATCATGGCGCAGGGCCAGATCGACCTAATCCTCTCTTCCAAGCCCGAGGAGCGCCGCGTGGTCTTCGAGGAGGCGGCCGGCATCACCAAATACAAAAGTCAACGCCGCGAGGCGATGGCCAAGCTAGCGCTGACCGAGCAGAATCTTGCGCGCGTGTCGGACGTCATCACCGAGGTCGCGCGCCAGATCGGCAGCCTGAAGCGCCAGGCATCGAAGGCCATGCGCTACAAGCGCCTCAGTTTCCGCCTGCGGCATCTCGCGCTCGCCCAGGGCAATTTCCAACACCGCCAGCTCACCACCGCGCTCGCCGGGCTCGAGGGCCGCGTGGCCGCACTCCGTGGCGACGCCAGCACCCGCCGCTCCGCGCTGGACGGCCGCACCCGGGCCCTCGACGAGAAAAAGTCGCTGCGCAGCTCGCTGAACCAGCGCGTGCAAGACGCCCAGCAGGCCGTCTTCGACCTCCGCTCGCAAAAGGAACAGGCCGAAAACGCCGCCAGCATGGCGCGGGTCAAGGGCACCGGCCTGGCTGAGCGCAGCGATGCCGCCCGGAAGGATTTTGCCGAACTCGAGATGCAACTCCGCGAGCTCGCCTCGCAGGTCGACACCGGCGCGCAGGACAAGCAGATGCACCTCAGCATGCTCGGCAGCTCCGACGCCGTTTTCCAGGGCCGCAACCGCGAGCTGGCCATCGCCGAGGGCGAACTGGCCAAGGCGGAGCAGCAGCTGGGCGCGGACAAGTTAAGTCTGCTCCAGCTCGAGAGCGCCGGCGCCCGCCACCGCACCGAGAGCTCCAGCCTCGAGGTTGATGCACGCACCAGCCAGCACCGGCACGACCAGCTGGCCCGGGAGATCGCCGAGGTGCGGCAGACCGCCGCCGCTGCCGCGCAGACACTCGTGCAGACGCGCACGCGCGTCGAGGAGGCCCGCACCGACCAGAGCCGCTCCACCAACGAGGCACAGGCGGCACAGGCGGCCTTGCTCGATGCCACCAACCGGTTTCGCGAGGCCCAGCGCCAGCTGCAGGAAGTCGACCGCAATCTCGCCCAGAAGACCGCGCGGCTGAAGCTGCTCCAGCAGTTGCAGGAGAAATGGGAGGGCTTCGGCGAGGGCGCGAAGGCCCTGCTGCAGGGCCGGCTCGCCAGCATGCCCGGCGCGCAAAAATATGCACCCATTGCCCAGGGCCTCGAGGTGAAGCCCGAGTATGCGAAGGCTCTTGAGGCGCTGCTCGGAGCCTCCGTCGAGGCCATCGCGGTTGCCGATCTCCCCACCGCGCAGCGGATTCTCGCCCGGCTCGAAACCGACAAGATCGGCAGTGCCTGCCTGCAAGTGGGTTTGGGTGGAATACCCGCTGCCGCAGACGGACTCCCGTCAGGACTTCGTCCCGCGACCGACGCGATCACCAGCCTCGATGCGGCGCATCCGGTTGCCAGCGTGCTGGCCGCCTGCTACGTGGCCGACGATCTCGGCGCCTTTTTGGAATTCTGGCGGATTAATCCTGCGTTCAATTTCCTGCTGGTGGCGACGCCCAAGGGTGAACTTGTCGACCGACGCGGTTTGGTTTACGGCGGCTATTCCCGCAAGCCGGCCAACAGCATTGTCCAGCGCGAAGTCGACCTGCGCGAGACCACCCGGGCCGTCGCGTCGGAGCAGAAGACGCATGATGAGCAGCGCGCGTTGATCGACCAGCTTACCGCCGTGCTGGCCGCACAGGAGCAGGCGCTGGAGCAAAAGCGCAAGGAAGTGCTCACCGCCTCGCAGCATGCCGCCGCCATTCACACCGAGGAGAAGAACGCACAGCGGGTGCACGACGACGCGGCCAGCCGCCTTGTCCGCATGGAAAACGAGCTGGCGAACCTCAAGGCCGCGCACGACGAAGCCACCGCGCGCCTGGTCCGGGCACAGGAGCAGCTGGCCGCGGCGGAAGCCGGCGTCACCGCCCAGAAGACGCGGATAGCCAAGGGGGAAAGCACTCTCGCACTGAAGCGCACAGACCGCGACCTGAAGAAGGAATCCCTCGCGCAGGCCCGCCTCGATCTGGCCGAGCGCCGTCAGAAGGTCGAGGTGCTCGACCGCGGCCTCACGGAAATGGAACGCCGGCGGACCCAGCTCGACGATTTGCTCGCCCAGCGCCAGATGGAGCTCGAGACGTGGGCCGAGCAGGTGGCCCAGCTGGAGCAGGAAGCGGCCGGGCAGACGCAGTGCGCGGCGGAGCTTGCCCGGACCCTCGTGATCTCGCGGGAAAACGTGGAGAAGATCCGCGGCGAGCTGATCGGCGTGGAGCAGGGCATCACCGCGGTCGAGACAGGGCTGGCGTCTCTCCGGGCCGAGTCCGACACGGCGCAATCCGAACTCGCCCAGCAGGAGGTCCGAGCAGCGGAGACGCGCGCCCGGGTGCAGTTTCTGGCTGAGGAAATGACCCGCGAGTTCTCGACCGAAATTGGCACCGTTAACTGGCGGCACCTGCTCTGGCACGCCGACGACGTGCCCGAGGGTCTCAGGGCGCTCGATCTCGACGACGAGGAAGAAGGCGGCGAGGCCACGACGAAACGCCGCCGCAAGGACAAAGGCCCCAAGGGCGAGCCGACGGACGCCGACTTCGCTGCGCTCGAGGCGCAGGCCAACTGGGACGAGATCAAGGCCGAAGTCGACGCGCTGCGCCAGCGGCTGGGCGCGATGGGCGCGGTGAACCTCGTGGCCATCGAGGAGTATGCCGAGCTAAAGCAGCGCTACGAATTCCTGAAGACGCAGAGCGACGACCTCACCGGCGCCCGGACGCAGCTGCTCAAGGCCATCGAGGACATCAACCAGACTTCGCTGCGACAGTTCGAGACGACCTTTGCGCAAATCCGGAAGAATTTTGCCTATACCTTCCAGCTGCTCTTTGGCGGCGGCCGGGCTGAGATCGAACTCGTGGCCGCCGAGGATCCGCTCGAGAGCGGCGTCGAGATCATCGCCCAGCCGCCGGGCACCAAGCTGCGCGGCATCACCCTGCTCTCGGGCGGCCAGAAGACGCTCACCGCCGTGGCACTGCTCTTCGCGCTCTACATGGTGAAGCCATCGCCCTTCTGCCTGCTCGACGAGCTGGACGCGCCGCTCGACGAGTCGAACATCCACCGTTTCACCAACTTGCTGAAGCAATTCGTGAAGGAATCGCAGTTCCTCATCATCACGCACAACAAGACCACCATCGCCTCCGCGGACGCCATTTACGGCGTGACGATGCAGGAGCGGGGAGTATCGAAGACACTCTCGATGCGCTTCGACCAGAGCAAGGGCGCGCCGGAAGTGGTCGCGCCGAACATCGCCGAATCCGTGCGCAACGCCAAGCCCGAGGCGCCGGTGATGGAAACAGGCCGCCCTCTCAATTGGTAATGAGGTCGGGCGGGACGTTGCTGAGCGCCTCCTCCATCGTGGTGAGCCCCATCTTGACCTTGAGAATCGAGTCCTGGTGGAGGGTCTTCATGCCGTTCTTCATCGCGACGCGCTTAAGATCGGCGACCTCGACCTCCTTGTTGATGGCATCGATGAGCTCCTCGGAGCTGGTCATGAGCTCGTGGATGCCGACACGGCCCTTGTAGCCGTTGCCGCCGCAGATGTGGCAGCCGCCGGGGGCGGTCTTGTAGATCTCGAAGGGGCCCTTCTCCCCGAGCGCAATTTGGATGATCTCAAGCTCGCGGCCTTCGGGCGTATATTTGACTTTGCAGTTCTTGCAGATGCGGCGCAGGAGGCGCTGGGCGCAGACGCAGACGATGGAAGCCGAGATGTTGAAGGGCTCGATACCCATCTCACCCATGCGTGAGACCGTGGAGGGTGCGTCGTTGGTATGGAGGGTGGAGACGAGCAAATGGCCGGTGAGTGCCGCCTCGCAGGCGATCTGCGCCGTCTCCTTGTCGCGGATTTCACCGACGAGAATGATGTCGGGATCCATGCGGAGGTAGCAGCGCAGGGCGCGCTCGAAGGTGAGGCCGATCTGCTTGTTCATCTGCATCTGGTTGATGCCGGCGAGCGTGTATTCGATGGGGTCCTCGGCGGTCTGGATGTTGACGTCGGGGGTGTTGACCTCGCCGAGGGCGGAGTAGAGCGTCATCGACTTGCCGGAGCCGGTGGGACCACAGTGCAGAATCATGCCGTAGGGCATGCGGACGCACTCGCGGTATCTTTTCAGATTTTCCTCGGAGAAACCGAGCGCCGGAAGCGGTAGGGTGGATTTCTGTTTGTCGAGAATACGCATGACGACCTTCTCGCCATGGTTCATCGGGCCGGTGGCGACACGAAGGTCGATATCGATGTTTTTCTTTGTGAATTTCTTGAAGATAATGCGGCCGTCCTGCGGCAGGCGTCGCTCGGAGATGTCGAGATTGCACATGATCTTCAGACGGGCGACCATGGCGCCGGTGACCTGCTTGGGGAGGCGGAGTTTTTCGGAGCACATGCCGTCAACGCGGTAGCGGACAAGCAGGTCCTTTTCCATCGGCTCGACGTGGATGTCGGAGGCGCCGGAGATATAGGCGTCCTCAATGATGCGGTTGGTGAGCTGGATGATGGGGGCGGAGTCCTCGCTTTCGAGGTCGGCGGCCTTGACCGCACCCTCCTCGCCGCTGTAGGCGCTGCCAATGAGGTCGGCGACCTCGTCAATGTCGACGTCGGCGTCCTGGGTCTTGGCGCTGGCCTTGGTATCCTTGAAATATTTCTTGAGCAGTTCCTCGAACAGCGTGGCGGAGATGACGCGCACCTCCTCGATGTGCATTTCGGTGGCCTGCTGGAAGCCCTCGCGTTTGGCGTAGTCGAGGGGGTTGGTCATCAGCACCGCGACGCCATTGGTGCTGACTTTCTTGACGGGGAAAACGTGCTCGCGGCGGATGATGGCGTCGCCGGTGATTTCAACGAGCTTCTCATCGATCTCGCCCTCCTCGAGACTGGTGACGAGCGGCAGGTCGGTGAATTTGGCAATGAACTTGGCTGTGTCCTCGGGGCTGAGCTGGAACTTCGGGTCCAGCATGCGTTGAATGAGGGTGGAGGAGTATTCGGCGACCTCCAGGAACACGCTCTGGTCCTTTTCGGTGAACAGCCCACCCGTCCCGGCGGCGGGCTCCTTGTTGAGGACCTGGATGGCACCGATGACGATGTTGGTCTTGAGCGGCACCGTGAGCATGGAGGTGACCTCGAAGCCGACCTCCATCTTCTTCAACGAGGCGGCATCGGGGCCTTTGTTGGTGAAGAATAGCGGCTGGCCGGTCTGGATGACCTTGCCGACATTGCCGGTGCCCGCGGGCAGTTTCAGCGCCAGCAGTTTGCGGGAGGTTTCCCGGAATTCGACTTCCTTGTTTTTGTCCTGTCCCCAGAGAGTGGGCGAGTAATAGACATGCTTGAAGGCAATCTCGCCGCCCTCGACGAGATAGAGCGTCATCGATTGCGCCTGGAGCGCCTCGACGACCTTGCTCGCGGTCAGCTCGATGACAGAGTTAACATCTTCACGGCTGGGTGCCGGCTTGGAGATGACCTTGATCAGGAGGGAGCGCCGGAGGGTGCCGGTGAGAGAGCTTTGCGTAGCCATGAGCTGGGGGGATTGGTCGGCCGCGACTGTCTGTGGAGCGCGTTTCGCGCGGTGTTTTATAAAATCTCGCTTGCTTGTAGGTCAAATATTTCGCGTGGTCGAGGGCGAATTTCCCATGATCGACTGGCTCAAGAAAATCTGGCTGGGCGTGACCCGGCGGGCGGAGACCTCCGGCGGCGCCCGCGGGGAGCAGGCGGCGGCGGATTTCCTGAAAATCCGCCTCGGCTTCAGTCTCGTAGCTCGCAACTGGCGCCACGGCCGCGACGAAATCGACCTGGTGGCGCGCGACGGCGAGGTGCTGGTCTTCGTCGAGGTCAAGGCGCGCGACGCCCAGGCGCTGGTGCCCGGTTACTACGCTGTCAACGAGCGCAAGAAGCGTGCGCTGCGCCGCGCCGTCCACGCCTACCTCACCGGCCTCGCGCAACCGCCACGCACGTTTCGCTTCGACGTTGTCGAGGTGGCGCTGAGCGGCCGGCTGCCGCCGCAATGCCTGCATTTCGCCAATGTGCCGCTCTTCCCGAAGGGTTACCACGTCGCCCGCCAGAGCGGCTCGCTGGCCGGGGTTGCGCGTCGGACCGGGATGGATGGGAATTAATTCCTTGCCGGTGTCCGTTCCCGCGGGGACACTCCCCGCCGCCATGGCTGACCACGAGCGCCATCCGTTTCTACACGGACTCAGCAAGCACCGCGGCTCGCCGCCGACCGTCGTCGTAATATTCGGCGCCTCGGGCGACCTCACGGCCCGCAAGCTCATCCCGGCCATCTACAACCTCGCCGCCGATGGCCTGCTGCCCGCCGATTTCTACCTCGTCGGTTTCGGCCGCAAATCGATTCCCGACGCCGAATTTCAGGCAGTTGCCCGCGACGCCATCCGCGAATTTTCCCGCCGCGAGCTGAGCGACGACATCTGGTCGCGCCTCGCTCCGCGCACGCTTTATGTCAGTGGCGGTTACGACGAGCGGCCAGCCTACGACCGCCTCGCCGCGCGCCTCGCCGCACTGGAGAAGGAATCCGGTCAGGAACTGCAGGTGCTTTTCTACATCTCCACGCCACCATCGGTCTTCGCGCCCATCATCCAGAATCTCGGCGCCAGCGGCCTCGCCGCCCGCTACCTTCGCCGGCCGCACCAGTCCAAGGTCATCATCGAAAAACCCTTTGGCCGCGACCTTGCCAGCGCGCGCGACCTCAACCGCGAACTCACCACCGTCTTCACCGAGCCGCAGATCTTCCGCATCGACCACTACCTCGGCAAGGAGACCGTGCAGGATCTTCTGGTCCAGCGCTTCGCCAACGCCATCTTCGAGCCGCTCTGGAACCGCAACTTCATCGATCATGTGCAGATCACCGTGGCCGAGGAGGTCGGCGTCGGCTCGCGCGCGGGCTACTACGAGCAGAGCGGCTGCCTGCGCGACATGATCCAGAACCACACCATGCAGCTCCTCGCCCTCACTGCGATGGAGCCGCCCGTGTCGCTCGACGCCGAATCCATCCGCGACGAGAAGGTGAAATTGCTCAACGCCATCCAGCCGCTCCGGCTCGGCCCCGGCGGTGACACCGCCCGCGCCCAATACACCGAGGGCCTTGTCGGCGGCGGGCTTGTCCCCGGTTACCTGCAGGAGGCCGGCATCGCGTCCGGCTCGTCCACCGAGACCTACGCCGCGCTCCGCCTTTCCATCAACAACTGGCGCTGGGCCGGCGTGCCCTTCTACCTCCGCTCCGGCAAGCGCCTCGCGCACCGCGTCACCGAGATCGCCCTCCGCTTCAAGCGCGCCCCGGGAAACATTTTCCCCGAGTCCGACCGCTTCAATCTCGCCGCGAACACTCTCGCGTTTCAGATCCAGCCCGACGAGGGCCTGAGCATGGTCCTCAACGCCAAGATCCCCGGCCTTGAGACCCGCACCCAGCCGGTGCAGATGAATTTCCGCTACGCCACCACCTTCGGCTCGAATACCCCCGAGGCCTACGAGCGCCTCGTGCTCGACGCCATGATCGGCGACGGCACGCTCTTCATCCGCGGCGACGAGACCGAGCGCTCGTGGCAGCTCGTCACTCCAATCCTCGAATTCTGGAAGGAGCAGGGCCGCGCCGGACTCGACATTTACGCCGCCGGCTCGTGGGGCCCGGCCTCCTCCGCCAGCCAGCTTGCGGCCAACGGCCACAGCTGGCGCGAACCCTGAGGCGCCATGCCGCAGATCTTCGAGTCCCTGCCCGGCATGGAGGTGCCCGTCGGCGACATCGCCCGCGGCTTCACCCGGCTCTGGGCTGACACCGACGCACAGGAGATGAAGGCCATGCAGTGCAACCTGGTGTTGCACTTCGGCCTCAACACCACGTCCGAGGACGCCACGGAGCAATTCCGCATCGCCTCCCGCTTTGCCCAACGTTACCCCAGCCGCGTCGTCGTGCTCTGTCCGCTGCGTGAGGAGACGGCGAAGCTCGAGCTCCGCGCCAAGATCTATGGCGAGTGTTTCCTCGGCAAATCCAAGGGCGATACGCGCTGCATCGAGTTTGTTGCGCTCAGCTACCCGCCCGCCGCGCGCGCCTACCTGCAGGACCAGGTCTCGGTGTGCCTCTCCGCCGATCTGCCGATGTATTATTGGGCCCACCGCTTCACCTCCAGCCAGCGCCTCGCCGCCTACCACTACCTGCTCACGCGCGCGCAGCGCGTGCTGTTCGACAGCGCGCTCGTGCCCGCCGACGCCTTCACCTACCCGTGGCCCAAGCTCGCGGCCGTGCGCGACCTCGCTTACACGCGCACGCTGCCGCTCCGCCAGAACATCGGCCAGTTCCTCAGCCGCTACGATCCTGCGCTGATCGCCGGCGGGCTTCGGAAAATCACGCTGCGCCACCGCGCCGAGTTCGCGGCCGAGGGGAACGGCATCCTGGCCTGGCTGAGGAAGGGCCTCGCGCGTTCCGGTGCCGGCGGCGAGCGCGGCATCGATTTCGAGGTCACGTCCGCCGATTGCCCTGGCAGCTTCAAGCTGGAGTTCATTTACGCCGGGCCGCCACAAATCTTCCGCTGGGAGGTCGATCTTGCGCGGGACCTCGCCATCTTTGAGGGCGATCTCGGCACTGGCCGCTCCATGCTGACGGTCGGCGCGCACCTGCTCGCGCCCGAGATGGCACTGGGCGAGGCGATGTTTTTCTAATTGTAGCGGCGGCCATCTGCCGCGACAAATCGCGGGTAACTCTTCGCGCATCCATGAAAGAACTCTCCTCCGCCTACGGTCGTGTGCTCATCGGTTCGCGGGAGGACTGTTTCCACAAGGCCTCGTTCCTCGCCGGCGGCCAGCGCGGCCGCTATGCGGCGGCGAAAGTCTTTACCTGGGCGCTGACCGGCGGCACGACGCCCCGGGAATGGTATCGCTGGTGCGTCGCCAAAGACGCGCTCTCGCCCGGCCTGCTCGCCGCCACGCACTGGTTCACGAGCGACGAACGACACGTGCCGCTGGCGAGCGACGAGAGCAACTTCGGCCTCGCCGAACGCGAGCTGCTGCTCCCGTTGCAAATTCCGCCGGAGAAAAAGCACCCGTGGCCGGTCGCGCTGACCGCACCGGAGGCCGCCACGGAATATGCCCGGCAATGCGCTGCCTGGACGGGTCCGCACCGCGCGTTCGATCTCTGCTTCCTTGGCATGGGCGATGACGGCCACACCGCGTCGCTGTTTCCCGGCAGTCCGCTGCTCGCGGATGACGGTGGGAAATATTTCGCGGCGATCGAGGAGCCCGGCAAGGGCTGGCGGCTTACCATCACGCCGGCTGGCCTGCGCGCGTGCGGACTCATCGTCGTCATGGCGCTCGGGACGGCGAAGGCCGAGGCGCTGCACCGCGTGCACGCGGGTCCCTACGCTCCGGAAAAAATCCCGGCGCAGATCCTCAAGAGCTGCGCATCCAGCGTGGTCTGGCTTGTCGACGAGGCTGCCGCCGCGCGGTTTCTCTGAGTCAGGCCAGCACGCGCAGGCCCAGGAGCGCATCCTCCACGCGCGCGAACACGGGCAGTCCGACCTCGGCGAATGCCGTCCGGTAGGATTCGTAGTCCGGCCCGGCGTCAACGGCGATGGCGAGCTGCTTGCCGTGCGCCCGAGCCAGCGTGGCCAGCGTCGTGGCGAACTGCTGCGCCCCAGTCGGATCATTATTCAGCCGGCGGGTGAACGGCACGAGTCCCAACACCAGCGTCCGGCAGTCCGCTGCGAGCAGAAGTTCCGCCGCGCCGAGGAACGCCGCCTCGCCGGCCATCGGCGTCAGGTCGAGCGGCAGTCGCGGCGCGACGAGGCCCGCCAGGCCCTCCCGCTGCAGCCATTGCTCCATGAATATTTTGAGAGGGTCGCCCACGGTCGCCGCAACCAATGGTGCGGCCAGCAAGTCGCTGCCGTTGACACTCTCGAATCCGGCATTGGTGACCAGTGCAACCGGACCGGCGCGGAGCTGCGGATAGGCGCCCAGCCAGGTGAGTGCGGCGTCGAACGCGGCGATGCTGGGCGTGAAGCGCACACCGGCGCGCTCCAGCAGCGCGCGTTCCAGCTCCAGATCGCCCGCCATCGCGCCGGTGTGGCTGGCCGCCGCGGCCTGTCCCGCTTCCGTGCGACCCGCGCGATGCATGACCACCCGCACACCGCGCGCGGAAAGCTGCGCCGCAGCGCGCGCGGTTTCCAGCAGATGGCCGGGGCCGAATCCCTCGACATAAGCCGCCACGGCCTGGCAGGCGGGGTCGGTGGCCAGCGCGCGCAGAAAGTCAGGCAACGCCACGTCCATCTGGTTGCCGAGCGCCACGCCGAGCCCGAATCGCAGCTGCGGCTGACGGGAGCGCCGGCTGAGCAGGAAGGCACCGCTCTGACTGAGCAACGTGAGCCCGCTGCCGGCCGGATTGGCCGGAGCAAATTTTTCGAGAGGAATGAATGAAGTGTCGAGTCCGGCCGCCGGCACCCAATGACCGAGGAAATTCGGACCGAGGATCGTCGGCGTCCAGCGTCCGGCCGCGCGCGCCGCATGCAACTGCCCGGTTAGAGTTGGGCCGAGGCCTTGCGTATCCGCGCCGTCGCTAATGCCGCCGGAGACCAGCGCGACGACTTCGGCCCCGCCGCCCTGCTCGATGAGTTTCGCCAGTGTCTGCGCCGCGATGACCGCGGGCAACGCGAGCAGGAGCAGGTCGACCGGTGTCTTGAGCAAGGCGCCGACATCCGGCACGCAGGATAGACCGAGCAGCGAAGCGTAGCCGGGCTTGATGAGAGTAATCCGACCCACCAGCGCGGGACAGCGGAGCAGGTTTTCCAAGATTGTGCGGCCTACACCGCCTTCCTGCTCGGAAACCCCGGCCAGTGCCACACTGCGCGGCGCGCGCAGGACGGAGAGAAAATTGGGCGAGGGCGCGACGCGCTTCGCGACGGGCGGACTGCGCCGTCCGACGGCGTCGAGCGGGCGCGGCTGTCCCGATTCGTCGAGCACGACGGGATTCATTTCCAATAAAGAAATCCCGTCGGCATCAGCCAACCAGGCGAGTTGCCAGAGTGAGTTGAGGAAATTCTCCAGCTGTTTCGCGGTGGTGAGCGGCTTGGTGCCGCGGAGCAGTCCGAGCCAGATCCGGCCGAGCAGATGCGTCTTCAACTCCGCGAGCGCCTCCGCGGGGCGGGTGAACTCCAGCGGCCAGCGCCGCGGCGGGGCGAGGGCGGCCAGCGCCTCGGCCTGCAATCCACCGAACCCGCAGAGCACGATCCAGCCGGCCTCGCCATGCGTGAGGGAGATGAATCCTTCCGAGGGCAGTCCGTCAGCGCGGGCGAGGGCAACGCGTTCGCACACCAGTCCGCCGAGCCAGCGATGGCCGGCGGCTTCGATGCGGGATCGCATCGCGGCGGCGCGTCGCGCGACGGCGGCCGCATTGAAATTCATCAAGCGCACGGCGCCGAGCTCGGACTTGTGCCAGAGTTCGTCACCGAGACCTTTCAGCACCACGCGTTCACTCGGCGTGAACGGCAGCGGTCCGCCCACGACGCCGTGGCGCGGCGGAAGAAGCCCGGCATCCGCAAGCAGCGCGTAGGCCTCCGCCTCGCCGACGAAGGACCGGGCCACCGCGGCGGGCAGCTCCAGAGGGGTGGCCGGCGTGGTCAGTTCGAGGGTGCCTTTCATGCGGTCGCGTGCAGGGCCTCGGCGGCTTGCTGGCCGGCGGCGAAGGCGGAGTCGTTGAGCGGCAGCAGGGCCGGCTTGTCCTTCAGCACTTGGTGGAGTGTGTCGAGGATGGAGCCGGCGGGCAGCACGTTGACAACGGCCTGCATGGCGCCCAGCGCGACGATGTTCTTGACCATCGGCCGGCCGAGATCGGCGGCGATCTGGGTGAAGGGGATCGGAATTATGCGCCGGCCCGGCGGCAGGCCGGTCGGATCCTTGACGATGGTGCTGTCGTAGAGGATGACGCCGCCCTCCGCCACCTGCGGGGCGAACTTGGCCAGGCTGGGGGCGTTGAACGCGAGGAGCACATGCGGTTCGGGCGCGGCGGGGTTGAGCACCTCGCCCTCGGCGATATGGACATCGGCGTAGGAAGTGCCGCCGCGGCTCTCGGGGCCGTAGCTCGGGATGTGCGTGGCATCGTAGCCCTCGGCGATGGCTGCGCGGGTGAGCAGCAATGCGGCGGTCTGCGCGCCGTCGCCGCCGGCACCGGCGAGCTTGATGGCGATGTCGTTGGCGTGGAGATGCGGCGGCCAGGGGGTCGCCGGGCGTTGCTCGCCCAGCGGATCGGCGCCGCTGAGGCCGAGCACGGCTTCGGGCTCGAAGCTCGGCGCGCCGCGCTTGAACCACGGATCGACCGTGAGGTCCTTCTTCACGCCGAGCGGGAAGACGGGCTCCATCTGGGTCTTCACCCATTCCTCGGTTTCCGGTGGAGATAACTTGAGGTGGGTGGGGCACTCGGCCAGCACCTCGACGAACGCATAGCCGCGTCCCTCAACCTGGAACTGGAGCGCCTTCCTGATGGCTTTGCGGGCCTTCACGCGCTGCTTCGCGTCGTAAAGCGCGACGCGCTCGACGTAGACGGGGCCGTCGAGTTGGGCGATGAGCTCGGCCATTTTCAGCGGGCGGCCCATTTCCCGTCCGCGACCCTCGGGGCTGGTCGCCGTGCGCTGGCCCATGAGCGAAGTCGGTGCGAGTTGCCCGCCAGTCATGCCATAGATGGCGTTGTTAACGAAGATAACCGTGAGCGGCAGACCCATCTGCGCGATGGAAATGGTCTCGGCCAGGCCGATG
This sequence comes from Opitutaceae bacterium, assembly GCA_023269565.1. Classification (GTDB taxonomy): domain Bacteria; phylum Verrucomicrobiota; class Verrucomicrobiia; order Opitutales; family Opitutaceae; genus JAHFTD01. The sequence continues at coordinate 10,085 of JAHFTD010000024.1, read as the reverse complement.
GACGCGAGGTCGCCGTCACCCTGATAGCTGATGACCACGGCCTCGGGGTTGGCGAGCTTGTGGCCGAGGGCGACCGCGGGCGCGCGGCCGTGCGCGGCCTGCGAGTTGCCGACGTCAAAGTAATAATGCGCGAACACGGCGCAGCCAACGGGGCTGATGAGCACCGTGCGATCCTGGATGCCGAGTCCGTCGATGGCCTCGGCGAGATCGCGGTGGACGAGGCCGTGGCCGCAACCTGGGCAGTAGTGCGTGCTATGGCCCTTGAGGCCCTCGCCGTGCGAGTGACGGTTGAACTGTTCGTAGAAGACACTCATGACAGCACCTCCTGATAGTTCAGGATCTTGGCGAGGATTTCGGATTGCTGCGGCAGCAGACCACCGAAGCGCCGCACGTGATCGATGGGCGGCGGGGCGATGCCGGCGTGGCTGAGGGCGAGACGCATCTCGTCCTCCAGCTGGCCGGGGCTGGCTTCGACGACGATGAGCTGGCGGACAGTCGGGAGGACGGGCAGAAGCGCGTCGATGGGAAAGGGCCAGAGCGTGATCGGGCGGAAAAGGCCGGCCTTTACGCCGTGGGCGCGGGCGGCCTCGACGGCGCCCTTGGCCATGCGGGCGGGTGTGTTGCAGGCGACGACGAGCATCTCGGCGTCCTCGCAGCGGTAGAGGTCGGAGCGTTGTTCGTGCGCGGAGATCTCGGCGTATTTGATGTTGAGGTGGCGGTTTCTCTGCTCGAGGTCGGTTTCCTCGAGGGCGATGGAGCAAATGAGGTTGTGCCGGTGCGCGCGGTCGCCCCAGACGGCCCACGCGGGGAGACCGGGCCGGCGGAGCGTGGCGGGGAGTTTCACGATGCCGGTCATCTGGCCGAGGTAGCCGTCGCCGAGGATGACGACGGGATTGCGGTAGAGGAAAGACAGCTCGAAGGCCTCGCGCGTCAGCTCGAGCATCTCCTGCGGCGTGCTGGGGGCGAGGACGAGGGCGTGGGTGTTGCCGTGGCCGAGGCCGCGGCAGGCGAGCTTGATGTCGGCCTGCTCGGGTCCGATGTTGCCGAGACCGGGGCCGCCGCGCATGATGTTGATGAAGACGCCGGGCACCTCCGCGCCGATCATGTAGCTGATGCCCTCCAGCATGAGGCTGAAGCCCGGGCTGCTGGTGAACGTCAGGCAGGGCACCCCCGCGCCGCCGGCGCCATACATCATGTTGACGGCGGCGACCTCGCTCACCGCCTGCACGAACGAGCCGTTGAGCTTCGGGAGAATCTTGGCCATCAACTCGGCCCCCTCGGTGCTCGGCGTGATCGGATAACCGAAGACGTGGCGGCAGCCGGCGAGCAGCGCGCCGATGGCGGCGGCATAGGTGCCCTTGAGGATCATCGGATCGCACGCCGGCAGAGGCACAAAGGTGTCAGGCACGTCGCCGGCGGAGTGGTTGGCGACCTGGCGTTCGCCGAAGAGCTTGGCGGGATCTTCCAGTTCAAAATCGTCACCGACGCACGGGCGCGCGGCCTGCCGGCGCAGACCGTAAGGTTCGGGGCAGGCCTGGATGCATAGGCTGCAGCCGTTGCAGTTATCGAGGTGCAGCGCGACGGGCCGGAGGCCGGTCAGTGGATTGATCTCGTCGCCCGGCGTGATGCAGTCGCGCGGGCAGGCTTCGATGCAGCGCAGGCAACCCTTGCAGTATTCCGGCTGGAGAAAGGGCTTGGGGCGGGCGGAGGTGGCGTTGCTCATGGGTCGGGGGGCGTTGGGCGTCGGGGGCAACTGTCTGGCCTGGGGCAACCGACCCCGACGCGTGGAATGTGCCCCTATGGTAGCGGCTGGGGGCGGGCCGGCTGCGCACGGCTTGCCGGAGAGTGCGCGGGATTTGAGGGCGGAGACTACGCTAAAAGGACTAGCGGTGGTGCACGCCACTTTTAGCCGTGAATAACCGAGCCGATTGTGGTTGGCTGGATGCCATGAAAAAGACGACGCAGCGCGTCACGGGCTTGGGTGGAATTTTCTTCAAGGCGAAGAACACGAAGAAGCTCCGGGCGTGGTATAAAAAGCATCTCGGTTTGCCGCTTGATCCGACTTGGGGCGGCATGGCGTTTGAATGGTGCGACGCCAAGAATCCGAAGAAAAAAGGCTCGACCATCTGGAGCGCGTTCGAGCCGGACACGGACTATTTCGGGTCTGGAAAGCAGGCCTTCATGATCAATTACCGCGTTGCCAACCTGAAGAAGGTGCTCACGCAACTGAAGAAGGAGGGCGTCTGGGTCGACCCGAAGATGGAGGAATCCGAGTTCGGGAAGTTCGGCTGGATCAAGGACGGCGAAGGCAACCGCATCGAACTCTGGGAACCGCCGCGGGGGAGATAGAAAAATCAAGACACCAGTTCCGCTTTGGCCTCCTTGAGTCAATCGAGGCGCCCACAGGTCGTTCCTGTGGTGTGGCTGGGGATTGCTGGCGGGGCACGTATCCTGTGCCGATGGCAATCCGCCTAATAGGGAGAGGGAATCCGACTCAATTGATGACCTGCAGCTGGACTTTCCGGACAAAATAATTGCCCACCATGCCTTCTTTCGGACTGTTCTTCATCGACTCACCCATGGTGAACATGAACTGCAGTGTTAGCTCGGCGTCCTGTGCCGCATCGGTCGGCCGGATGGTCATGGGCAGCACCGAAATCCGGGCATCAGGGTAATTGGTCAATTTGTCGCCGAGTAGCCGGCAGGACATCGGGAGATTTACTTCCCAACCCGGAGCGAATTTAGACAGACTTGAAGTGGGGATAGTCTTGGGATCGAGATAGAGCCAACCATTCCGGCGTGGGACGGCGGCTTGATCATTGCCGACTCGGCCAAGGACCGTCAGCACCGTCCGGGCCTCGCTACGCTTGACCCGGATCAGGAAGCTGCCATCGGCCTGCTTCAGGGAGAGCTTGGTCTCCTTGTCAAGGATGTCACAGATAGTCAGAGCATCGTCCTTCCAGGGGCCGTTGTCCACATGGCAGGAAAGACAGTTCTCCGACTTGCTGAGTATGCCCACACCCGGCGGGTAGGCGAGCAGACGCGGCGCGGGCAAAGACAAGAGAATCAGTCCAGCGAAGAAAATAGAGGGGTTTTGCATGGGGATGTTCTCCGAGCGTGGCTTAAAAGTTGGGGTGTGCTTCACTGATGATAATAACCCGGCAACTCGTAGCAAGGGGAATAAGGGCAAGGCATTGGCTGTTCTGTTGGTGCGACCCGAAGAACCCGCAAAAAAGATCTGCACTGTCTGGAGCGCGTTCGAGCCGGACAGAGAATATTTCGGGCCGGGCCGGCAGACGTTCATGATCAACTATCGCGTCGCCAACCTGAAGAAGGTGCTCGCGCAGTTGAAGAAGGAGGGCGTGTGGGTCGACCCGAAGACCGAGGACTCGGAATTCGGGAAGTTCGGCTGGATCAAGGACGGCGAAGGCAACCGCATCGAACTCTGGGAACCGCCGAAGGGGATGTAGGCAATCGCATTGACGGGATTCGGTGCAACGGACTTTGCACTTGCTCAAATCCTAGCATTACAGATTCTGCGAAAGGGCCGCCAACAATCATGAATAATTCGTTTCTCCTTCGGATTGCGACGGGCCTAGCGCTCGTCTTTTTTGCAACGGGCTGTGCGACTATTACCCGTGGAACCAAGGACACCTTGGTTGTGGAATCCGAGCCTTCCGGCGCCAATATTCGCTTGTCAAACGGCTTGACCGGGAAGACTCCGACCAGTTTCAAATTGCCCCGGAATAAATCACTAATTGTTACAATTGAGAAAGACGGATATGAAGTGGTTAACGTAAACGTGAACCCTCAGATTGTTGGCGCTGGCGCTGCCGGAATGGCTGGAAATGTATTGGTCGGCGGACTTATCGGGGTCGTAGTTGATCCACTCAGTGGCGCGATGAAAGATTTGAAGCCAAATCCCGTGAAAGTTAATTTGGTTGCGTCGCCAAAAGCAAACGCGATTGCGCCACCTTCAGCACCACAACCTGCGGCACCGGCCAAGACCACGGAGGAGAGCCTGAAGGAGCTGGAAAAATTGCACAAAGAAGGCCTGATTTCGGATGAGGAATACGCCAAGAAGCGCGAGCAGATCCTGAAGACTATGTAACGTGAAATTTCGCGAAGCCGGTGAGGCGAGGAAAGATAGATCAAGGTGGTCCGGAGAAACGAAAGCGTGGAATTTGTTTTCACCAAGGCTACGGCGCGAAAAGACAACGGGCCTCAGCGAACCGAGAGGACACCGTAGGATTTCTTCCCTTCCTGAGCAGCAGATGTTTGCCAAATAGAAGATCGGCGCTCATGATAGTGCGCGTGTGGTCGGTGCGGACGTTGTTGAGGTAGATGCCGCCGGCTTCGAGGGATTTGCGCGCGGCGCCCTTCGAGTTGGCGAGACTGCATGGACAATGAGGTCGGCGATAGCAGCATCAGCGAAATAGCCGGCTATTTCCCGCGGAGCGTGGTGACGATCGACTGGAAGCCCGAGCGGACGCAGCCGCCGTCGGAGCCGAGCGCGACGAAGGTGAAGCCCAGCTCGCGGCATTTTGGCACGAGGGCGGGGTTGTGCACGAGGATGCCGGCGGCCTTGCCGTGTTTTATTGCGGCGGCGACGACGCGTTGCTGCGCCTCGAGGTAGCGCGGGTGGTCGAACTGGTCGCTGATACCCATGTTGTAAGTCAGGTCGGTCGGGCCGACAAAGAGCACATCGGCACCGTCGATCGCGGCGATGGCGTCGCAGTTGGCCACAGCCTCGGCAGTTTCGATCTGCACGACGGTGACGAGCCACTCGTGGGCGTGACGGTAGTATTCCTCGAAGTCGGCGCCGTAGCCCGCGCCGCGCACGAGCTTGGCGACGCCGCGCCCGCCGCGCGGCGGGTAGCGCATGGCGGCGACCGCGGCCTGCGCCTCGGCGGCGGTGTTGACGTAGGGCGCCATCACGCCATGCGCACCGGTGTCGAGCACGCGCTTGAAGCGCGGGGGTTCGTTCGCCGCGATGCGCACGATCGGCACGGCCGGCGTGGCGGACACGGCCTGGAGCTGATGCAGCAGCGCGTCCTCGCCGCCGGGTCCGTGCTCGTGGTCGATGAGCACCCAGTCGAGTCCGCTCTGCCCGGCGATCTCCGCGGTAACGGGCGAGCCGAGGTTGAGGAAGGTGCCCGCGATCCATTCGCGGGCGAGAACGCGGGAGCGAAACTGACCGGAGATTTTCATGCGCTGGCCGGCATCCAAGTCCGCCGCGGCCCGCGGCGCGAACCATTTTTCACGAGCGGACGGGAACTAATGCCCGCGTGAAGCGGATGAATAGATTGCGGCATGGCCCCGATGGCTCATTGCCCGAGCGCGGGGCATCCGTTAGCAGGGAATTAGCACTCTCATGAATCCAACCGCCGACAGTGCGAGCGCCGCGACCAGCAAATTTGCCGCGTTGCGGCATATGGTGGGCAACACGCCGTTGTTGGCGGTGCGCTTCCGCTACCGGGACGAGCCGCGCACGATCTACGCGAAGGCGGAGCATTTCAACATGACCGGCAGCATCAAGGACCGCATGGCGTTCCATGTGCTCAAGCGCGCCTACGAGACCGGTGCGATCCGGCCGGGCGACGCCATCGCCGAGGCGACAAGCGGCAATACCGGCATCGCGTTCGCGGCGGTGGGTCGCGCGCTCGGGCACCCGGTGGTCATCTTCATGCCCGACTGGATGAGCCGCGAGCGGACCGATCTCATCCGCAGCCTTGGCGCGAAGGTCGTGTCCGTGTCGCGCGAGCAGGGCGGATTTCTGGGCAGCATCCGGCTGGCGGAAGAGTTCGCCAGGGAGCACGACGCGTTTCTACCGCGGCAATTTTCCAACGAGGCTAACGTTGAGGCGCACGAGCGCACCACCGGGCCGGAGATCTGGTGGCAAATGGAGGAACACGGGCTGAAGCCCGCCGCCTTCGTCGCCGGAGTGGGGACGGGCGGCACCATCATGGGCGTGGGCCGCTTCCTGCGTCGCGTGCGGCCCGACGTGAAACTGCATCCGGTCGAGCCGGCGGAATCACCCACGCTGACGACCGGCCACAAGGTGGGAAAGCACCGCATCCAGGGCATCTCGGACGAATTCGTGCCGGCGATTCTCCACCTCCACGAGCTCGCCCCCGTCATCGCGGTGAGCGATGGCGATGCCATCCTAATGGCGCAGAAACTCGCGGCGCAGCTCGGTCTCGCCGTCGGTATTTCCTCGGGTGCCAATTTCCTCGCGGCTCTGGTCGCGCAAGAGCGGCGCGGCGCCGGCGCGGTGGTCGCGACGGTGTTCTGCGACGACAACAAGAAATACCTGAGCACGGACCTGCTGCGCGACGAGCCGGTGAAGCCCGGATACCTGACCCCGGAGGTCGAGTTGACCGACTTCGAGAGCTACAAGCGCGTGTGTGCGACGTGCCTCGAGGCCGATTGCGATTTGCGCGGGGAATAAAAAAACCCGCAGCGCGAAACCACGGGCTTGGGGAATATCAATCGCTCCTGCTCAAGCGCGACCGAGGTAGGATCCGTCGGCGGTGCTGACCTTGATCAGCTCTCCGGTCTTGATGAAGAGCGGGACGGAGACAACGAGTCCGGTCTCGCAGGTGGCGGACTTCTGGACGTTACTGGCAGTGTCGCCACGGATCCCTTCGGGGGAGTCGGTGACTTTGAGCGTGACGGAGGAGGGGATGTCGATGGTGACGGGGGCCTCGTTGATGAAGAGCACCTCGGCCTTGCCGTTCGCGACAAGGTAGTTCTTGGCGTCGCCGATCATGGCGGCGGTGAGCTCGAAGGATTCAAAGGATTCCGGATCCATGAACGTGAAGGTGTCGCGGTCGGCGTAGCTGAACTCGAGCGTGCGGCGGTCGGTGGCCATGACCTCGATGGGGTCGGGCGAGTTGAAGCGCTGTTCGAGCGATTTGCCGTAGCGGAGATTGCGCATCTTCACCTGCACAAAGGCGCGGAGATTGCCCGGCGTGCGGTGCTGGGTCTCCATGACGAGGTGGGGTTCGCCGTTGAACTTGATGACTTGTCCTTTGCGGATGTCGTTGGCTGCGAGCATGACGAAGAATGCTGGGGAGGTTGAGTTACGAAAGGGGACAGGATTACCGGGGGGATTTCGGCGATGTCAACCCCGGCTTCGGGGTATTTTCCTCGCCGGCGCGCGGCCGGCCATCTCCAAGCTTGTCATTTCCAAGCGCTTTCCGACACTGCGGCGCAAACCCATGAAGCAGCGCACCCTCCTGCGCGAGGTCTCCATCAAGGGCAATGCCCTGCATACCGGAGACGCCGTGCATATGACCTTCAAGCCCGCCCCGGCGGACCACGGCCTCGTGTTCAAACGCACGGACTTGCACGGCCAACCCGAGATCAAGCCGCGGGTGGACCTCGTCACCGACCTCGTGCGCGCCACGACTATCCAGCAGGGGCACGCCAAGATCCACACCGTCGAGCACGTGCTCAGCGCCCTCAGCGGCTGTGGCATCGACAACCTGCTCATCGAGATGAACGCCAGCGAACCGCCGATCATGGACGGCTCGGCGCGGGAATTTGTGAAACTCATCCAGCAGGGCGAACCCGTCGAGCAGAACGCCGAGCGGGTGTATTTCACGCTCGCCGAACCGGTGTCGGTCTCGCGCGGCAATTCGTCGGTCATCGCACTGCCGTTCGACGGGCTGAAGATTTCCTGCACGAGCGCCGACGACCGGGGCATTCACACCCAGCATCTCTCGCTTACCATCGATCCCGATGTCTATGTGACGCAGGTGGCGGCCGCGCGGACGTTCACCATCTACGAGGACATCGAGGAGCTCATCAAACTCGGCAAGATCAAGGGCGGCTCGCTCGATTGCGCCGTGGTCATCAAGGGCGACAAGATCATCTCCAAGGAGCCGCTGCGCTTCCCCGACGAGTTCGTGCGCCACAAGATCCTCGACATCGTCGGCGACATCACGCTGCTCGGCGTGCCGCTCAAGGCGCACCTCGTCGCCACGCGCCCCGGCCACGCCCTCAATGCCGAGCTGACCAAGCTGCTTTTTGAAAAATACGAGACGTGGAAAAAAGGCGGCAGGAAGCCCGTCAGGCCCGCCGCGGCCAAGGTCGAGCTGGCCACCGAGACCACGCTCGATATCCGCCGCGTGCTCGACCTGCTGCCGCACCGCTACCCGTTCGTCATGCTCGACCGTGTCGTCGAGATGAGCGAAGACACGCTGGCCGCCATCAAAAACGTCACGATCAACGAGCCGTATTTTCAGGGCCATTATCCCGGCAACCCGGTCATGCCCGGCGTGCTGCAGGTCGAGGCCATGGCGCAGGCCGCCGGCATCCTCATCCTCCGTCGCACCAGTTTGGAGGGAAAGACGGCCCTCTTCATGAGCTGTGACAAGGTGAAGTGGCGCAAACCCGTCCGCCCTGGCGACCAGCTCGCCATCAAGGTCAAGCTCACCAAGATCCGCGGCCCCGTCGCCTGCGCCGAAGCCGAGTGCAGCGTCAACGGCCAGGTCGTCTCTTCGGCCGACTTGATGTTTACCGTCATCGACAGCGCCGAAATCGACTGAGCCCATGGCGAGTCAGATCCACCCCACCGCGATCATTCAGCCCGGCGCCCAGCTTGGCGAGGAGGTCGTCATCGGCGCCTACGCCTACGTCGGTCCCAAAGTCATCCTCGGCGCCGGCTGCGTGCTGCAGCATCACGCCAACGTCGAGGGCCGGACCACGCTGGGCAAACAATGCGAGGTTTTCCCTTTCGCTTGCATCGGCACGAAGACACACGATCTGAAATTCCAGGGCGGCGAACCCGGCCTGATTGCCGGCGATCGGAACGTGTTCCGCGAATACGTCAGCGTCCATGCCGCGACCAACGATGGCGAGTTCACGCGTCTCGGCGACGACAACGTCCTGCTCGCTTACAGCCACATCGCGCACGACTGCCTCGTGGGCAATTCGCTCATCATGAGCGCGCAGTCGGCGCTCGCCGGCCACGTCATCGTTGAGGACCACGTGAACATCGGGTGGGGGACCGGCGTGCACCAATTCTGCCGGCTCGGCGCCTACGCCATGCTCGGCGGTATGTCGAAGATCGTGCAGGATGTGCCGCCCTTCGTCATCGCCGACGGCAACCCGGCGGTCGCGCGCTCGATCAACAAGGTCGGACTGGAGCGCCACGGCTTTACGCCCGAGCAGCTGGAGGCGGTCAAGCAGGTCTTCCGGCTCACCTACCGGGCCGGCTTGAACCGCCTGCAGGCCTTGGCAGAGCTGAGGAAGCACCCCCTCGCGGCCTCGGATGAATTCAAGCTCTTCATCGCCTTCATCGAAAAAAGCGAACGCGGCTTCATCGCCGGCAAATAATTCGGAATACTCAGGCAGCGGGGGTTTCCCCGAGCTGGCGCAGCAGATCGTAACTGTAGAGCCCCGTGCGGTGGCCGTCGCTGAAATCGAAGCGGATGGCGTAGTTGCCGACCCGTTCCCAGCCGAGCACCTCGACGCCGACGAAATTCCGCGGTGCCGCGCCGCCGTATTGGTGGCCGAAGATGTCGCGCTCGCCGCGGGTCTCCGCGCTGGGGGAGGCCGCGCGCAACGTCGCCGCGGTGATGAAACTCTCCCGGCCGTCCTCCCAGTGGATGGCGACCTCGGAGCCGATGAGCTGGACGTCGAGAGGAAGGATCATCGTGGGTAAGATAGCAGTGAGCCGGGGCAAGTAAAACGGAATAGCGGCACCCAGAACAGGGCGGATGCCAGCGCTACCAAGAATTGGCACCGAGCCAAGTTTCTCAAAACTACGCCTACTCAGGAAAATCCAACTCTTGCAGTGGTCCAGTGAACGGGAGCGGATCACTGGCTCCTGAATCCTCCGCGGGTGGGAGAGCGGGGGAGAGTGCTTCGTCTCGTTCGCAATGGCGTGGTCTGCCTCAGAAATTTTATATCATCAGAGGTAGTCGAAATTCGCAGTGAGAATGAATTCTGCACGACTAATTCGATTTAACAATGAGAGGAAGTCCAGGGGGTGTGCCGGCTTGGGGCTCTGGACGTATTATCGGTAAGGCCGTCGCAACCGAATTGATCACTCTTTGGTGCTCATTATTCTTGCC
>JAHFTD010000023.1 GCA_023269565.1 Opitutaceae bacterium | reverse complement strand
CTCGCCATGAAAGCCTCCTTCACCATCAAGGAATACCGCCAGCTCCTCGAACTCGTGCATCTCGGCATGTGGTCCGTCACCGGCTACCAGGGGGATGACTCCGCCGCGGCCAAGCGCTACTTTGACCTCGACCAGCGGTTGCTCGGACTGGCGACCGAGGCGGGCTGCGCCGATCTTGTCGAGGAGCGCGACGATGGCACACTGCAGCCCGCGCCCAAGCTGGCCGAAGAGGAGCGCGTGCGCGAGATCCAGAGCGAATTCCAAAACGATGTCTTCTGGCACGAGCTGGTAACCCGGCTGGCCGAACGCGACCTCGGGGGCGAGCAGGTCCGGCGCGGCATGGACACACCCGGCGTAGAGCCGCCGCCCTCGCACGAAGAGCAGCTCAAGAAAATCGAGGACCGCTACTGGACCGAGTTCGAGAAAAACGACCTGGCCAACATCGTCCTGCTCCGCGGCGGGCGCGGCTGAAGACGGAGGGCGCTGAGCGGCAACGCGCCGAAGAACAATGCCGGGTGGGGGCGCTTGCCCCCAAGCGTCTGGCACCAGGGCCGTTGAGGGCAACCGCCCTCTGCCGTCACTCAATACCGCACGCCGGCCTTTTTATAGATGAAATGCATCAACCACGCCGGGCCGATGAGGAGGAAGAGCACGTCGTGGAAAAACGACGGCCTCTTGCCCTCGATCTTGTGGCCGATGAACTGCCCGATCCAGGCCGCGACGAAAAGCACGAGGCAGATTTTCCCGGGAGGCCACGGGGCGTAGGCCACCAGCAGCGCGAGGATCCAATAGCAGATGGCCATGAAACAGAGCAGCCCCGCGCTCAGACGTGGCGACAGACGGAAATAAAACCCCCCGGCGAGCGCGATAGCCAGGAGCGCCCAGTTGAACCACGGCACGGCCCCAAGCAGACGTTCCGGCACCGGCAGGGCGGTGCAAAATCCCAGCACACTGAAGAAGATCACCGGCACGCAAATCCAGTGGATGAGTTCGTTGGCGTCATCCTGGTGGCTCTCGCCATAGGCGGCGAACCACTCGTCGGCAGTCTTGCGGGGAGGCATGGGATGAGACGGAAGCTGAGCGGTCGTCCGGATCAAGGCAAGCGTGCGGCGGGCACCAATGCCCGGCATTGCAGTCTCAGAAATCCTCCTTATCTATCAACCCCCATGATGCCCCGCCGCCTGCTCACTCTCCTGCTCGTTCTGCCGCTGACCCTCGCCGCCGCCGATCGCGGGCTTAAGATCGACCGCACCCGGTCCTTTGTGGATGTTGACGTGAAGGTCACCATGGGCTCCTTCACCGGCCGGCTCGAACACTATGACGCCAACGTGACGGTCGACGACATGGGCAAGCCCAAAGGCGCGATCTTCGCCTTCCGTTTCGACGATCTCAAAACCGGCAAGACCGACCGCGACGCCGCCATGATCGAGTGGCTCGGGGGCGGCCACCCGACCGGTCGCTTCGAGGTCGGCGTGCTGGCCCTCACGCCGGACGGACAGGGGCAGGTCAGCGGCCGGCTGAGTTTCCACGGCAGCGCGCAGCTCGTGGAATTTCCCGTCAACGCAACCCTGGCCGACGGCACCTATACCATTACCGGCAGCACGGTGATCGACTACCGCCAGTGGGGCTTGAAAATCATACGCAAGGCGGGCCTGATCAAGGTCGATCCCAACGTCACGATCCGCTTCAAGCTGGTCGGCGCCCCGCCCGGGGCTGAGACGAAGTAAGGACGGTGCGGAAGGCAGGTCACACGGATGTATGTAATGTGACCAAACCGATCGAGGGAGGAAGATGAACCACGAGGAATACCACCCGACGGCGTGGAACATCGCCGCGGCGATTGGCAGCATCGGCGCGGGCTATTATTATTTTCTTAACTTCGCCCATTTCGGCCTGTTGCACTTGCTGCAATTGGCGACTGGCGGTCCGACCGGCGCGGTCCGACTGGCGCAGGCGGCCATCACTGCGGCGGGGGCCGCCGGCGTGGCCGGCAGTGTGCTGGCGGCCAGGCGTTACACCGTGCAACGGGGGCCCGCGCAACTGACCACGGCCTTCGCCCTCTGCGCGCTGGGGGCCGCATTGCCCCTTGTCATCACCCGCCCGGCGATGCTGGCGTTGGTCGCGATCCCTTCCGGGTTTGGCATCGGCGCGGCCACCGTAACTCTGGCGGTCATGCTCCGTCGTGCCGTGGGGCGTGAGCGCCTCGGCACCTGCGTTGGATTGGGGACGGGGCTGGCCTACGGCGTGAGCAACCTGCCGGGAGTGTTCAATGCCTCCTCCTCGTTCCAGGCCGTGCTGGCGTTTCTCGCGGCCTGCGTGGGTGTGATTTGCAGCCAGTTGATCGAGCCGAGCGGCCCGGGCGAGAAACCCACCGGCGTGGACTATGAGCCGCCGGGCGTTCTGCTCTGGGTCGTTATTCTCCTCGCGCTGGTCGGGCTCGATACCACCGCCTTTTATGTCATCCAACACACGCCGGGACTGCGGGAAAACACGTGGAGCGGCGCGCCGCGGCTTTACGCCAACGCGGCAGGGCATTTTCTCGCGGCTTGGGCGGCGGGTTACGCCCTCGACCGGCGGTGGATCGGTGTCAGCACCCTTATCGCGGCCACGTTATTGCTGACAGCCTGTTTCCTGCTTGTTGAGCAGCACCGGTTTTTTTCGGTTGGGGTGATTTTCTACACCGCCGGGGTGTCGGCTTACTCGACCGTGCTGGTGTTTTATCCGGCACGGGGTGCGCGGCCGGGACTGACGGCACTGGTCTTTGCGGTGGCGGGATGGGGTGGCTCGGCAGCGGGAGTGGTGTTGGCGCAGGGCCGCAGCGACCTACCGGGCTGGCTGCCCGTAACGACGGCACTCGCGGTAGGAAGCGCGCTCTGGGCGCGCCGGATTCTGCTGCGCAGACAAGACGGCCCGGCCGGACTGTGATGAAACCGGGATTTTCTTGCACGCAGCGTTGGCCCACGCTGCGCTGAATGTTCCATCCCGCCTCGCTTCGTGACCAATCCGCCGCCCTCTCCCCGCCGGTTGCATGCCCTGCTCGCCCGCCGCCACGGCGGGCTGGTCATCTTCTTCGCGGTCTTCCTCGCGCTGTCGTTCCTCACCCGGGTGGCGCTGCTGATGAAGGCGGCGCACGACGTGACGTGGAACCCGAGCCTGCTGGCGGCCTTTCTCTGGGGCTCGCTCTACGATCTCGGCGCCGCCGCCTTCGCGGCGCTGCCGCTGACAGTGTTGTTTGCGATGCTGCCGGCAAAGTTCTTCACCTGGCGCTGGGCACAGCGGCTGTCGCTTGTGGCTGGGTTTTTCCTCATCTATGCGTTGCTCTTCGGCTTGGTGGCCGAGTGGACGTTCTGGGATGAGTTTGGCGTCCGGTTTAACTTCATCGCGGTCGACTACCTCGTCTACACCAAGGAGGTCATCGGCAACATCCGCGAGTCCTACAACCTGCCCGCGATCCTCGGCGGCGTCTTTGCCGTGACGCTTGTCGTCCACGGGCTGGTCTGGCGGACGACGTGGCCGATGCGCTGGCTGCAGGCCCCGGTTGAGCCGTGGCGGACACGCTGCCGGGCGGGGGCGCTCTGGTTCGCCGGCTCGCTGGTGTTCGGGGGCCTGCTGTCGTCGGACTGGCAGCCGGACTTCCGGAACAGCTTCAACCGCGAGATCGGCAAGAACGGCCTCTGGTCGCTCTTCGCCGCCTTCAAGGCCAACCGGCTCGATTACGACGATTTCTACCCCACGATACCGATGGACGCGGCCTTCCGGCGTGTGCAGCTGAACCTGACGCTCGACGGCTCGACGCTCCTGCGCCCGGGCGGGGAGGACACGCTGCGCCTCGTGCGGAACGACGGTCCTGAACTTCACCCCAACGTCATCCAGATCACGGTGGAGAGTCTGAGCGCGGATTTCCTCAGCATCTTCAACCGCGCCTCGCACCTCACACCCGAGCTTGAGGCGCTGGCGGCGAAAAGCCTCGTCTTCGACAATTTCTACGCCACCGGCACGCGCACCGACCGCGGCATGGAAGCGCTCACGCTCGCTCTCCCGCCCACGCCCGGCCGCTCGCTGGTGAAGCGCCCCGCCAACGAGAACCTCTTCACGCTCGGCTCCATCTTCCGCGCGAAGGGCTACGACACCGCGTTCCTCTACGGCGGTTTCGGCTACTTCGACAACATGAACTATTTTTTCGGCCACAACGGCTATCGCGTCATCGACCGCAATGTCGTGACCAAGGAGGACATCACCTTCGCCAATGTCTGGGGCGCGTGCGATGAGGACCTGTTCCGTTGGACGATACGCGAAGCCGACGCCGCGCACGCCGCCGGCCGGCCCTTCCACTACTTCGTCATGACGACGTCGAACCACCGGCCGTTCACCTACCCGGAGGGCCGCATCGACCTACCGCCGAAGATCTCCGGTCGCGCCGGAGCCGTCAAATATACCGACTACGCCATCGGCAAGCTCATCCGCGAGGCCGCGAAAAAGCCGTGGTTCAAGGACACGGTTTTTGTCATCGTTGCTGACCACTGCGCTTCCAGCGCGGGCAAGACCGAGCTGCCGATCCAGAACTACCACATTCCGCTCATCATCTACGCACCCGGCGGACAGGTTGCTCCCGGCCACATCCGCGCGCTTACCAGCCAGGTCGACTACGCGCCCACGCTGCTCGGCCTACTCCGCTGGACCTACCAGTCGCGCTTCTTCGGCCACGATGTCCGCAAGGTCCGGTCCGAGGACACCCACGCCCTGCTCGGCAACTACCAGAAGCTCGGCCTGCTCAAGGGCAGTGATTTCGTGGTGCTCAAGCCCATCCGCCAGCAGGCCCAGTTCCTCTACGATTGGAGCACCTTCGCGCTGGCGGAGCGGCCCGTCGATCCGGCCTTGCGCGACGAGGCGATCAGCTATTACCAGGCGGCCAACCACCTCTACGAGCAGCATGGCTACGGCGAGATCCCTCTGATTCAGCCGGGTGAACTCTACCCTGCGCCGAAGAAGCCCTGACGCCGGCCTTGCCCGCGCGCGGCCAGCCCGCAATGCTAGATTCATGCCATCCGACAAAGCCACGCGTCCTGTGCAACTCCGGCGTTTTGACGGAGCGGCGGCCGGGCGCGACGCCGCGGACGCCGTTGCGGTTGAAGAGCCGCTGGAACTCCGCGTCGGCGGGCGCAGTCTCGCCGTAGTCATGCGCACACCGGGCCACGACCGCGAGCTCGCCGCCGGGTTTCTCTGGACCGAGGGCATCGTCCGGCACCGCGGCGAGGTGGTGGATCTGGTCTACTGCGGGTTGGATGAAAACCAACCCGAGGAAAACGTGCTCGACGTGTTGCTGATGTCCGGCGCCCGCGTCGACTGGGAACGGCTGCAGCGGCACACCTTCGCCTCCTCCAGCTGCGGATTGTGCGGCAAGGTCACGATCGACGCCGTGCGGCAGCGGTTTCCACCGCTTGCCGCCCCGTTGGCGCCGCGCCGCGAGGTGCTGGCGCAGTTGCCCGACCGGCAGCGCGCCGCGCAACGGGCTTTCGCCGCCACCGGGGGCCTGCACGCCAGCGCATTGTTCACATCCGCGGGCGAGATGCTGGTGCTGCGCGAGGATGTCGGCCGGCACAACGCGCTCGACAAGGTGGTAGGCTGGGCATTTTTCGCGGAAAAACTGCCGCTGGCCGACACCATCCTGCTCGTGAGCGGGCGCGTATCCTTCGAGCTTATGCAAAAGGCGCTCGCGGCGGGCATCCCGGCGGTCGCGGCCATCTCCGCACCGACCAGCCTCGCGGTGGAGTTCGCCCGCGAGAGCGGGCAGACGCTCGTCGGTTTCCTGCGCGGGGACAGGATGAACGTCTATGCGGGGGCGGTCGACTGAGTGCGGCAACCCACGCCAGTATCCCCCGGTGAACGAAACTGCCGCCCTCCTGTCTTATCCAGCCCCGTGAATAAAATTATCCGCCTTCTCCCGCTGCTACTGGCACTGACCGCCGTCTGGCCCGCGCCGACGGCGCGGGCCGAGACACTCACCGAAAAGAACCTGCGGGGAATCGTCGGGCGTGAACGTGAGATCTTCGCCCGCGCCAAGGCCGAGGGCGACCAGCTCGACGAAGCGCGCCTGCAGGGCGAGGTCGAAGGCCTCGTCACCAGCTACGACGTGCTGATCCAGAAAAATCCCGACTATGCGCCGGCCTACGTCGCCTACGGCCTGCTCCTCGGCCGGGTCGGGATACCCAAGCAGGCCGTCGCGATGCTGCTCAAGGCCAACCACCTCGACCCCGGCATCGCCGTGGTGAAGAACCAGCTCGCCAAGCACCTCGCTGAGGACGGCAAGCCCCTCGAGGCCCTCCCTTGGATCATGGCCGCAATCGATCTCGAGCCGAAGGAGCCGCTTTACCATTACCAACTGGGCACACTCCTGCACGAGGCGCGGGACGATTTTTTGCGCGCAGGCAGCTTTACCCGCGCCGCGCTCGACAAGGCCATGCTCGAGGCTTTCCAGCGAGCTGCGGAGCTGGCGCCGGCCAACACCGCCTTCGCCTACCGCCAGGCCGAGGCCTTTTATGACCTGGAAATCCCGCAGTGGGATGAAGCCCTCAAGGCCTGGGGCGCCCTCGAGGAGCGCTCCGCCCCGGGGGTCGAGCAGCAGACCATCCGCCTCCATGCCGCCAACGTCTTGTTGAAAAAAGGCGACCCCCTGCGTGCCCGCGCCCTGCTGGCGACGGTTGACCAGCCCGCCTTGGCGAAGCAGAAGCAAACTTTGCTCGACCAGCTCGGCCCGGCCGGGGCAAACTGACCGCCCATGGATCTCGATCCCATCACCCTGCGCAACGGCGCCATCCTTTTCCTCGTCCTGCTCGCCAGCCTCTGCCTCCACGAATGGGCCCACGCCTTCACTGCCGACCGGCTGGGTGACGACACCCCCGCGCGCGATGGCCGCGTGACCCTCAACCCCGCCGCCCACATCGACCTGCTCGGCACCATTATTCTCCCGCTACTCTGCATCTTTGTCATCCCCGGCGGCTTCTTCCTCGCCTGGGGCCGGCCCGTCCTCACCAACCCGGCCAATTTCAAGCACCCCCGCCGCGACGACGTGCTGGTGACCGCCGCCGGGCCCGGTGCCAACCTCGGCCTCGCGTTCTTCGCCGCGCTTCTCGGCGGCGTGGCGAGCCGCTTCGACCCGCGCGCGGCGGAGCTCGCGATGCTCGTCATCCAAATCAATGTCTTCCTCGCCGTCTTCAACCTCATCCCGCTGCCCCCGCTCGACGGCGGCAACATCCTGCGGCACCTCGTCGGCATGAGCGAGGAAACCTACCTCGGGCTCGCGCGCTGGAGTTTCTTTCTCTTTCTCGGTCTGCTGCTGCTGCCGCCGGTGCGCGGCCTGCTCGCCTTCGCGATGGGCGTCACGGTCTGGCCCTTCGCCGTGCTGCTCAATCTCCTCGGCGGATGAGCGCGCCGCGCCGGTCCATAAACTCCGCCCGTCCCGCCACACTTGGCGACTGGCTCGCGCATGCGGAAAAACTTTACCGGCGTCGCCGGGTCGCTCTCGGGCAGATCGCCACCACCGTGCACGACGAGGCGCTCTACCTGCTCCTGCACACGCTCGGCCTGCCGCTCGACAGCAAGCCTGCCGTCCTGCGCCGCAAACTCACCGCCGCCGAGCAGGAGCGCGTCGCCGGGGTCTTCCGCCGCCGCACCGCGGAGCGCGTGCCCGCCGCCTACCTTACGCGCGAGGCGTTTCTCGGCGGACACCGCTTCTATGTGGACGAACGCGTCATCATCCCGCGTTCCTACTTTGTCGAGTTGCTGCCGGACCTGATCCCGCAATGGCTGCCGCGGGGCCGGCCCACCCGGCACGCCGCCGACCTCTGCACCGGCTCGGGCTGCCTTGCCGTCCTGCTCGCGCATCGTTTTCCACAGGCAAAAATCGACGCCATCGAACTCTCGTCCGAGGCGCTGGCCGTGGCCCGGTTCAACGTCGCGCAGCACCGGCTCGCCCAGCGCATCAAACTCTGGCGCTCGGATGTCTTCGATACCGTGCCGACCGTGAAATATGACCTTATCATCGCCAACCCGCCTTACGTCCCGCAGCGCAAGCTGCGCCGGCTGCCGGCCGAGTTCCGGCAGGAACCGGCGCTGGCGCTCGACGGCGGGCGCGACGGGCTCGATGTCATCCGGAAAATTTTCCGCCAAGCGCGCGCGCGGCTGCAGCCCAACGGGATCGTCGTGCTCGAGGTCGGCGGACTGCGCGCGGCGATGGACCGGGCTTTTCCCGGGCTCGGCCTGCACTGGCTGCACACCGAGGACGGCGAGGACTGCGTGTGCCTCGTCCAAGCCGCGCGTCTGCCGAAGTAGCTGCGCGGGCAGGGCTACTTGACCGGCTCGAAGAGCGGCACGATCCGCATCTCGTTCACGAGCACGAGGCCTTTGTCCGTAATGCGAAGTTCGGGGATCACCGAGAGCGGGATGAGGTTGAAGCCCATGTAGGGCACCCGGCAGCCGAGCCGGGTCCAGGCGCGCTTCAGGGCGATGGTCGCCCGGGCGACAACCGGCGCGCGCTGGTCGGAAAGCAAGCCGGCCACCGGCAGGGCGACGCGGGCCAGCACCCGGCCGCCGCGCACGACGCAGACGCCGCCGCGGAGTTTTTTAACCGTGGCCAGCGCGAGCTGCAAATCACGCTCATTGGTGCCGGCGAGGATGATGTTGTGCGCGTCGTGGCCGACACTGCTCGCGACCGCGCCGTGACGCAGGCCGAAGTCCCTGAGCAGGCCGTGGGCCACACCGCCGGTCAGACCGTGTCGTTCCACGACGGTGACGAAACACAAATCGTGTTTGCGGAAATGCTCGGTCCAGCTGGCGGCGGGCGAAAGGGTGATTCGTTCGCGAGCGGTGAGGATGCCGGGCGGGACAAGGCGGATGGCGTTGGCCGTCACGACCCGGGTCGGCAGGGCCGGGATGAGTGCGGCGGGCTTCCGGGTGCGGGGCAGTTTGATGGTCTGATAAGCCGCGCGCGGGTAGCGGTAGCGGCGGCTAAGCGCGCGGTCGAGCAAAGGGGTGATCTTGCGCCGCTCAACGACGAGCTCGCCGCCATACCAGGTATTCTGCACCTCGAGAGCGTCGTTCAGTAGCACGATGTCGGCGCGACGCGCGGGCGCGAGGCCGCCGAAATCGCCGTCCCGCGCATAGCGCGTGGCGGGATGCAGCGAGCCAAGGCTCCAGGCCGTCACGGGCTTCAATCCGGCGGCGACCGCCTGGCGCACGACCCAATCCATGCCGAAAAGAAACAGGTCGTCGGCGTCACGGTCGTCGGTGCAGACGCAGACGCGCTTGGGATTGGCGCCGAGCTCGGTCACGGCCTTGATCGCCAAGGGCAGCGAGTGCCACGGCGTGGCGGGATTGCCGCCGCGCAGAAAAATCCAGAGGCCCGCCTCGAGAAAATCGTTGGCGATTTCACGGTCGATGGACTCATGGGTGTCGGTGATGCCACTGGCCGCGCCGGCCGCGACAAACTCTCGCCCGTAGATGTGACCGCATACCGGCCGGCCGCGGCGCAGGGCTTCGGCCAGGATGGCGTGACTGCGTGTGTCGCCCAGCGCGACGGGGATGAAGTCCATCTTCTCGCCCAGCGCCACGGCCTCGGGCCAGCGGTCAAAGAGGCGGCCGATTTTTTTCGGAGTGAGGTCGCCGCCGGCGGTTTCCAGCGTGGCGTTGGTCGCGGGCACTGTGCTCGGCACGGTGAGAAAAACGGACAGAGGAGCGCGCCGCGCATCCGCCAGCATCCACTCGACGCCAGCGGTGTCGCAGACGTTGCCGATTTCATGGCTGTCGCAAAAAACAGTCGTGGTGCCGTTGAGCAACGCGGCCTCGGCGAAGGCGCACGCGGTCATCATGCTGCTCTCGATATGGACGTGCGGGTCGACCAGACCGGGGGCGAGCAGGCCGCCGCGGGCGTCATAGATCTTCGGGCGTGCGCCCGGAAACCGGCGTTTCTGGAAGGAGCCGGCGGGTTGCACGCAGGCGATGCGGCCACCGGTGATCCAGATTTCACGGTCGGCGTGGATGCGCTCGGTGTAGGTGGAAAGCAGGCGGGCGCCGGTGATGACGAGTTCGGGCGCCGAGCGGCCCATCGCCACGGCGGCGAGGGTGCGGGTCATGGTGTGCAGCGGAGCGACGGAGAACCGGGTGAGCATGCCGTCGCTTTTGGCAGAGCAGGCCGCGGCGGGCGATGGAAAATTTCTCGCTACGCCCATCGGCTTCCGGCCAACCGGGATTATTTCTGTGCCGCGGGTGGCGCCGTTGCCGGCCGCACGGGCAGACCGGCGGCCTGCCAGTCGTGAAGCCCGCCCGCGTTGGCGGTGGCATAGCCTTTTCCGGCGAGAGCGGCGGCCACGAGGCCGGCACGGTGGCCCGAGCGGCAGTAGAGGATGATTTGCCGGCCGGCGACCCTTTCGAGAAAAGGCCTCCATAACTCCTGCTGGCCGTCGAAATCGCTCTTCGGAATCAGGTGGGCGGGCGCGGCGACGCCAGTGTCGGCCCATTCGGCCGGCTCACGCACATCAACCAGCACGGCCTTGCCCTCGGTGACGAGGTGGGCGGCGTCGGCGGAGGAGATTTTTGTGACGTCGGCGCCGAAGCCGGTCAGAACGAGGGCAACGAGAAGCAGGGATGAACGGCACATTGGGAATTTAATATTTTTTGGAAGTTACGGCTTGCGAATATGAACTGGTGGCCCCGGTTCTGCTGCCACCAGTGAGAGACGGATGACTCCGCACCATTGCTGGGCGGAATAGCCGGTGGCTTGGTCGTGCGGATAAAGCCGATCCAGCTCGGCTCGAACGGCGGGTGACAGCGAATCCTGATCTCCGTGGCAGGCCAGGCAGCGGTTGGAGGTGCCAATCGGACGGTAGACCCGCCATTCGACAGGTGCGCTAGGCCGCTCGATGCGCTGGATGAGCAGGCTCGGGGGCGCGTTACCGGCATCGAGCTCGGATTGGATCCGGTCGAGCGCCGCTTGGTCGGCGGCATCGGGCCGGTTGTCGGGATTTCGCACGCGCAGGCTGGGGAATTTGATAATGGTAACCCGCGGCTGGCCGGGCCCGGGTTTGGGCAGCGGGAAATTTTTCAGATGCAGCACCGCCAATGCTTCCGCCGGTCCGCGGGCGGCAACCGTCTGGTCCACCTCGGAAATCAGCGCGCGCCCCACGCGCTCGATGTTCCGTTCGCCGGCAGCGCGGATGTCCGTCACCGTCGGGTCGGTGGCATCCACCCAGGTGATTTTGGGCTCGGTTGGAGCAGGAGTTTCGGTAGCCAGGCCTGGCACACCGGGAAAACAAAAGAAGGCCACAGCCAGGGAGGGAAAAATTGCCTTCATGTTTTTTACCATACACACAATCTCCCCCGGCGACCAGCCGGCATTGTGCGCTGCAGGTAGAGCGCAGTTTAACCGCGCCCGCGCTCCGCTTCAGCCCGGGACTCGCCTCCCGGATCAACTCTGGCGGTGGGTAAACACCATGAAATAAAGCACCGGCACGGTGAAGCGGCTGATCAGCAGCGAGGCGACCTCACCCGCCATCAATGAAAGCGCCAGGCCCTGGAAGATCGGATCGCTAAGGATGACCGATGCGCCGACGATGACGGCCAGCGCGGTGAGCAGCATCGGCCGAAAACGCACCGCCCCGGCCTCGACGACCGCCCCGGCCAGCGGCCGGCCCTGCGACCGGCGCAGCTCGATGAAGTCGACGAGGATGATTGAGTTCCGCACCACAATGCCGGCCCCGGCCATGAAGCCGATCATGGAGGTCGCGGTGAAAAACGCCCCCATCGCCGCGTGGGCCGGCAGGATGCCGATGAGCGAGAGCGGAATCACCACCATGATGACAAACGGCGTCACGTAGCTCCGAAACCAGCCGACCATGAGCATGTAGATCAGGAGGCAGACGGCTGCGAAGGCCAGGCCGAGGTCGCGGAACACCTCGAGCGTCACCTGCCACTCGCCGTCCCACTTGATCTCAGGCTCGAGTTCGCCGCCCGGCTGCCGCAGATTGTAGAGCTCAACCTGCGGCTGCGTCCCGCCGAAGTTCCGTCCGTCGAGCTTTGCCAACTCCCCGTTCATGGCGAAAATGGCGTAGGCCGGGCTGGCGACTGCCCCGGCGACATCACCCGTCACGTAAACCACCGGACGCAGGTTTTTCCGGTAGAGAAAGCGTTCGTTCACCGTGCGCTCGGGCGTCACGAACTCGCGCAGCGGCACCAAGGTTCCGGCGGCGGAGCGCAGATGCAACGCGAGCAGATCCTCGGAATTTCCACGCCGGTTGCGCGGCAACTCGACGACGATATCCACATCCTCCCGCTCCACCGGCTGGTGCAGCAGGTCGAGGTGCGCGCCACTGAGCGCGGCCTGCACAGTGCGCGCGATTTCCTGCACGGTGAGGCCATGCAGCGCGGCCTTGGTGCGGTCAATCCGCAGCTGCACCGTCGGCTGCGGCTCCTCGACATACCAGTCGACGTCGACCACGCCGGCAGTTTTACGGAAAACCTCGCGCACACGCGTCGCCATAGCGAGGCGCGCCTCCTCGGTCGGGCCGTAGATTTCGGCCACGAGCGTCTGCAGCACCGGCGGGCCCGGCGGCACCTCGGCGACGGCGATGCGGCCGCCGCGCTTTTGGGCGATGGCGGCGAGCCGCGGACGCACGCGCACGGCGATGTCGTGGCTCTGCGCCGCGCGCTCGTCCTTGGGCTTCAGGTTCACCTGCAGGTCGGCCACGTTGGGGCCGTGGCGCAGGAAATAGTGGCGCACCAGGCCGTTGAAGTTGAACGGCGCGGCGGTGCCGGCGTAGATCTGATAGTCGCGCACCTCGGGCTCGGTGCGCACGGCGGCGGCGAGTTCGCGGGCGACGCGCGCCGTCTCCTCCAGCGTCGTGCCCTCGGGCATATTCAGGACGACCTGGAATTCCGACTTGTTGTCGAAGGGCAGCATCTTGACCTTGACGGCGCCCAGCGGCACGAGCGCCGCTGCCGCGGACAGAAGCGCCGCCACGATCCCGAGAAAGACCCAGCGCCAGCGCGCCGTGCCGATCAGCGGTTGCATGATGCGGTGATAGAGCCGCGTGAAGAAGGTGTCGGGCGCGCGATCGTGCAGCTCGGCCTCGTGGGCCGGCGCGAGCACCAGCCGGTGTCGGGCGAGCACGCGCAGCGCGGCCCACGGCGTGATGGTGAACGCGACACCGAGGGAAAACACCATCGCGGCGCTCGCGCCGATGGGGATGGGCCGCATGTAGGGCCCCATCAACCCACCGACGAACGCCATCGGCAGCACCGCGGCGATGACGGCCCAGGTCGCAAGGATGGTCGGATTGCCCACTTCGTCCACCGCCTCGATGGCGACGGCGAGGAGACTTTTCCCCTGCGCGCCAGGCAGCCGCAGATGGCGCACGATGTTTTCAACTACAACAATCGCGTCATCGACCAGGATGCCGATCGAAAAAATCAGCGCGAAGAGCGTGATACGGTTCAGCGTGTAACCGTAAAGATAGAAGACCAGCAGCGTCAGGCCGAGCGTCACCGGGATGGCCAGCAGCACGACAAGCGACTCACGCCAGCCCAGGAACAGCAGGATGAGGAGCGCGACGCCGAAGACCGCGAGACCCATGTGTAGCAGCAGCTCGTTGGACTTCTCGCTCGCAGTCGCACCGTAGTCGCGCGTGACGGTGACCTCGACCCCCGCGGGCAGCAGCACGCCCTGCAGGCGGTCGACAGTGGTCCGCACCGAGCGGACGACAGCCACGGCATTGGCGCCGGGGCGCTTGGCGACACTGAGCGTGACAGCGGCCTCATCCTCGCCGCCCGCTCCGCCCCGGCCGTAGAGCACATAATCGGCGGGCTCGGCCGGGCCATCGATAATATCGGCAACATCGCGGAGAAAGACGGGGCGGCTCTGGGAATCACCGACCACCACGGCGCCGGCATCGGCCGCATCACGGAGATAGGCGCCGGTCTCGATCAGCACCTCGTGGTTGGCGGTGTTGACCGCGCCGCTTTGCGTGCGGGCGTTGGCGGCGCGCAGGGCCGTGGTGAGATCAGCCAGTGTGAGCGAGCGGGCGGCGAGCCGGGCGGGGTCGGTCAGCACGCGGAGCTGGCGGCGCACCCCGCCGAGCAGCGTGGTCTCGGCGACGTCGGGCAGGGCCTTCACGGCGTCATCGAGCTGCGCGGCGAGCCGGCGGAGGGTGAGATGGTCGGCGGTGCGGCTGTGCAGCGTGAGGGCGAGCACCGGCACGTCGTCAATCGAGCGCGGCTTGATGAGCGGCGGGCTGACGCCGGCGGGGATGCGGTCAAAATTGGCCTGTAGTTTCTGATTGAGACGGACGAGCGACTGTTCTGGATCGGAGCCGACGGTGAAGCGCGCGATGACCAGCGAGGAGCCGGGGCGCGAAGTGGAATAGAGGTATTCGACGCCGGGCACTTCCCAAAGGAGTTTTTCCATTGGGCGCGTGACGCGGTTCTCAACTTCGTGCGCCGTGGCGCCGGGCATGGCCACATGCACGTCAATCATCGGCACCTTGATCTGCGGCTCCTCTTCGCGCGGCAGCAACAGCACCGCGAAAGCGCCGAGCAACAGCGAGGCGACGATGGCGAGCGGCGTCAGGGGCGACTCCGCAAACGCGGCGGCGAGCCGGCCGGCCAGGCGGCGGCGGGGCGAGGTCATGGCTGGCGACGGACGAACGAGCCGTCGCGCAGGGCGGCGGGCGGAGCCAGGACCACCTGCTCGCCGGGATTGAGGCCGGATAAAATCTCCACCCGGCCGTCCAGCTGGCGGCCGGACTTGACGATCCGGAGCACGGCGCGACCGTCGGCGATAACAAACACGCGCTCCATCTGGCCGAGCAAGGTGAGGGCGCTGGCGGGAACGGTCAGCGCTTCCGTCACGTTGCCGGACAGGAGCACGCGGACGAACTGGCCGGAATACACCGGGGCGTCATCGGGCAGCAGGATACGGGCGGACCGGGAATGGCTCGTGGAATCGGAAGCGAACGAGAGTTCCTCCAGCACGGCCTCAATGATAACGCCGCTCTCCGCCGCAACGCGCAGTGGATGGCCCGGCGCCAATCCGGAGGCGAGAGTATCGGGTATCGCGGTCTCGGCGCGGAGACGGTGGGGATTCTCCAAAATGAGCAGGGGCAGGCCGGGGGTGGCCAAATCGCCGGGCAGGACAAGCTTTTCGGCCACGGTGCCGCCAAAAGGCGCGCGGATCTCCGCATGGGCGAGCAGGGCCTGTGCCTCCGCTAGGGCCGCATGGGCATAGCGCAGCCGCTCTTCGGCGGCAGCCAGCGCATCAGTTGGGTTGACACCCTTGGTCACAAGCTCCTGCTCACGCCGCTCGGTGCGGACGGCCTCGTCGAGCTGCGCCTGGGCCTGGCGCACCCGCGCCTCATTTTCAGGAGCGGAGAGACGCACGAGCACGGCACCGGCCGCCACGGACTGGCCGAGGGACCACGGCAGAAAGGTGACCGTTCCAGTCAGTTTCGCCGCGATCAGCGCCCGCTCGACCGGACGAACGGTGGCGGGCACCTCCACCACGGCAGGCAGCCGGGCCACCTCGACCGGAGCCACGGCCACCGCGACAGCCGGTCCGCCGGCGGCGGGCGGGGTCGGCTCGCCCCGGCGGCAACCGGCCGCGCCGAGCAGGAGCGCCAAGGGCAGCAGCAGGACGCGGCAACGGAGCGGGAGGGTGGGGGACATGGGTGGGGTTGACTTTATATGAGCATATACGTATATGCTTGAAATCATGTCAAGCGCCGGTTCACTGGCCCGGATGCAAGCCCGCCGCCCCCTCTCCGCCGAAGCACTGGTTCTCGTGGCGCGGCGGTTTGCCGTGCTGGCCGAGCCGATGCGGCTGCGGCTGATCCAGGCGCTGCTCGCGGGTGAGAAGAATGTCACCGAGCTCGTCGCGGCCACGGAGGGCACGCAGGCCAACATCTCGCGGCACCTGCAGCACCTCACCCACGCGCACATCCTGGCGCGGCGCAAGGCGGGCCTGCAAGTCTACTACACCATCGCGGATCCGTCGATCGTCCGATTGTGCGAGCTGGTGTGCGGCAGCCTGGAGCAGCAACTGGCGCGGCAGGCGGCGCATTTCGCCCCGCGGCGGAAATAACCCGCCGTCAGCCCGCGTGCGCGGCCTCGCTAAGCCGGTCGTCCATCTCCTCGTTCGAGAAGACCTGCAGGACATCTTCGTCCTCCTCTAGCGCCTCCTGCAACTTCACCAACGCACGCGCGGGGTCGAGGTTCGTGACCGGCACGGTCGAGGCGGGGATGTAGGAAATCTCAGCGGACTCGGTCTTGATGCCCGCTTGCTCCAGCGCGTGGAGCATCTTGTCGAACAGATGCAGGTTGCAGCGAACCTCGAAGCCCTGCTCGGTGGTGATGACGTCGTCGGCGCCGGCCTCGAGCGCGACCTCCATGAGCCGGTCCTCGGCGCAGCGTTCCCGGGCGATGAGGAACTGGCCGGCATGGAGGAACTGGAAGGCGACGGCGCCCGCGCTGGCGAGGTTGCCGCCCCAGCGGGCGAAGATGGAGCGCACTTCCTGCGCGGTGCGCTGCTTGTTGTCGGTGGTGCACTTCACCACGAAGGCGATGCCGCCCGGGCCGTAGCCCTCGTAGGTGATTTCCTCGAAGACGACGCCCGGCAGTGCGCCGGTGCCTTTCTTGATCGCGCGGTCGACGTTTTCCACCGGCATGTTGGCCTCGCGGGCCTTGAGCAGGAGGGTGCGCAGGCGGGCGTTGCCGTCGGGCGCGCCGCCGCCGGCCTTGGCCGTCATGGTGATCTCGCGCGAGAGGCGGGAGAAAACCTTGCCCTTGCGGGCGTCGGTGACGGCCTTCGCGCGCTTGACCTTGGACCATTTGTTGTGGCCGGCCATGGCGGGTTATTTCTTCTTTTTCGCGGGCGTGACGTTCTTCAAGCCGTCCGCGGCGGGCAGTGTGGCGAGCACAGGCTCGGGCAGGCGGTTGATGATGATCTGCTGGCCGATGGTGAAGACGCCGTTGACAAATGAGTAGAGCGCAAGCGCGCAGGCGAAGTTATAGCAGATGAACATGAAGATCCACGGCATGAGTTTCATCATGGTGGCCTGGGCGTTGTCGGTGGTGGGCGTGGGAGTGAGCCGCATCTGGATGATGGTGGTGGCGCCCATGAGGACCGGCATGATGTTCAGCGGCAGCCCGAGCAGGTAGGCCACGGTGTCGGGGGCGGACAGGTCGTGTGCCCAGAGGAACGGGGCGAAACGCAGCTCGGCCGCGCTCTGCAGCATCGAGAAGAAGCCGATAAAGAAGGGAATGGTGATAAGGATGGGGATGCAGCCGCCGAGCGGGTTTACCTTGTGCTCCTTGTAGAGCTTCATCATCGCCTCCTGCGCCTTCGCCGGCTCGTCCTTGTGTTTCTCGCGCAGGGCGGTGACGAGCGGCATGAGCTTCTGCATGCGCTTGGCCGAGCGCGAGGCGGCGAGGGTGAACGGCACGAAAACGATCTTGAGGATGAGCGTCGTGAGGACGATGGCCCAGCCCCAGGCCCAGCCCGGTGAGACGGAGCCCATCCAACCGTGCACCCACGTCATCATGGTCAGCAACATCTTCGCGAAAAAGCCAAAGAACCCGAATTCCATGACGAGGTCCTCGTTGTGCTTAAAGAAGTCGGTGTTGGCGAGGCGGTGGTATTCCTTGGGGCCGGCGTAGTAGGTGGCGCCCCAGGTGACGGTGGCGCCGGCGGCGAGCGGCTTGAGGTCGAAGAGCGCGTAGCCGGTGACGCCGTAAGCGCGGCGATCCTCCACCGGCGCGCGCGGCGAGGTCTTCACGCGCTCGAGGCGGATGGCGGTGCCGGGCTGGTCGAGAGTGAGGAAGGCGGCGAAGAACTGGTTTTTCACGGAAGCCCAGGTGACGGCCACGGGTTTCTCAATGAAGGGCAGGTCGGTTTTCGAGCCGACGCCGAAATTGCTAAGGAAGCCGCCGCCTTCGAGCTCGCTGCGGCGGAGGAAGGAGGTGTCCTTGCCGTCGTGGTAGCCGACGTTGAGGTAGGTGCCGAAATCCTGCTCGTTGATGGGCGCGGCCGTGCCGATATTGACGGAACCGCGCGGCAGGATGAGCGGCTGCGTGCCCAGATTGCGGAAGGTGCTCTCGTGACGGATCTGGTAGGGGTCGCCCGCCGTGCCGCCGAGCAGAGTGTAGCGGCGCGTGATTTCCAGCCGGCCGGCGACGATGGCGCGGTAGACGATCTCGGCGGCGTTGCTCGAAACAAGTTCATACCGCGCGTCGCGGTCGGCGCCGGGGAAGTCGGCGAAGCTGAGCGCAGGGGCGGCCTGCGGCTGGTTGAGCGTGTAGAGCCCGGGCTGGCCGAGCACGGCCAGGTGCTTCTTGAGCGCGATGCTGTCGATCGCTCCGCCGTGGTCGGTGAACTTCACCGCGATGAACTCGTTGGCGAGGGTGGTGAAGTTCGCCGGATGCTCGTCCTTCGGGCCGGCGCGGAGGGTGGCGTCGCTGGGCGTGGTGGCCGGGCCGGGCGGCGGCGCCTCGTTCCGGGCGGTGGTGCTGCCGCTGGTGGCCGGCGCGGCGGCGGGCGGACGGACCGGGGGCGGCGGCGCGTATTTCGCGCTGAAGTAAAAGCTCACGCCGGCGGCGAGCAGCAGCAACACACCGATGACGGTATTCTTCTTATCCATTAGGAAAGCGAGGAGTGACGGGGAAGGAGCGGTGGGACGGGCGCCACGGCCCGGCAGGTCAACCTGCGCGGCGGCACGGGATCGCTGCCGCCGGGATGCCACGGGCCGCACTTGGCCAGCCGGCGCAGTGTCAGCGCAAGCCCGGCAAAGAAGCCGTGGTTACGCTGCGCGGCCAGCGCGTAATGCGAGCAGGTGGGCGTGAAGCGGCAGCCGCACGACGGGGCCGCCACGGCAAGCGCGGGCGAAAGGGTCAGCTGGTAGAGTCGCACCAGGGTGGCGACGGCGCGGACGGGGAGGGAAAGATCAGGCATGGGTCGCGGGGCCGGCCAGCTTGCGGCAGGCTTGGATGAATCTTTGCTCGACTTCGGAAAATTCAAGGCGGAGGAGCGCGGCACGGGCGGTGAGGACGAGATCGAGGCCGGCGGGCACGAATTGCTGGTGCTTGCGGTAGACCGCGCGGAGGCGGCGCTTGGCGCGGTTGCGCTCGACGGCCCCGCCGACGGCGGCGCGGGAGGCGACGACCCCGACGCGGGCGGGGCCGGTCGGGCCGGGGCGCAGGCACCAAGTAAGGAGGAAGGCGCCGCCATCGTGGCGGCGGCCCTGTTCACGGACGGCGCGGAAGTCATTGTTGCGCCGCAGGCGTTGCCCGGCGCGCAGGCGCATCGGGTCAGACGACCGTCAGCCGCTTGCGGCCCTTGCGGCGGCGGGCGCGGAGGACCTTGCGGCCGCCGCGGGTGGACTTGCGGGCGCGGAAACCGATCTTGCGGGCGCGTTTCTTGCGGTGCGGGCGGAATGTTGGTTGCATGGGGAGAAAGGAAAAAGAGGAGCAAAGTCAGGGCAGGGGCCGGGGGGTGTCAAGCGAGAGGTTTTCGGAGCGGGGCGGCGGGCGCAAGCGCGCAACGGTTACAACCGCCGCCGAGCTTTCCGGCCGGGGGCGTGGATGCGGGCTCGCCATGGCCGCCCCGTGTGAACAACCTGCGCGCAAAAATCCTTTGCGTCCGGGCGCGCGCAACGCGACGTTCGGCGCATGCCCGAGCCATGCAGCAAACCGACCCGTTCAGCGGCCAGCCGACCTGGCTCCAAGGCGCCCGGCTCCCCGACGCCCCCGGACAAGCCGCTGTTCTGGACGGTCACGGGCGACGACTTCGGGCGCTCGATCACCTGGTCGCGGCGGCAGGGCAATGCCGTATCCGCGCAGATCCGGACCGCGATTTCCTCCTCCTCCAGGAAGACGAAGTAAGCCTGCTCGAGGGCGCCGGCGGCGAGTGGGCCGACTTCGGGGCGGCCATCCGCGCATTCCGCGCGACGCTCCCGTTCGTGCCGCTTGAGATTTTCGGATTTGACCCGGCCAGCGGCGATCCGTTCGAGGCCAACACGACGCACCTGCGGCGCATCGGCGGCGGCGTGGAGGCGCTGGCGTTCGCGGCGGGCGACGGCTCGGTCTACAAATTTTTTCTTTTCCGCGAGGGTGGCGCCGTGGGTGCGACGTTCGCCTTCCACCGCGGCGAGGGCGACCTGCTGGTGGCGAACGCCGTGCCGGGCAGCTACCGGATGCTGCTGGAAAAACTGCAACTGACACACGAGATCGGCATCCCCACCGAGGTTCTTGGCATTTCGCCCGAGGGCATCCTCATCGCGAAGCAGGCCTACGGACAGGGTTTGCCGGAGAACACGGACGTCTCCGGCCTCGACCCCGCGCGGCTCATCCCGATCCCCTCGCGTTTTCTGCGCGCCGACCGCGACCACCCGCGCCTGGCATTCCTTGACGGCTCGCCGTGGCTGGTGGCCGACACGCACGACCGCAACGTCGTTATCGCGGTGGACGGCTCGCGGCGGATCATCGACCTCGTGGCCGCACCGTTGCCGGCCGAATGGCTCGGGCGTATCACGCTGTTTGCCGACTGGATCGAGCGGGCGCAGCGCGACCCGCAGGCCGGGGCGCTCGCGGCGGCGGACGACGCGGAGCTGTAGGCCGCGCGCTTGCGCGCGCCAGATCCTTAGAAGGCGACCAAGGTTGCTGCCGACTGTCATTGCGAGGAGGTCCGCTTTGCGGGCCGACGAAGCAATCCAGATGGATCGCCACGGCCCCGCAAAGCGAGGGCCTCGCGATGACATCAAAGCTTTTCCGCCAGCCGGCCGTATTTTTTCAATACCGCGCGCAGCCGGTCGTGCGGCAGGGCTTTAACCGTGTGACCGTCGATGCCGGTCATGTCCTCGCCGGCGACGAGCGCGTTGACAATCGCCTCCTCCGTCGCCTCGACCACACCGGCGAAAATGGGACCGAGATCCTCGGTGTTCATCATCTGCACGGCACCGGTCTTGCCACGCTCGGCCGGCACGGTGTTGGCCGTGGAGAACGCCACAAAGATGTCACCCGATCCGTCGCCGGAAATGGAACCCATGCGCCCGAGCCCGAGCGAGGCGCGGCGGGCAAGGCGTTTCAACTGGTGCGGCAGCAGCGGAGCGTCGGTGGCGATGACGATGATGATCGAGCCGTCCTCGTCGGGCCGGAACGCGCCCTCGGGAATTTCGCGCCCGACCGGCACGCCGGCGATGCGGAGCTGGCGGCGCAGGCCGTAATTGGCCTGCACGAGCACGCCGACGGTGTGGCCGTGGGTGACACGCGAAGCCGTGCCGATGCCGCCCTTGAACTCGTGGCAAATCATGCCGGTGCCGCCGCCCACGGCGCCTTCCTCGACCGGGCCGCGGTGCGCGCCGTCGAGCGCGGCGAACACGTGCTCAGGCTTCACATGGAATCCGTTGATGTCGTTCAACCAACCGTCCCACGTCTCGGCGACGACCGGCAGCGACCACCAAATCTCGGGCTTGTTGGCGTGCTTCACCTGCCACTGGATGATGGCATCGCGCACCACGCCGACACTGTGGGTGTTGGTGATACCGATGGGGCCGTCGAGGATGCCGGCCTCGTCGAGCCAGGCGGTGCCGGTCATCTCGCCGTTGCCGTTGAGCGAGAACCAGCCGGCGAAAACCGGCGAGTGGTTGGCCTTCCCGCGCGGGAAAATCGCCGTGACGCCCGTGCGCACCGGGCCCGAGCCGACGATGAGTTTGCCCTCGCCGCGGATAAGCGTGGTGTGGCCGACCTCGACGCCCGCAACGTCGGTGATGGCGTTGAGTGCGCCGGGTTTCCCCTCGAACGGCACGCCGAGGTCGCGGGCGCGGGGCCGCGGAGCGGCCAACAGCGACGCGGCACTGACCAGAATCAGCAGCGCGATGAGACTGCGACGCATGGGCTCAGACGCCCAGACCCTTCAGCACCCGCAGCACATCGTCGGCCTGTTCCTTGGTCTTGGCCTTGTAGTCGCACCAGATGATTTTGCCCGACTTGTCGATCAGGTAGGCTTGGCGGGCCGCAAAGGTGCCCATCGCCGGCACGGACTTCACCGGCACGCCGAAAGCCTTGATCACCGTCAGGTCGTGGTCGGCGAGGAGCGTGAAGGGGAAATGCTGGCCGTCCTTGAATTTCTTCTGGGCGTCGGCGGTGTCAGCGCTCACGCCGATGACCGTGACGCCCTTCTTGGTGAGTGCCTCATAGGCGTCGCGGAGGCTGCAGCCCTGCGCGGTGCAGCCGGGGGTGTCGGCCTTGGGGTAGAAGTAGACGAGCGTGTAGCCCTTCGGGTAGAGCTCGCCGAGGTTGAGCGATGCGCCGGTTTCGGTGATGCCGGTGACGGCGGGCGCGGTGTCGCCGACCTTGAGCGGGTCGCCGCGGGCAAACGCGAAGAGGAGGGAGGTAAGACTCATGAGGTAGAAGGCGTGGCGGGGTTTCATATCCGGCGCAGGCTAGCCACGGCGGGCCGATTGGCAAGCGGGGTATGAGGCGGCAAACTCGCGGTGGGTTGGAGTGTAAGGAGTCACCCATTAAGCGACACCACCACGCTCAGATTCCGCGGGGGTGGTAGCCGTCGGAGGAGCCGACCCAGGTCTGGTCGCGGTTGAAGTCCACGCCGAGCATCGCGCCCTTGCTGAGACGCACGAGCTCGTTGACGAGCATGGGCCAGCCGGTGCCGTCGC
The DNA here is from genome assembly GCA_023269565.1 of Opitutaceae bacterium. Classification (GTDB taxonomy): domain Bacteria; phylum Verrucomicrobiota; class Verrucomicrobiia; order Opitutales; family Opitutaceae; genus JAHFTD01. Next base: position 7,606 of record JAHFTD010000023.1, on the reverse strand, counting down.
CGGCGAGGATGAGGCGCATCTCGGCCTTGGCCGCGCCGTCGGGGGTCGCGATCAGCGGCGCGTAGGCGACCTTGCGCTGTAGCAGCCACTCGGCGGGTTTTTCCAGCGCGGTGATTTTCTCCCGCGTCGGCGCGATGTCGACGCCGAGCCCGGCGAAGGAGTAGAGCGGCTTGAGGACGTAGTTCTCGAGGTCGGCGGGAATGTCGCCGCCGAGTTCGCTGACGAAACGGCAGGGTGGCACCCATGGGCCGGCGAGGAACGGCAGGGTGTGCTTGCTCACGCGGAAATACCAGTTGGGGTGGCCGGCCCATTGCACGTCGAGGTCGTCGGAGAAGCTGAAGCGCATCGGCGGCTTCTTCCGCAGCAGCTCGTCGAAGATGACGCGGTTGTAGATGCGGTCGATCGGCACTTCGCGCCCGCCGGAGAAATAGAACAGCTTGCGGCCGCGCTTGACGATCTTCGTCACACACATCGGGCGGACGCCGAGCATGGCGTGGGTGCAGGCGAAATCCACACGGGTCTTCTGCTTGTCCGGCTCGATCTCGAGCAGCACGACGTTCTCCGGCAGGCAGTCGCCAACGATGGCGCGCTGCAGCGCCTCGAGGTAGCCGTCCTCGTCGAGCCCGCCGAAACAGGTGGTGTAGTCCTCTGGGATGGCGAAGTGCTTCGGGTAGGTGCGGCCGAGGAACGCCTGGAAGCACGCGACGGTGGGGAAGCCCTGCAGCTCGATCAGCTGCGGCAGCAGCCGGCCCCCGGCGTCGAGGCACAACGCGAAGTCGACGCACAGGAAATGCGGGAAAGGCGTCTCGCGGGGCACGGCGAGCCCGGCGGGGATGGCGGCCTTGGTATGTTCCCGGAAGGCGGGCGTGGCGAGCTGGCGGAGGATGTCGGCCGCGGCGTCCTTCACCCGCTGCGCGCCGTCGCGGTCGAGGAAGAGCGGCGTCTCGGCGATGCGGAAATCGGGGCCCCAGTAATACGTCGAGCGCAGCTCCCGCAAAAACGCCGCGTAGCGCTCCGACGTGAACGAAGCGTTGTAGCGCTGGCGGACGGCGGGGATCATACGCGACTAAGCAGAAAACATCAGATCAGAAACTTTCCCTTCGCCATGACTTGTTCGTCGTCGAGCCAGATGTCGAAGAAGCGGCCGACGCAGTCGATGTGGGTGGTGCTCTTCCAGGTCTGGCCGGTGTGCTCGGAGTAGGGGTGGCCGAAGGCGATGTGGATGCCGGGCAGTTTCTCGTCTTGCAGGATGTGCCCGATGATGTGCGTGCAGGCAAGGTTGGTGCCGATGGCGAACTCGCCCACGCGGTCGGAGTTCTCGTCAGTGTGCACGTATTGGTCGAACTCGGCGAGCAGCTCCTTGTTGGCGCAGCTCAGCGCGGCGATGCGGTTGTCCTTGATGTCAATCGTCAGCGGCGTGGCGCCGATGTCGCCACATTTCTGGCAGAGGTAGTCGCCGACGACGCCGTCGACGACAAAGCGGCCGTTCGAGTTGAAGGGCGAGGTAAAGATCTCGCCGCCGGGGAGGTTGCCCCACTTGGCCTCGGTGATGAGGCCGGCGGTCTTCACCCAGTTGAGCGTGGGAGAGAGCTCGGCGACGAAGGCGGTGCCGGCGGCGGTCCGGCAGGTGACGCGCTGGGCGCGGCGGCATTTCTCGATGAGTTTCTGGGAGAGGCGGTCGATCTCGACAAAGTCGGCGCACATGCCCTCGAGCATGATCTGCTTGTTGATGTTCACCATGTGCCCGTGGCGGAGATGGCACGGGTTGATGACGTCCATCATCTGCATGCGGGTGCGGAGCTCGCCGGGATGGGTGAGGCAGGCGTAGATGCTGACCTGCGAGCGCGCGAGGGCGTCGAGGATGGGCTGCGGCATGTCGCGGTGCGGACGCGGGGCGAAATCCTCGAGGATGAACACCTCATACGGCGCGCCGATCTTCTCGACCTCGGCGACGAGCGCGGCGGCGATCTCGGCGCAGGCGCGGTCGGTGACCAGCGTGAAGCGCTCGGCGGGGCGGAGGCGCAGGCAGACGTTGATCGCGTTGTGGGCGCCGCGGGAGAGCGCGGGGTCGAAGGCGGTCAGGGTGGCGGGCATGCGGGGAAGAGGGGTGCGGCTCAGAGGCCGGCGGAGGTTTCAGTGACGATGTAGTCGACGACCTCCTTCAGGTCGCCGGTGCGGTTGAAGACTTCGATCTGGCGGTCGGCGCCGGTGCCGCGGCGCATCATCTCGTGGAGGTAGTCGAGGTCCTCGCGCGAGCCGAGGTCGTCCACCACCTCGTCGACGAACGCGAGCAGTTCGCCGATGAGCGCGCGGGTGCCGACCTCCTGCTGCTTGCCGAAGTCGATCAGCTTGCCGTCGAGGCCGTAGCGGGAGGCGCGCCAGCGGTTCTCGTTGAGAACGCGAGTGCGGTAAATGCGGAAGGTGGTGTTGCTTTTCAGCATGCGGTGGAGCTTGGCGACGAGGGCCTGGAAAAGTGCGGTGAGGGCGAGGGTCTCGTCGACGCGCATCTGGGCGTCGCAGATGCGGAACTCCAGCGTGTCGAAAAAGGGGTGGAGGCGCATGTCCCACCAGATCTTCTTGGCGTTGTCGATGCAGTTGGTCTTCACGAGGAGCTTGAGGTAGTCCTCGTATTCGGAGAGCGACTCGAAGGGGTCGGGGATGCCGGTGCGGGGGAAGCGCTCGAAGAGCTTCACGCGGTAGCTCTTGAAGCCGGTGTTGCTGCCGAGCCAGAAGGGAGAGTTGGTGGAGAGGGCGAAAATGTGCGGCAGGAAATACCGCGCCATGTTCATGATCTGGATGGCCTCCTCGCGGTCGGGGATGCCGACATGGACGTGCAGGCCGAAGATGAGGTTGGCGCGTGCGATCTGCTGCATGTCCTCGAGGATGACCTTGTAGCGCTCACCCTCGGTGATCTTCTGGTCGGCCCAGTGGGCGAACGGGTGCGTGCCGGCCGAGGCGATGACAAGCCCCTGGCGCTTGGCCAGCGCGAACAGCTGCTGGCGCATGGCGACGACCTGCGAGCGGGCGTCGCGGATGTCGGTGCAAACGGTGGTGCCGAGCTCGACGACCGACTGGTGCATCTCGGGCTTCACGCTTTCGCGGAGAAGCATCCGGCCGTCCTGCAGGATCTGCTCGATGTGCGCGCGGAGGTCGCGGGTCACCGGGTCGACAATCTGGAACTCCTCCTCGACGCCGAGGGTGAACAGGCCGCCCTTGGTCGGCGCGGCGTCGTCGGGAGGCCGGGGCGCGGTTGCCGGTGGCCGCAAGGCGGCCGGCTGGCTTGCGGGAGATTTTTTCGCGCGGGCCACGGCTATTTTTTCTTCGCCGGGCCGGCGGCGGCCTCGTTGATGAACTTGCCCCAGGTGGTGTTGCTGCCGCCGGGCTGGTGCGCCTGGGCCTTGCGGACGAGCATCCGCGCGGCGGCCTCGACCACCCAGTTGAAGTTTTCGTCGCCGACGGACTTGCGGTCGGCGTCGGGCGCGGGGTTGCAGAAGTCAATCGCGTAGGGCACGCCGCCGCTGACGCCGAACTCGACGGTGTTGAAATCGTAGCCGAGCGCGTGGTTGAGCGTGAGCACGTCGCGCTCGATGCGTGCGAGCAGATCCGGCAAGCCGGGCGGGCGGTCGACGACGTAGCGGAGGTGGTGCGGGTTGCGCGGCTCGTAGGGCATGATACGGACGTCGGTGCCGCCGATGCAGTAGCAGCGGTAGTAGTCCTCGAACACGACCTCGGCCTGCAGGAGCATGACGAGCTGGCCGGTCTCGTCGTAGGCCTTGAAGAATTCCTCGCGGTTGCGGACCTTGTAGACGTTCTTCCAGCCGCCGCCGGAGTGCGGCTTGAAGTAGGCGGGCCAGCCGATGTAGTTGAAGATCCCCTCCCAGTCGAGAGGGAAGGCGAGGTTGGAGAACGACTCGGCGGAACAGTCGGCCGGCATTTCCTTGGAGGGGAGGAGGACGGTCCGCGGCACGACGACGCCGAGCTTGGTGGCGAGGCAGTTGTTGAAGAACTTCTCGTCGGCGGACCACCAGAACGGGTTGTTGACGACGGCGGTGCCGTTGAGCGCGGCGTTCTTCAGCCACGCGCGGTAGAACGGCACGTCTTGCGAGATGCGGTCGAGGATGACGGCGTAGGCGGTCGGTTCGCCCTGGACGACCTGGTTGATGAGCACGGGTTCGGCGGTGATGCCGGGTTCGTTCAGGGCGTTGATGCGGGCGGCGAGCGCCTGCGGGAAGCTGCGCTCCTTGCCGTGGAGGATGCCGATTTTTTTCATGGGAAAGGGGAGGGAGGGGAAGCCTCCAGAGAACGCGAAATCGCGACGGTGTCGCGCCAATAATTACCGGGGCCGCACTCTGCCGGCCCAAAAAACGCGCGGGCAACGGCTTGCCCGCCCAAAAACCGCTTGGCTTCGCCCGCCCCCGCGGCTACCAACCCGCGCCCATCCCGCCATGCCGCACCACCAGCATCATCCACACGGCACGCTGCGTCTGCACCGCCGCTTCCACTCGCGCGGGCTGCGCAACTGCCGCGATGTCGTCGTATGGCTGCCGCCCGGCTACGGCCGTGGCCGGCGACGGCACCCGGTCGTCTACTTTCAGGATGGGCAGAACATCTTCGACCCGCTCACGGCGTTCCTGGGCAATTCCTGGCGCGCCGGTGAAACCGCCGCGCGGCTCATCCGCGCCGGAGAGATCGTTGCGCCCATCATGGTCGGTGTCTACAACACCGGCTTCAACCGCATGAACGAATACGCGCCGACCTCCGGCGAGTTCACCGGCTGGGACGGCGAGAAGTGCCTGAGTAAGGGCGACGCGAAACGCTACGCGCGTTTCTTCGTGCACGAGCTGAAACCATTCATCGACGCCCGCTACCTCACGCGGTCCGGCCCGCGCACCACCGCCGTCGCCGGCTCCTCCATGGGCGCGCTCGTTTCGCTCTACCTCGCGCTCTGGCACCCGCGCACCTTCGGCCACGTCGGCGCGCTCTCCCCCTCCGTGTGGTGGGACAACCGCGTCGTGCTGCGCGATTTCTCCGCGCTCCGCAAGAAACCCGACGTGCGCGTCTGGCTCGACACCGGCACGGCCGAGCCGGGCTGGGAGGTGGTCGGCCTGCTGCGCGACACGCTGGTCGCCCGCGGCTGGCAGCCGGGCGGCGACCTCCAATACCACGAGGCCGCGGGTGGCGAACATACCGAGTCCGCCTGGGCGGAACGGCTCGGCGAGGTGCTGGGGTTTTTCTTTCCCCGTGAAAAACCCGCGCAACGCCCGCCGGCCCGCGCGGGTCGCCGTTCATCGCTTTAATCTTTCCGCCTTCCGCCGCCCGGCAATACTGCGCCCATGCTCCAGCTGCGCCCCAACTGCGAATGCTGTGATCGCGATCTGCCGCCGACCACGGACGAAGCGTGGATCTGCTCCTTTGAGTGCACCTTCTGCACCGCCTGCGCCACGATGGTGCTCCGGCACGTCTGCCCAAACTGCGGCGGAGAACTCGTCCGCCGCCCCGCCCGCCTGGCGGCGCTGTCGGTGAAATATCCGGCATCGACCGAACGCGTGCTCAAGCCCGGCGGCTGCGCGGCCAGGTGAACTAGACATGCGGCTAATTTTGTAGGGCGGGGTCGGCGACCCCGCCGCGAACGAGGCGAATGCTGCGACTATTGGCGGGGTCAGCGGCCCCGCCCTACAATAAAATGCTATGCCGATCTGCGGGCAGCCAGGCTACTCGAGCCCGGTCACGTTCACGTCGTTCGGGTAGTCGACGGTGAACTTCACGGTGAGCTCGCGCTTCTCGCCGGGCTTCAGCTCAAGCGTCCACTTGAGCACGCCCTCGTCGGTCGGCTTTACGTCCTTGGCGTCGGGCGCGAGCTGTTTGACCACGATCTTCTCGTTGCGCGAAAGCGGCAGCTGGTCGGCGACGATCACGCGCTCGGCGGTCCGCTTGTTGTTCTGGACGGTGACGAGATACTCGTAGGTGATGCGCTTGCCGGAGTTGGTCAGGCCGGTGTCCTCGGTGAATTTGTTCACGCGCTTGCGCTTGACGCTGATGCCCTCGTCGGCGCCGAGCGCGAGGTCGAATTTCTCGCCGGCCATCACCGTGCGCAGCGTGCTGGTGGCCACGAAGGTGTCGTCGAGGAACACGTTCATCGCGCCGGCGAGCAGCGGGAAGTCGGAGCTGTTGACAACCTTGGCGGTGAGGAACGCGACGGGCTGGAGCTTGGGCGTGGTGAGGTATTCGGGGTTGGTGGCGAACCGGGCCGCGGTGATCGGCACCTTCTGCGGCGAGTTGTCGCTTGGCACGCTGGCGGCGCTGGCGATGCGGAACGACGCGCTGGTGGCGCCCGTTTCGAGCGTGGCCTGCGCCATCATCGCGTCCTTGTCCTCCAGCTCGCCCGGAGCATTCGAGGTGAGCGACTGCATGTTGACGGCCGCGGGAGCGTCGGCGGATTTGGCCATCATCTCGCGGCGGCGGCTCTGCTCCACCTGGGCGCGGAGTATGATGGGGTTGAACACATCCAGGTTCCACGCGAAGAGCTGCGGAGCGGCGCCGCCGAGCGAGGGCCGTGCGGTCGAGAGCGTCAGCTGCACGTCCTTCCAATCTTCGCCGGTGCGCTGGCGGACGACGCCGAAATAACCGAAGGCGACGGCGTGCTCGCCGCTGAGCACGCGGGCGTCGTAGCTGGGCGCCCACGAGGCGCCGGGCACGGTGTAGGCCAGCGCGAGGTCGAGCGTGCCGGCGCTGGCGGCGCTGGCGGCGCTTACGCGCACGGTCACGGTTTTGTAGCTGCGGCCGCCGGCGCCGCGCAGCTCGTTGAGCGACTGCTCGGCGGCGGTGATCTTGGCCTGCAGCACCTCGCGCTGCTCGTCGAGCCCAGCTCGGTCGGCGGCGATTTTCGTCTTCTGCTCGGTGAGGTAGGCGAGGGAGGCGGTGAACTGGTTGAGGTCGGGCCGAGGCACGTCCTTGGCCGGCGGGGCGAACAGCGCCGCCTCCATCCGGTCGAGCATGGCGGACTGCGACTGGAGCACGCCGCCGCGGTCGTCGAGCCCGCGCATCTGCTTGCGGAGCGCGCGGAGCTGGTCCTCCAGCGTCTGCACGCGCTCGTTGGGCGTGAAGTCCACGAAGACCGGCTTCGCGCTCACGTCGAGGATGGTCGCCTGCGCGGTGCCGCGGCCGGAGACGTGCAGCGAATTGTCCACGAGGGCCGCCGGCAGGTTGGCGAACACCAGCTCGGCCACGCCCGGTTCGAGCGCGGCGGTGGCCGTGCGCGTGACGACCGCGCGGTCGGCATAGACCGTGACGGCGGTGATGGCGGAAGTGACGGGCGCGGCGGGGAGTCCGGGGGCGGAGGACAGTAAACAGAGGACAGGCAGGAGGAGACGGGAGGGCTTCATAAGAGGATACATTTGGAGGTTAGACGCCGGGCGAAGGCATTTCTTAGACCCGGCCGCGCCGACCGGCAAGCACCGGCATGATTTTCTTCGACGTTTTACCACCGGATAGCAGACTGCCGCCATGCCTCAACTGGCCGGCCAAGTCGTCATTGTCACGGGGGCCTCGTCGGGCATCGGCGAGACCACGGCCCGCCGGCTCGCCCGCGGTGGCGCAAAGGTGGTCA